>JAEVZA010000142.1 GCA_023392475.1 Actinomycetes bacterium | reverse complement strand
GGTCGGGTGCGGTCAGTCGGCGCCGTCGCCGAGGTCGCCCCCGGCGTCGACGTGCACGTCCTCGAGCCTCGGCGCACCCAGCTGGTCGCCGGAGCCGGCCTCGTCGGTCGGCCCCGACGAGGCCGGCGCCGTCGTGCTCGCCTGTTCCGCTGCCTCCACCGGACGACCCGGTTCCTGTGGGGTGTCCAGGTCGCCGTCGGATCGTCCGTTGGTGCGACCGGCATCCATGCGCCGCTCCTCGCTCGTCGTGGCGTCGCTCGTCGTGGCGTCAGGTGCCCGAGACCTCGTCACGGGCCTCCTGCGCGTGCTCCCGGGCGGACGACCTGACCTCCTGCGCGGCGTCGGTCGCTTCGTCCTTCAGGCCGCTCGCCTCGTCCTTGGCGACGCCGGCCACCTGTGTAGCGGCCTCCTTCGCCCCCTGGGCGACGACGCGCGTCGCCTCCTCGAGCTGCGGCTCCACGCGCGACGCGAGCTCGGACTCGGACCGCGTCCCGGGCAGCAGCGAGCCCGCGAGGAACCCGATGCCGAAGGCCACGAGGCCGGCCGCCATCGGGCTGCCCTCGATGCGGTCCTCGACCGCGTGTACGGCCTGGCCCGGCGCCTGCATCGCGGCGCTGCCGGCGCTCTGTCCCTGCTCGCCGATGTGGCGCTTGACGTCGTCCACGGACGAGCGCGCGTCGCGGGCCCGACCCATGATCCGCTCCCGCACGACGATGACGCGTCCGCGGGCCCGGCTCCTCGTCCGCTCCGCCATGCGCCCCGGGCTCAGCCGGTCGCCGATGGCGTCCAGGTCGTACCCGATGTCCTCGCGGCGAGCCGCGAGGTTCCGGCGCAGCTCGTCGGTGCTCAGCTCACCTGTTCCCGTGTCCATGCCACGTCCTCCTTGATCTCCTCGACGGTCTTCGGGGCCACCGGCGTGGCTCGTCGCAGCTCGGCACGCCCGCGCACCGCGAGCACCCCGGCGACGATCGCCACGACGACGGCGACGATGAGGAAGGCCCACCCCTCGGGCATGACCTCCGCAAGCCCCCAGGCCGCGGCGAAGCACGCGAGGGTCAGGGCCAGGTAGCCGAGCAGGCCGGCGGCGCCGAAGGCGGCGGCGCTCCGGCCGGCCTCCTTGGCCTCGTCGCGCAGCTCGGTGCGTGCCAGCTGGACCTGCGTGGTGAGCAGGTCGCCGAGGTCGGTCCCGAGCCGCCCGAACAGCTCGCCGAGCGAGAGCTCGGGATCGATCGGTCGGTCGACCGGCGGCTCCACGGGCAGGCCCACGTCGCGGTCCGTGCTCATGGGCCCACCGCCGACGCGGGCAGGTCCGTAGACATGCCACCCACGGCGGCACCGGTCGGGTCCGCGCTGCCGGACGCCACGCCGGCGCCGACGGAGGTGCCGGTGAGGCCGCTCGAGCCGGGTGCGGCGATGCCGTTGCCGACGCCCCCGCCGACCCCGGCACCGCCGCCGGATGCGCCGTCGCCCGTCGCCGCGTCCTTCGCCACCTGCTGGAGGCGTCGCGCGTCGCTGTTGCGCACGACGCGGGCCAGGGCGAACCCGGCACCGGCGGCGAGCGCGAGGAACTGGACGGGGTGCTCGCGCCCGAAGTCGGACGCGCGGCGCATGACGCCGCTGGGTCCCTCGTCGCGCAGCACGCCGGCGACCCGGTCGGTGCTCTCGGCGAGGGAGCGGGCGACGTCGCCGACGACGCTGCCGCGGTCGGCGCCGTTGCCCTCGGCCATCGAGCGCAGGTCGGACGAGAACGACGACAGCGAGTCCGCGAGGCGGGCCGCCTGCTCCTCGCCCTGCTTCTGGACCTGCTCGCCTGCCGAGTCGACGACGGTCCTCGCGTGCTCGACCGCGGAGCGGGCCACGTCGGCGCCCTGCTCCTTGGCGGCGCCGGCGACGCCGGACGCGTGCTCCTTCGCCGTGTCGGCGACGTCGCTCGCCCGGTCGCCGAGCGTCGGCTCCGTTCCGCCGCCCGGCGGGTTGGTGGTGGTGGTGGGATCGCTCATGCCGGTCCGCCTCCCTGGTCGCTGCTGCTGGTGTCCGCCCGCCCTACCCGAGCGCGCGGTCGTGAGAACGTCGTCATCGCCACGGCTCGAAGAGCACCTTCACCGCCCCGTCCTGCTTCTTCTGGAAGGTCTCGTAGGCGGCGGGGCCCTCGTCCAGCGGGACGCGGTGCGTGGCGAAGTGGTCGACGCCGAGGGGGTCGTCGGCGCCGGTGAGCAGTGGCAGGAGGTCGGGGATCCAGCGCTTCACGTTCGCCTGACCCATCCGCAGCTGCACCTGCTTGTCGAAGAGCACGAGCATCGGCAGGGGGTCGGCCATGCCGCCGTACACGCCGCTGAGCGAGATCGTGCCGCCGCGGCGCACGAGGTCGATCGCCGTGTGGAAGGCCCCCATCCGGTCGATGCCGGCGTGCTGCATGAGCTGCTCGGTGAGCGAGTCGGGCAGCAGCGACGTCATCCGGTGCGCGAGCTTCCCGACGGGATCGCCGTGCGCCTCCATGCCGACCGCGTCGATCACGGCGTCCGGGCCGCGACCGCCGGTCAGCTCGCGGACTGCGCCGACGAGGTCCTCCTCCTGCGAGAGGTCGATCGTCGTGATGCCGTTGGCCGCGGCCCGGGCGAGTCGCTCGGGGACCAGGTCGATGCCGATGACGGTCGAGGCGCCCCGGAGCTTCGCGATCCTCGTCGACATGTCGCCGATCGGTCCGAGGCCGAGCACCGCGACGCTGCCACCCTCCGGGATGTCCGCGTACTCCACCGCCTGCCACGCGGTCGGGAGCACGTCGGACAGGTACACGAAGCGGTCGTCGGGCGGCCCCTCGGGCACCACGACGGGGCCGAACTGGGCCTGCGGGACGCGCAGGTACTGCGCCTGGCCGCCGGGGACGGCGCCGTAGAGCTTCGTGTAGCCGAACAGCGCGGCGCCCGAGCCGTGCTCGTGGACCTGGGTCGTCTCGCACTGGGTCATGAGCCCCTGCTCGCACATCCAGCAGTGCCCGCACGAGATGTTGAAGGGGACCACCACCCGGTCACCCGGGCGGAGGCCGTCGACCTCGGCGCCGACCTCCTCGACGACGCCCATCGGCTCGTGGCCGATGATGTCGCCCTCGGTCATGAACGGCGCCAGCACCTCGTAGAGGTGGAGGTCCGAGCCGCACAGGCCCGACGTCGTGACGCGGATCACCGCGTCCGTCGGCTCCTCGATCTTCGGGTCCGGGACCTCCTCGCAGCGCACGTCGCGTCGGTCGTGCCACACCAGTGCCTTCATCGCTCCTCCGCTTCCTCGCGTCGGTCGGCCGGTCGCCGGTCGTCGCGGTGCGATGGCGCCTACCCGTCGTCTGCCCGCCGATGACGCCGAACCCCGGTCCGGAGACGTTCTGACGATTCGTCGTGTCGTCCAGCAGCGCGGAACGTCATCAGAACGAACGGGGGCCGCGGACGGGTGCGGGCTCAGGTCAGGCGACGGGCTGCTGCGGCCGGCGGCCGGCCGAGCGGAGGCGGGCCGCCACCGGCGCGATCGACGGGTCGAGCAGGCGCCGGCCGACGCCGAGCACGGCCTCCCGCACGATCTCCCGCAGCGCCGCCCCGGACATGAGGTCGAACGCCATGTGGGCGAGGACCGAGCGGCCCGGTTCGAGCACCAGCACCTTGGTCCCGAGTCGCCGCAGCTCGTCGACCTCTGCGTGGAGCCGGCCGCGGCACCACCGTCGCACCGGCAGGTCGGCGCCCAGCCGCGTGACGGCCGAGGACATCGGCGACGACACCACCACCAGGTCGGGCACGGGGTCGAGCGCCGCGACCACGTCGACGTTCGTCGGCGACCACGCCCCGCCGTCGATGTAGATGCCGTCGTCGATGGGCACCGGTCGGAAGTAACCGGGAACGGCGGCGGAGGCGGCGACGGCGGCGGACAGCGGGGCGGGCCGATCGGGGCCGAACACGACGCGCTGCGCGCTCGAGCGGTCGACGGCGACGGTGCGGAGGGCCTCGGGCCAGTCGGTGGCCAGGGCGTCGAGACCGGCGAGGTCGGGCGCGAGGTCGCGGTGCCCATCGCCGATCATCGTCAGCGCCGCGCTGAGCCGGGGGACGCCCCCGAAGGGCGCCGCCGCAGCTCGGAGCAGTGCGGCGGAGGGGAGGTGCGGGCGGCGGGCGATGTCCGACCACCCGAAGGACGGGAGCTCCGGACGGTCGACGAGGAGGCGGAGCGCGGGCTCGGCCGCCATCCGGTCCGCCCGGCCGATCGTCGCGAGGGCGAGGTCCTGCGGCCCGGTGCCGGTGGCGAGCAGCGCGCCCACCAGCGCCCCGGCGGAGGTGCCCACGATGACGTCGGCGTCCCGCGCGTCCCACCCGAGGTCGACGTCGAGCGCCGCCAGCACCCCCGCGTGGTAGGCGGCGCCGACCACGCCACCACCGCCCAGCACCAACGCGACCCGCATGCTCGCTCCTCGTTCCGATCCGCCGTCCGTGGTGGCTCTCCCGTAACCCGACGGTGCCGCCGTAGAACCGTCATGCCGCTCGCGTCGTCGGGTAGGGCCGGGCGCGTGTCCGGCCCCGCCACCGCCACGATCGCCACCGATCGGGCGACGGCCATGCCCCGCGCCGAGCGCATCGCGGTGTTCCGAGCGCTGCCCGGACTGGGCGACATGGTGTGCGCGATCCCGGCGCTCGAGGCGCTGCGCGCCGGCTTCCCCGCGGCGCGCATCGTCCTCGTGGGGCTCGAGGCCCACCGATGGATGCTCGGCCACCTCCCGCTCCTGTTGGACGACTACGTGGACGTGCCCCCACTGGCCGGGCTGCACGCCCGGCCCGGTCCGACGCTCGACGTGCTGTGCGCGCTCAGCGAGGTGAGCGAGGGCGACCCCGACCTGATCCTCCAGATGCACGGCGACGGCAGCCGGTCCAACGCGTACAGCCGCCTCCTCGGCGACGGGATCGTCGTCGCGCCGCGTGCACCGGGCGGGTTCGAGCCGGACATCGAGGCGCCCCTCCGGTCGACGCACGAGGTCGGTCGGTGCCTCGACGTGGCGCTCGCCGCCGGGGCCGAGCCGCTCGGTCCGACGCCGCAGCTGCCCGTCGGGTCCGACGACCGGACCGCCGGCCGGGCGCTCGTGGGCCTGGGCCAGCGACCGTACGTTGTCGTCGCCCCCGGTGCGTCGCAGGACGACCGGCGCTGGTCCGTCGACGGGTTCGTGCGCGTCATCGACGAGGTGTCCGCGCTCGGCGTCCCGGTGGTGCTGGTGGGCTCGTCCGCGGACGGGCCCACCTGCGCCGCCGTCGTCGATCGCTCGGTCGTGCCTCCGCTCGACCTGTCGGGGCGCACCAGCGTGGGGGTCCTCGCCGCAGTCGTCGCGGAGGGGTGCCTCTGCGTGTGCAACGACTCGGGCCCCTCGCACGTCGCGGTCGCGGTGGGCACCCCGAGCGTGGTGGTGTGGAGCGGGAGCGAGGTGCGGCGCTGGGCACCGCTCGACCGGTACCGCCACGTCGTGGTCGGCGGCGAGGATCGGGTCGCCCACGCCGACGAGGTGGCGGCGCTCGTCGCCCAGCGACTCGGGCGGGTGCTGCCGACCGTCGGGCCCGCGCGGTGAGCGGCCGGCTCCGCGTCCTGACGTGGCACGTGCACGGCACGTACCTCCGCTCGCTCGCACACCTCCCGCACGACATCGTCCTGCCCGTCCGCGGTGACGGCGAGCCGGGGTACGGCGGTCGTGCCGGTGACTTCGACTGGCCGGCCAACGTCCTCGAGGTGCCGGCCGAGGAGGTGACCCGCACCGAGGTCGACCTCGTGCTCCACCAGACGCACCGCAACTGGACGGTCGACCGCCACGAGCTGCTGTCCGACGCGCAGCGGGCGCTGCCGCAGGTCGCGGTGGAGCACGACCCGCCCCGGCGGTCGCCGGTCGACGAGCGGCACCCGGTGGACGACCCGCACGCCTCGATCGTCCACGTGACGCACTTCAACCGCCTGATGTGGGACTGCGGCGACGTGCCGACGACGGTCGTCGAGCACGGCCTGCCCGAGCCGCGCGGCGTGCGCTGGACCGGCGAGCTGGAACGGGCCCTCGTGATCGTGAACGAGATGCCTCGGCGCGGTCGGCGCGTCGGGTTCGACCTGTACGAGGACCTCGCGCGGCGCCTGCCGGTCGACCTGATCGGCATGGGGAGCGAAGCGGTCGGGGGGCTCGGGGAGGTGCCGCCCTTGGAGGTGGCGGCCTTCGCGTCGCGGTACCGGGTGCTGCTCTCACCGATCCGGTGGACGAGCCTCAACATGTCGATCTGCGAGGCCATGCTCATCGGCATGCCGGTCGTCGGGTTCGCCACGACGGAGCTGTCGGACGTCGTGGAGGACGGCGTCTCCGGGTTCGTGTCGACCGATCCGACACAGGTCGAGGCGTCGCTCCGGCTGGTGCTGTCCGACGCCGAGCTCGCCGGGTGCCTGGGGGAGGGCGCCCGTCGCACGGCGGTGGCGCGCTTCGGCATCGACCGGTTCGTCCGGGACTGGGACCGCGTGCTCCGTGCAGCCGTCTCCAGGCACCGTCCGGTCGCCACGAACGGTTCTGTTGAGCGCATGGTGCGCTGAGCGCTCCGTGCGCTCAACGGAACGGGTCGGGAGAGGGGATCGGGGCAGCCGTCAGGGCCAGGACGGCTCCACCGACGGGCACACGACGAGCTCTCGGACCTCGCACCCGGCCGGCTGCTCCATCGCGAAGAGGATCGCCGCGGCGACGTCGGACGGGTCGTTGAGGACCGCCTCGGGGCCCGGTGCGAACCGCTCCGGCCGGCCGTCGAAGAAGGAGGTCGCCATGCCGCCGGGCACCACGCAGGTCACCCGCACCCGGCCCTGCTCCTCGGCGGCGAGCGCGCGCGTGAACGCGAGGATCCCCGCCTTCGACGCGCAGTACGCCGTGGCGGCGGGGAGCGCCCGAAGTGCGAGGGTGGAGGCCACCGTCACCACCACACCGTGGCGTTCCCGCAGTGCGGGCAGCGCGTGGCGCACGACGCGTGCCGCCCCGAGCAGGTTGACGGCGACGACCCGGTCCCACGCGGTGCCGTCCACCTCGTCGAGCTCGCCGCACGCGTCGACGCCGGCCGCGTAGACCACCCCGTCGATGTGCTCGGTGCGGTCCAGCACGTCGAGCATGGCGGCGTCGACCGAGGCGGGCTCGGCGAGGTCCACCTCGATCCACGGCAGGCCGTCGTCGGGTCGCCGTCGGTCGAGCACGAGCACGTGGTCGCCTCGGTCCGCGAGCCGCTCGGCGACCGCCGCCCCGAGACCGCTGGAGCCGCCGGTGACGAGGTGCAGGTCAGGCAGTCGTGCGCTCAAGGCGCACCTCCTGGAGGAACCGCGTGGTCGAGCGCCCCGGCACGAGCGGCACGGTGGCGACGCGGCCACCCCACGACTCCATCGCCGCCGCCTCCGGGATCGACGTCCCGGCGTAGTCGGCGCCCTTCACGAAGACGTCCGGGCGGACCCGTTCGAGGAGGGGGATCGGCGTGGGGGCGTCGAACAGCGCCACGGCGTCGACGCACCGCAGCGCCCGCAGCATCGCAGCGCGGTCGCGCTCGCCGACGACCGGCCGACCGTCGCCCTTGAGCAGCCGCACCGAGCGGTCGGAGTTGAGGCACACGACGAGCGCATCGCCGAGCGAGCGGGCGCGCTCGAGCAGCGCGACGTGGCCGGTGTGGAGGAGGTCGAAGCACCCGCCGGCGGCGACGACCACGCCGCCGCGCTCGTGCACGCGTGCCGCCACGGAGACGGCTGCCACGTGGTCCGCCTCGTCGATCGGCGTCGGTGCCGCCAGGTGCCCGTGCACGCCACGGTGGACGAACGCCGCGGCCTGGTCGACCGCTCGCAGGACCGCGTCGGTGAGCGGCTCGCCCCCGCCGAGAGCGACGGCCAGCACGCCGGCGAACCGGTCGCCCGCGCCGCACGCGTCGGCCTCGTCCACGGCCCGCGCCGGGACGGAGACGGGTGGCTCGCCGACCGCGTCCAGCACCACCCCCAGCTCGGCGCGGGTGAGGGCCACGGCCTCGCTGCGCCACGCCCGGCGGAGGCGGGACGCGGCCCGGCAGGCGGCCGCGGTGCTGCGG
>JAEVZA010000094.1 GCA_023392475.1 Actinomycetes bacterium | reverse complement strand
TCCTCGACCGCGGCGGCCCCGTCCGCACCGAGCGCGTCCACGGCGTCGCGCAGCACCCCGGCGCGGTCGGCGAGCAGGGCCTCCGCCCGACGTCGGCCCCGCGCGGTGAGGTGCAACGAGCGGGTGCGGCCGTCGTGTCCGGGTGCCCGGCGGACGAGGCCGTCGCGCTCGAGCCGGTCGACCAGCCGCACCCCGCCCGGCTGGCTCAGCCCGGCGATGCGGGCGAGCCCGTCGACGGAGACGCCGTCGTTCCAGCGGAGGGTCACGATCGCCGCGTCGTCCACGCTGCCGGGCAGGCGGTCGCCCAGCGCCACGGTCACCGCGCCGAGCAGGTTGGCGGCACGGTCCCATGCATGCGTCATGCATGTGATCGTACTCCCCCGTCGGCGCTCCCTGCTCGGCTTCGGCGTACCGGGTGGTCGTCGGACGACCACCTGGTACGCCGGAACTGGGTCGAGGCCGCGCGGCAACGGGGTCGCGGCCCTGCGAACCGCGCCAGGCGCGTGCGGGAACGGCCGGTCAGACGTTGCGCCGGTAGCTGCCGCCGACCTCGAACAGGGCGTCGGTGATCTCGCCGAGCGAGCAGTGGCGCACCGTGTCCATCAGCACCGCGAAGAGGTTGTCGCCGGCGAGCGCGGCGGCGCGGAGCCGCTCGAGCGCCGCCGGGCGCTCGTCGGCGTGGCGGGCCCGGAAGTCCTCGAGCCGGTCGATCTGGTCGCGCTTCTCGGCGTCGGAGGAGCGGGCCAGCTCCGGCGTCGGCGGGTGCTCCTCGGGCTCGGGCCCTCGGAACGTGTTCACCCCGATGATCGGCAGCGAGCCGTCGTGCTTGCGGCGCTCGTACAGCATCGACTCGTCCTGGATCCGGCCGCGCTGGTAGCCCGTCTCCATCGCACCGAGCACGCCGCCGCGGTCGCTGATGCGCTCGAGCTCGGCGAGCACGGCCTCCTCCACGAGGTCGGTCAGCTCCTCGACGATGAAGCTGCCCTGCAGCGGGTTCTCGTTGGTGGCCAGGCCCCACTCGTGGTTGATCACCATCTGGATCGCCAGCGCGCGGCGCACGGACTCCGCCGTCGGCGTGGTCACGGCCTCGTCGTACGCGTTCGTGTGCAGGCTGTTGGCGTTGTCGTAGATCGCGCACAGCGCCTGCAGCGTCGTGCGGATGTCGTTGAACGCCATCTCCTGCGCGTGGAGGCTCCGGCCCGAGGTCTGGATGTGGTACTTGAGCCGCTGCGACCGGTCGTCAGCGCCGTAGCGGTCGCGCATGGCCACCGCCCAGATGCGGCGCGCCACCCGGCCGAGCACCGTGTACTCGGGGTCCATCCCGTTGGAGAAGAAGAAGCTGAGGTTCGGCGCGAAGGCGTCGACGTCGAGCCCGCGGGACAGGTACGACTCGACGTAGGTGAACCCGTTGGCGAGGGTGAACGCGAGCTGGCTGATCGGGTTCGCGCCCGCCTCGGCGATGTGGTAGCCGGAGATCGACACGGAGTAGAAGCTCCGCACGTCGTGCTCCACGAACCACTCGGCGACGTCCGCCATCACCCCGAGCGAGAACTCCGTCGAGAAGATGCAGGTGTTCTGGCCCTGGTCCTCCTTGAGGATGTCCGCCTGCACGGTGCCCCGGAGGTTGCGGAGCACCCAGGCCCGCAGCTCGGCGGCCTCGTCCTCGGTCGGCTCGCGGCCCTCCTGCTCGCGGAACCGGTCCACGCGCTGGTCGATCGCGGTGTTGAGGAACATGGCGAGGATCGTGGGCGCCGGGCCGTTGATCGTCATCGACACGCTGGTCGACGGGTCGCAGAGGTCGAACCCGGAGTACAGGACCTCCATGTCGTCGAGCGTCGCGACGGACACGCCGGAGTTGCCGACCTTGCCGTAGATGTCGGGCCGCTCGGCCGGGTCGTGGCCGTAGAGGGTGACCGAGTCGAACGCCGTCGACAGGCGGGTCGCCGGCTGGCCCTCGGCGAGCAGGTGGAACCGCCGGTTGGTGCGGGCCGGGCCGCCCTCGCCGGCGAACATCCGGGCCGGGTCCTCGCCGGTCCGCTTGAACGGGAAGACGCCCGCCGTGTACGGGAACGAGCCGGGCAGGTTCTCCTCCCGGAGCCACCGCAGCAGGTCGCCCTCGTCGCTGTACCGGGGCAGCGACACCTTCGGCACGAGCGTGCCCGACAGCGACTCGCGTGCCGGGCGGTCGGGGCCCGACAGCTCGGCGACGCGCTCCGGCCACGCGGCGAGCAGCGCCCGATCGGCGGCGGGCAGGGCGTCCCGGAGCTCGGCGGCGATGGCGCGGGCGTCGGTGGCGGCGAGGCCCCGAGCGTCGAGCTCGTCGGCCGTCGACGCCGCCTGCTGCGCGCGCCGCGCCAGCGAGGCCACCTCCGTGGTCGTGGCGTGGTGCGCCCGGACGGCCTCGGCGATCTCGGCGAGGTACCGCACGCGGGACGACGGCACGATCTCCGCCAGGCCCGTGGACGTGCGGGTGGCGACCGGCTCGAGGGACCCGTCGGTCACCGGGAGGCCGCGCTCCTGCAGCTCGCCGCGGAGGTGCTGGTACAGCGCGGTGACGCCGTCGTCGTTGAACCGCGACGCGACCGTGCCGAACACGGGCATGTCCTCGGGTGAGCGGTCGAACGCCTCGCGGTTGCGGACGAGCTGCCGGGCGACGTCGCGCAGGGCGTCGGCCGCGCCGCGGCGCTCGAACTTGTTGATCGCGACGGCGTCGGCGAAGTCGAGCATGTCGATCTTCTCGAGCTGCGACGACGCCCCGAACTCCGGGGTCATCACGTAGAGCGACACGTCCGCGAACGGGACGATGCCGGCGTCGCCCTGCCCGATGCCCGGGGTCTCCACGATCACGAGGTCCGCGCCCCACGCGCGGCAGGCGTCGATCACGTCCTGGAGACCGGCCGGGACCTCGCCCGACGTGGTCCGCGTGGCGAGCGACCGGACGTACACCTGCGGCGTGTGCACCGCGTTCATGCGGATGCGGTCGCCGAGCAGCGCCCCGCCGCCGCGCCGGCGGGTGGGGTCGATCGCCACGACGGCGACCCGGAGCTTGTCCTCCTGGTCGAGGCGGAGCCGGCGCACGAGCTCGTCGGTGAGCGACGACTTGCCGGAGCCGCCGGTGCCGGTGATGCCGAGCACGGGCACCCGCCGCCGCCCCGCCGCGGCGCGCAGCTCGGCGAGCACCGGCTCGCCGACCCGCCCCGCCTCGATCGAGGTGATGAGGCGCGCGAGGTGGCGCGATGACCCGGCGAGGACCTGGTCGAGGTCGGCGGGTTCGTCCGCGAGGTCGACGTCGCAGCGCTCGATCATCGTGTTGATCATCCCGGCGAGGCCGAGCCGCTGGCCGTCCTCCGGCGAGAAGATCCGCTCCACGCCGTGGTCGTGCAGCTCGCGGATCTCCTCCGGCACGATCACGCCGCCGCCCCCGCCGTACACCCGCACGTGCGAGGCGCCCTCCTGGGCGAGCCGGTCCACCAGGTACGTGAAGTACTCGGTGTGGCCGCCCTGGTAGGAGCTGATGGCCACGCCCTGGACGTCCTCCTCCACCGCGGCCCGGACGATCTCCTCGACCGAGCGGTCGTGGCCGAGGTGCACCACCTCGGCACCCTGCGACTGGAGCAGGCGCCGCATGATGTTGATCGCCGCGTCGTGCCCGTCGAACAGGCTCGCCGCCGTCACGAACCGGACCGGGTGCACCGGGCGGTGCAGCCCGGGCGCGCCGTCGGGCGCCGCCTCCCCGCCCGCTGCCGTCCCGTCCCTCGCCCCGTCGTCCGGCCGGTCGTCGCTCACCGAAGCCCCCGTCCCGCCGCCGTCGCGGCGATTTAGTTGGACGTCAACATATCATGCGGACGTGGGGTAGCGTCGAGCCGGTGAGCCCCAGGAAGCGCCTGGACTTCGACCCGATCGCCGAGGCCCGTCGCCAGTGGCGGGTCCACGGCTGGGACGACGCCGCCGACGGGATGGCCGTCACCACCTCCATCGTGCGGGTGGACCAGATCCTCCGGGCCCGGATCGACGGCGCGCTCCGCTCGTTCGACCTCACGTTCTCCCGGTTCGAGCTCCTCGTGCTGCTCGACTTCTCGCGCCGGGGCGAGCTGCCGATGGGCAAGCTCGGCGACCGGTTGCAGGTCCACCCAGCCAGCATCACGAACGCCGTCGACCGGCTGGAGGCCGCAGGCCTGGTGGAGCGCCGGCCGCACCCCGAGGACGGCCGGGCGACGCTCGCCTCGATCACCGCCGACGGGCGACGGCTCGTCCACCGCGCCACCGCGGCCGTGAACGCCGAGGTGTTCACCGACCTCGGCCTCGACGACGGGGAGCAGGCCGCGCTCTTCGACCTCCTCCGCCGCGTGCGCGTCGCCGCGGGCGACTTCCGCCCCGACGACGGTCCGGTCGTGGCGCTCGCCGTCGAGGATCCGGCGGCCGCGGCGTCGCAGGACGCGATCGAGGCGTACTACGCCGAGCTCGACCGCCGCATGGAGCGGGGCTTCGACCCCGGCACGACGATCCCGGCCGAACCCGAGGACCTCGTGCCGCCGGGCGGCGCCTTCGTGGTGGCCCGGATCGACGGCGAGGTCGCCGGCTGCGGCGCGGTCAAGCTGCACGGCACCGGGCCGGCCGAGATCAAGCGCATGTGGGTCTCGCCGAGCGCGCGTGGCCACGGCATCGGCCGACGGCTCCTCGTCGAGCTCGAGCGCGTGGCCGCGGCCCACGGCGCGACCGTGCTGCACCTCGAGACGAACCGGTCCCTGCACGAGGCGATCGCCCTGTACCGGTCGGCCGGGTACGTCGAGGTCGCCCCGTTCAACGACGAGCCCCACGCGGACCACTGGTTCGAGAAGCGGGTCGGCTGACCGTGGTCACGGTCGACCACGTGCGCGAGGTCGCGCTCGCCCTCCCCCGCACCACCGAGGGCCGGGTGCGCGGCCAGCTCCGGTTCCGCGTCGGGCAGATCGTCTACGTCGGCTTCGGTCGCGACGAGTCGATCATGGGGTTCGGGTTCCCGCGGGAGGAGCGCGACGCGCTGGTCGAGGGCGACCCCGAGCGCTTCCTGCTGCCCCCGCCGTCGCTGCTCCGGTACCGGTGGGTCCTCGTCCGCCTCGACGCGATCGACCACGACGAGCTCACCGAGCTGGTGCAGGACGCCTGGCGCATGGTCGTCCCTCGCCGCGTCGCCGACGACCACCTCGGCCCCGCCTGACGCCGCCCCCCGTGCGGCTCTCGATCGTTCTGTGTCCTCGTTCGGGGCCCAGGGGCCCCGAACGAGGACACAGAACGGAGAGGCGGGCGCCGAGGTCTCAGTCGAAGGCCTCGGCGCGCACTCGCACCCCGGCGGCGCGCAGCGTCCCCGCCACCGACGCGATCATCCCCGGGTGCCCGCAGAGGTAGGCGCACGTGGCCGCCGGGTCGAGGCCGACCGCGAGCCGCTCGACGACCGGATCCACCCGGCCGTGACCGACC
>JAEVZA010000080.1 GCA_023392475.1 Actinomycetes bacterium | reverse complement strand
TGACCGAAGAGGACATCGTCGCCACGATCGAGTACATCGTCCGGCTGCACGCCGGCGAGGAGTCGATGCCGGGCGCGGGCGGTGAGGTGATCGTCGAGGTCGACGACATCGACCACTTCGGCAACCGCCGTCTGCGCAGCGTCGGCGAGCTGATCCAGAACCAGGTCCGGCTCGGCCTCGCCCGCATGGAGCGGGTCGTGCGCGAGCGGATGACGACCCAGGACGTCGAGGCGATCACGCCCCAGACCCTGATCAACATCCGGCCGGTCGTGGCGTCGATCAAGGAGTTCTTCGGCACCTCGCAGCTGTCGCAGTTCATGGACCAGACCAACCCGCTCGCCGGCCTGACGCACAAGCGGCGTCTGTCCGCGCTGGGCCCCGGTGGTCTGTCCCGTGAGCGGGCGGGCTTCGAGGTCCGTGACGTGCACCCGTCCCACTACGGCCGGATGTGCCCGATCGAGACCCCTGAAGGTCCCAACATCGGCCTGATCGGCTCGCTGGCCTCCTACGGCCGCATCAACGCCTTCGGCTTCGTCGAGACGCCCTACCGCAAGGTCGTCGACGGCAAGGTGACCGAGCAGATCGACTACCTCACCGCCGACGAGGAGGACCGCTACGTCAAGGCGCAGGCCAACACGACGCTCAACCCCGACGGCTCGTTCGCCGAGGCCCGCGTCCTGGTCCGCACCAAGGGTGGTGAGACCGAGCTCGCCCGTGCCGAGGAGGTCGACTACATCGACGTGTCGCCGCGCCAGATGGTGTCGGTGGCGACGGCGATGATCCCGTTCCTGGAGCACGACGACGCCAACCGCGCGCTCATGGGCTCCAACATGCAGCGCCAGTCGGTGCCGCTGCTCAAGAGCGAGGCGCCGCTGGTCGGCACCGGCATGGAATACCGCGCCGCGACCGACGCAGGCGACGTCATCAGCGCGGAGAAGGCCGGTGTCGTCGAGGAGGTCTCCGCCGACTACGTCACGGTCATGAACGACGACGGCACGCGCACCACCTACCGTGTCGCCAAGTTCAAGCGTTCCAACCAGGGCACCAGCTTCAACCAGAAGCCCATCGTCGCCGAGGGCGACCGGGTGGAGGTCAACCAGGTCATCGCCGACGGCCCCTGCACCGACAAGGGCGAGATGGCGCTGGGCAAGAACCTCCTGGTGGCGTTCATGCCGTGGGAGGGTCACAACTACGAGGACGCGATCATCCTGTCCCAGCGCCTGGTGCAGGACGACGTGCTGTCGTCGATCCACATCGAGGAGCACGAGGTCGACGCCCGCGACACCAAGCTGGGCCCCGAGGAGATCACCCGGGACATTCCCAACGTCTCCGAGGAGGTGCTGGCCGACCTCGACGAGCGCGGCATCATCCGCATCGGCGCCGAGGTCGTCCCCGGCGACATCCTGGTCGGCAAGGTCACCCCGAAGGGCGAGACCGAGCTGACCCCGGAGGAGCGGCTGCTGCGCGCGATCTTCGGCGAGAAGGCCCGTGAGGTCCGTGACACCTCGCTGAAGGTGCCGCACGGCGAGTCCGGCAAGGTCATCGGCGTCCGGGTGTTCTCCCGCGAGGAGGGCGACGAGCTTCCTCCGGGCGTCAACGAGCTGGTCCGCGTCTACGTCGCGCAGAAGCGCAAGATCACCGACGGCGACAAGCTGGCCGGCCGCCACGGCAACAAGGGCGTCATCTCCAAGATCCTGCCGGTCGAGGACATGCCGTTCCTGGAGGACGGCACCCCGGTCGACATCATCCTCAACCCGCTGGGCGTGCCCGGCCGGATGAACGTCGGCCAGGTGCTGGAGACCCACCTCGGGTGGATCGCCGCCCGTGGCTGGGACATCTCGGGCATCGAGGAGGCGTGGGCCGAGCGGCTGCGCGACAAGGGCTTCGGCCAGGTCGAGCCGCGCACCAACGTCGCCACCCCGGTCTTCGACGGCGCGCACGAGGAGGAGATCGTCGGTCTGCTCCAGAACACCGTGCCCAACCGCGACGGCCAGCGGATGGTCCAGCCCTCCGGCAAGGCCCAGCTGTTCGACGGCCGCTCCGGTGAGCCGTTCCCGTACCCGATCTCGGTCGGCTACATCTACATCCTCAAGCTGCTCCACCTGGTCGACGACAAGATCCACGCTCGCTCGACCGGCCCGTACTCCATGATCACCCAGCAGCCGCTCGGCGGTAAGGCCCAGTTCGGTGGCCAGCGCTTCGGTGAGATGGAGGTGTGGGCGCTGGAGGCGTACGGCGCCGCCTACGCCCTGCAGGAGCTCCTGACCATCAAGTCCGACGACGTCCTCGGCCGCGTGAAGGTCTACGAGGCCATCGTCAAGGGCGAGAACATTCCCGAGCCCGGCATCCCGGAGTCCTTCAAGGTCCTCATCAAGGAGATGCAGTCGCTGTGCCTCAACGTCGAGGTGCTCTCCAGCGACGGCATGTCCATCGAGATGCGCGACACCGACGAGGACGTCTTCCGCGCAGCGGAGGAGCTCGGCATCGATCTGTCCCGGCGTGAGCCGAGCAGCGTGGAAGAAGTCTGAGGGGGAGATCGCACATAATGCTGGACGTCAACTTCTTCGACGAGCTTCGGATCGGGCTGGCGACGGCCGACGACATCCGTCAGTGGTCGCACGGCGAGGTCAAGAAGCCGGAGACCATCAACTACCGCACCCTCAAGCCGGAGAAGGACGGGCTCTTCTGCGAGAAGATCTTCGGTCCGACCCGCGACTGGGAGTGCTACTGCGGCAAGTACAAGCGCGTCCGCTTCAAGGGCATCATCTGTGAGCGCTGCGGCGTCGAGGTGACCCGGGCCAAGGTGCGCCGTGAGCGGATGGGCCACATCGAGCTGGCCGCGCCGGTCACGCACATCTGGTACTTCAAGGGCGTCCCGTCGCGTCTCGGCTACCTGCTCGACCTGGCCCCGAAGGACCTGGAGAAGGTCATCTACTTCGCGGCCTACATGATCACGCATGTCGACACCGAGATGCGTGAGCGTGACCTGCCCTCGCTGGAGGCGAAGATCTCCGTCGAGCGGCAGCACATCGAGCAGCGCCGCGACGCCGACGTCGAGTCCCGGCAGAAGAAGCTCGAGACCGACCTGGCCGAGCTTGAGGCCGCCGGCGCCAAGGGCGACCAGCGCCGCAAGGTCCGTGAGGGCGCCGAGCGCGAGATGCGTCAGCTCCGTGACCGGGCCCAGCGCGAGCTGGACCGCCTGGAGGAGGTCTGGAGCCGCTTCAAGAACCTCAAGGTCCAGGACCTCGAGGGCGACGAGCTGCTCTACCGCGAGATGCGCGACCGCTTCGGCCGCTACTTCAAGGGCGGCATGGGCGCGCAGGCGATCCAGGACCGCCTGATCGGCTTCGACCTCGACGCCGAGGCCGAGAACCTCCGCGAGACGATCCGCAGCGGCAAGGGCCAGAAGAAGGCCCGCGCGCTCAAGCGGCTCAAGGTGGTGTCGGCGTTCCTCAACACCACCAACTCGCCGCGCGGCATGGTGCTCGACTGCATCCCGGTGATCCCGCCGGACCTGCGTCCGATGGTGCAGCTCGACGGTGGCCGCTTCGCGACCTCCGACCTCAACGACCTCTACCGCCGGGTCATCAACCGGAACAACCGCCTCAAGCGACTGCTCGACCTCGGCGCGCCCGAGATCATCGTCAACAACGAGAAGCGGATGCTCCAGGAGGCCGTGGACGCGCTGTTCGACAACGGCCGGCGCGGCCGTCCGGTCACCGGCCCCGGCAACCGCCCGCTCAAGTCCCTGAGCGACATGCTCAAGGGCAAGCAGGGTCGTTTCCGCCAGAACCTGCTGGGCAAGCGAGTCGACTACTCCGGCCGTTCGGTCATCGTCGTCGGCCCGCAGCTCAAGCTGCACCAGTGCGGCCTGCCCAAGCAGATGGCGCTGGAGCTGTTCAAGCCGTTCGTGATGAAGCGGCTGGTCGATCTCAACCACGCCCAGAACATCAAGTCGGCCAAGCGGATGGTCGAGCGCGCCCGCCCGGTGGTGTGGGACGTGCTCGAAGAGGTCATCACCGAGCACCCCGTGCTGCTCAACCGCGCTCCGACGCTCCACCGTCTGGGCATCCAGGCGTTCGAGCCGCAGCTGGTCGAGGGCAAGGCCATCCAGATCCACCCGCTCGTCTGCACCGCGTTCAACGCGGACTTCGACGGCGACCAGATGGCCGTGCACCTGCCGCTGTCGGCCGAGGCCCAGGCCGAGGCGCGCATCCTGATGCTCTCGACCAACAACATCCTCAAGCCGGCCGACGGCAAGCCCGTCACCATGCCGACCCAGGACATGGTCATCGGCCTCTACTGGCTGACGACCATGAAGGAAGGCGCGAAGGGCGAGGGCCGGGTGTTCGGCTCGGTGGCCGAGGCACAGATGGCCTTCGACCGCCGCGAGCTGGACATCCAGGCCAAGATCCAGATCCGGCTCAAGGACGTCCTGCCGCCGCGCGCCTGGGTTGCTCCCGAGGGCTGGGAGCAGGGCGACCCGGTCCGGCTGGAGACCACGTTCGGGCGGTGCCTGTTCAACCAGACGCTGCCGATCAGCTACCCGTTCGTCGACTTCCAGGTCGGCAAGAAGCAGCTGTCCCAGATCGTGAACGAGCTGGCGGAGACCTACCCCAAGATCGAGGTCGCCGCTTCGCTCGACGCGCTCAAGGACGCCGGCTTCCGGTGGGCGACGCGCTCCGGCGTCACGATCTCGATCGAGGACGTCGTCGCGCCGCCGAACAAGACCGACATCATGGAGAACTACGAGCGCCGGGCCGACAAGGTCCAGCGCGAGTACGAGCGCGGTCTGATCACCGACGAGGAGCGCCGCCAGGAGCTCATCGAGATCTGGACGCACGCGACGGCCGACGTCGAGACCGACATGGTCAACGCCTTCCCGGCGACCAACCCGGTCTGGATGATGGTCAACTCCGGCGCCCGAGGCAACAAGATGCAGGTCCGGCAGATCGCCGGCATCCGTGGCCTGGTGTCCAACACCAAGGGTGAGACGATCCCGCGGCCGATCAAGGCCTCGTTCCGCGAGGGCCTGTCGGTGCTGGAGTACTTCATCTCCACCCACGGTCAGCGGAAGGGTCTGGCCGACACCGCGCTGCGCACCGCCGACTCGGGCTACCTGACCCGTCGTCTGGTGGACGTCGCGCAGGACGTCATCGTGCGTGAGATCGACTGCGGCACCGACCGCGCGGTCCCGCTGCACGTCGGCGACCGGGACTCCTCGGGCAACCTGGTCAAGGCGGAGAACGCCGAGTCCAACGTGCACGGGCGCATCCTGGCCGAGGACGTCGAGGTCGACGGCAAGGTCATCGTCCCCGCGGGTGTCGACATCAACGACATCCACGTCACGAAGCTGGTCGAGGCCGGCGTCGAGACCGTGCGCACCCGCAGCGCGCTGGTGTGCGAGGCGAAGATCGGTGTCTGCGCCACCTGCTACGGCCGCTCGCTGGCGACCGGCAAGCTCGTGGACGTCGGCGAGGCGGTCGGCATCATCGCCGCCCAGTCGATCGGTGAGCCCGGCACGCAGCTGACGATGCGGACCTTCCACACCGGTGGTGTGGCGGGCGCCGACATCACCCACGGTCTGCCCCGTGTCACGGAGCTGTTCGAGGCGCGCATCCCCAAGGGTGTCGCCCCGATCTCCGAGGCCGAGGGCCGGGCCAGGATCGACGAGACCGACAAGACCAGGAAGATCGTCATCACTCCGGACGACGGTTCGGAGGAGATCGCCTACCCGGTCTCGATGCGTTCGCGCCTGCTCGTGCAGGACGGCGACCGCGTCTCGGTCGGCACCCAGCTCGTGGCCGGTGCGGTCAACCCCAACGAGGTGCTGCGCATCCTCGGCCCGCGGGCCGTGCAGCTGCACCTGGTGGCGGAGGTCCAGCAGGTCTACCGCTCGCAGGGTGTGTCGATCCACGACAAGCACATCGAGATCATCGTCAGGCAGATGCTCAAGCGGGTCAACGTCCTGGAGTCCGGCGACACCGACCTGCTGCCCGGCGAGCTCGTCGAGCGGCCGAGGTTCGAGCAGATGAACCGCGAGACGGTGGCCGAGGGCGGCGGCCCGGCCGCGGGCCGTCCGGTGCTCATGGGCATCACCAAGGCGTCGCTGGCCACCGAGTCGTGGCTGTCGGCGGCCTCCTTCCAGGAGACCACCAGGGTCCTGACGGACGCGGCGATCCACGCCAAGTCCGACTCGCTCCTGGGCCTGAAGGAGAACGTCATCATCGGTAAGCTCATCCCGGCCGGCACGGGCATGCCCCAATACCGCAACATCCGGGTGGAGCCGACCGAGGAGGCCAAGGCGGCCATGTACACCGTCGGCGGTTACGACGGCTCGGCGGCCGACTACACCTTCGGCACCGGCAGCGGCGAGGCCGTGCCGCTGGAGGAGTACGACTTCGGCCAGTACAACCGGTAAATCCGCGACGTACGACGCGCCCGGGTCCCTCAGCCGAGGGGCCCGGGCGCGTCGCTTCTCCGGGGACTTCAGGCCCCCGGAGGCGTGGTTTCTGGTCGCGGTCCGGTGACGGTTCGCCGTACCGCGAACGAAAGCTCCCCGGGGCCTATATCATTGGCCGGGAGCTGTGGACGGGCCGCATGCGAGACGCCTATGAAACAGGGCCCCGACGACCCGGAGCGGCATGGCTTGCTGGTCATGCTGCGCCGTTTTGACGTGTCGCTCGGGCCTGGGTAGTCTTGAGCATCGTGCCCGTTCTCTTGCGGGCTCTCGACCGTGCGCTCATGACAAGCGCAGGACGGTCTTCCGGCTCGTAAACCTCGTGGGAAGTCTGCGTGAACAGCGCGACACGCCCGAGCGCGGGGGCACCGGGGCGGAGAAAATCAGCAGGTCATGACACCGGCAGTGCCTGCGAAAAGCACCACCAATGACGTGACACCGGCCAAGGCACGAAACGGAGTGGCAGTGCCCACTATTCAGCAGTTGGTCCGCAAGGGCCGGCAGGACAAGGTCTCCAAGACCAAGACTCCTGCCCTCAAGGGGAGTCCGCAGCGCCGCGGCGTCTGCCAGCGCGTTTACACCACGACTCCGAAGAAGCCCAACTCGGCACTGCGCAAGGTGGCCCGCGTTCGGCTCACGAACGGCATCGAGGTCACGGCTTACATCCCCGGTGTGGGTCACAACCTTCAGGAGCACTCCATCGTGCTCGTGCGTGGCGGTCGTGTGAAGGACCTGCCTGGTGTTCGCTACAAGATCATCCGCGGTTCGCTCGACACCCAGGGTGTCCGCAACCGCAAGCAGGCCCGCAGCCGCTACGGTGCGAAGAAGGAGAAGAGCTAACAATGCCTCGTAAGGGTTCTCCTGGCCGTCGGCAGCTCATGGCCGACCCGGTCTACAGCTCGCCCCTGGTCACCGCTCTGATCAACAAGGTCCTCCTCGACGGCAAGCGTTCCATCGCCCAGTCGATCGTGTACGGCGCTCTTGAGGGCTGCAGGGAGAAGACGGGCAACGACCCGGTCGTCACCCTGAAGCGCGCGCTCGACAACGTCAAGCCCACCCTTGAGGTCCGCAGCCGCCGTGTCGGTGGCGCGACCTACCAGGTGCCGGTCGAGGTGCGCGCCGCGCGCAGCACCACCCTGGCCCTGCGTTGGCTGGTGCAGTACTCCCGCGCCCGCCGCGAGAAGACCATGACCGAGCGCCTCATGAACGAGCTCCTCGACGCCAGCAACGGCCTCGGGGCGAGCGTCAAGAAGCGTGAGGACACCCACAAGATGGCCGAGTCCAACAAGGCCTTCGCCCACTACCGCTGGTAACCCCGGCGGGTCCGACGAGACGACGAGGACGCGAGTTACAGTGGCCGCTACGACCGCTCTTGACCTGGCCAAGGTCCGCAACATCGGGATCATGGCCCATATCGACGCGGGCAAGACCACCACGACCGAGCGCATCCTGTTCTACACCGGCATCAATTACAAGATCGGTGAGACCCATGAGGGCTCTGCCACCATGGACTGGATGGAGCAGGAGCAGGAGCGCGGCATCACGATCACGTCTGCCGCGACGACCTGCGAGTGGCTCGGTCACACCATCAACATCATCGACACCCCGGGTCACGTCGACTTCACCATTGAGGTGGAGCGGTCGCTTCGTGTCCTCGACGGCGCCGTGGCCGTGTTCGACGGCGTCGCGGGTGTCGAGCCGCAGTCGGAGACGGTGTGGCGCCAGGCTGACCGCTACGACGTTCCGCGCATCTGTTTCGTGAACAAGATGGACCGGGTCGGCGCGGAGTTCCACCGCTGCGTCGACATGATGATCAGCCGCCTGGGCGCGACCCCGGCCGTCCTGCAGCTTCCGTGGGGCGTCGAGGCCGACTTCAAGGGCGTCATCGACCTCATCCAGATGAAGGGTTTCATCTGGAGCGCCGAGGCGGCCAAGGGCGAGATGTACGACACCGTCGACATCCCGGCCGACCACGCCGAGGCCGCGCGCGAGTGGCGCGACCGCCTCATCGAGACGGTCGCGGAGAACGACGACGAGCTGATGGAGCTCTACCTCGAGGGCACCGAGCCCACCGAGGAGCAGCTGGTCGCGGCCATCCGCCGCGCGACGCTGAGCAGCGCCGTCAACCCGGTGCTGTGCGGCACCGCGTTCAAGAACAAGGGCGTGCAGCCCCTGCTCGACGCCATCGTCGCCTACCTGCCGGCGCCGACCGACATCCCGGCCTTCAAGGGCCACGCGGTCGGCAACGAGGACAAGGTCATCGAGCGGCACGCGGACCCGTCCGAGCCGTTCTCCGCGCTGGCCTTCAAGATCGCCAGCGACCCGCACCTGGGCAAGATCACCTACATCCGCGTCTACTCGGGCACGCTCGAGTCCGGTTCACAGGTCATCAACTCTGTGAAGGGCAAGAAAGAGCGGATCGGCAAGATCTACCAGATGCACGCCAACAAGCGCGAAGAGCGCCCGTCGGCGATCGCCGGTCAGATCGTCGCGGTCATGGGTCTCAAGGACACCACGACCGGCGACACCCTGTCCGACCCGTCCAACCAGGTCGTGCTCGAGTCGATGACGTTCCCGGCCCCGGTCATCAACGTCGCGATCGAGCCCAAGACCAAGGGCGACCAGGAGAAGCTGTCCACCGCGATCCAGCGGCTGGCCGAGGAGGACCCGTCCTTCCAGGTCCGCCGTGACGAGGAGACCGGCCAGACGGTCATCTGGGGCATGGGCGAGCTTCACCTCGAGATCCTCGTCGACCGTATGCGTCGCGAGTTCAAGGTCGAGGCCAACGTCGGCCGCCCGCAGGTCGCCTACCGCGAGACCATCCGCCGCAAGGTGGAGAAGGTCGACTACACCCACAAGAAGCAGACCGGTGGTTCCGGTCAGTTCGCGCGGGTGATCATCGACCTCGAGCCGCTCGGTGAGGGCAACGACGGCTACGAGTTCGAGAACAAGGTCACGGGTGGCCGCGTCCCGAGGGAGTACATCCCGTCGGTCGACGCCGGCGCCCAGGAGGCCGCCGAGTTCGGCGTGCTGGCCGGCTACCCGATGGTGGGCGTGAAGGTGACGCTCCAGGACGGTGCCGCGCACGACGTCGACTCCTCGGAAATGGCCTTCAAGATCGCCGGCTCGATGGCCTTCAAGGAGGCCGCGCGCAAGGCGGACGCCGTTCTTCTCGAGCCGATGATGGCCGTCGAGGTCACCACGCCCGAGGACTACATGGGTGATGTCATCGGTGACCTCAACGGTCGCCGCGGGCAGATCCAGGCGATGGACGAGCGGGCCGGCGCCCGTGTCGTCCAGGCGCTCGTGCCGCTGTCTGAGATGTTCGGCTACGTGGGCGACCTGCGTAGCAAGACGCAGGGGCGCGCGAGCTACAGCATGCAGTTCGACTCCTACGCGGAGGTGCCTCCGGGCATCGCCAAGGAGATCGTCGCGAAGGCCCGGGGCGAGTAGGTTCCGGTCCCTGGCGGGGTGGTGCGAGCCACCCCGCCGCCTAGGGGTCTGGGTTCTCCCGGGCCCGAGTGTGTAGACGAAAGTCAGTCAGATTCTCAAGGAGAGAACCAGTGGGCAAGGCCAAGTTCGAGCGGACCAAGCCGCACATGAACATCGGCACCATTGGACACATCGACCACGGCAAGACCACGCTGACCGCGGCGATCACCAAGGTGCTTCACGACCGTTACCCCGAGCTCAACAAGGCGACCCCGTTCGACAAGATCGACAAGGCGCCGGAGGAGAAGGCTCGCGGCATCACGATCTCCATTTCGCACGTCGAGTACCAGACCGAGAAGCGCCACTACGCCCACGTGGACTGCCCCGGTCACGCCGACTACGTGAAGAACATGATCACCGGTGCCGCGCAGATGGACGGCGCCATCCTGGTGGTCGCCGCCACTGACGGCCCGATGCCGCAGACGAAGGAGCACGTCCTCCTGGCCCGCCAGGTCGGCGTCCCCTACATCGTCGTGGCCCTCAACAAGTCCGACATGGTGGACGACGAGGAGATCCTGGAGCTCGTCGAGCTCGAGGTTCGCGAGCTCCTGTCGGCGCAGGAGTTCCCCGGCGACGACGTGCCCGTGGTGCGCGTGTCCGCGCTCAAGGCCCTCGAGGGCGACGAGAAGTGGGCCGACAGCATCATCGAGCTCATGACCGCCGTGGACGAGAACGTCCCCGAGCCGCCGCGTGAGACGGAGAAGCCGTTCCTCATGCCGGTCGAGGACGTCTTCTCGATCACCGGTCGCGGCACGGTCGTCACCGGCCGTATCGAGCGCGGCATCGTCAAGGTCAACGAGCAGGTCGACATCATCGGCATCCGGCCGGAGAAGACCACGACCACCGTCACCAGCATCGAGATGTTCAACAAGATGCTCGACGAGGGTCACGCCGGTGACAACGCCGCCCTGCTGCTCCGCGGCATCAAGCGCGACGACGTCGAGCGCGGCCAGTGCATCATCAAGCCGGGCACGACCACTCCGCACACCGAGTTCGAGGGCCAGGTCTACATCCTGTCCAAGGACGAGGGCGGCCGGCACACGCCGTTCTTCAACAACTACCGCCCGCAGTTCTACTTCCGTACGACGGACGTGACCGGCGTGGTGAACCTCCCCGAGGGCACCGAGATGGTCATGCCGGGCGACAACACCGAGATGCGCGTTGAGCTGATCCAGCCCATCGCCATGGAGGAAGGCCTGAAGTTCGCGATCCGTGAGGGTGGCCGCACCGTCGGCGCCGGTCGGGTCACGAAGATCATCAAGTAGCCAGACCGTCGGGGCGGCGGTCGGGCCCCGAATCCCGGGCCCGACCGCCGTTCCACGTGGACCTCGCGCAAGGCGCCGTGATCCAGCAGTGAATTCGGCCCCAGTGACCGAAGTCACTGCCGGATCACGGAAGAAAAGGCAGATCGACTACGTCTGCCTCGTGGGGTCAAGCAGGCTTCGGCCTGCACTGACATAGCGGCAACAGGCCGCACGATACTTTTTCAGACGACAGCGAAGGACACCGAGGCCACTATGGCGGGACAGAAGATCCGCATCCGGCTTAAGGCCTATGACCACGAGGTCATCGACAGCTCGGCCAAGAAGATCGTCGAGACGGTGACGCGGACTGGCGCGAAGGTCGCGGGCCCGGTGCCGCTGCCGACCGAGAAGAACGTGTACTGCGTCATCCGCTCGCCGCACAAGTACAAGGACAGCCGCGAGCACTTCGAGATGCGCACGCACAAGCGGCTGATTGACATCATCGACCCGACCCCCAAGACGGTCGACTCGCTCATGCGGCTCGACCTCCCCGCGGGTGTCGACATTTCGATCAAGCTCTGAGGGAACGCACTGACATGGCTAAGACGATCAAGGGCGTCCTGGGCAAGAAGCTCGGCATGACCCAGGTCTTCGACGCGGACAACCGGATCGTACCGGTGACCGTGGTCGAGGCCGGTCCGTGCGTGGTGACCCGGGTCCGCACCGCAGAGAAGGACGGCTACGCCGCCGTCCAGCTCGGCTACGGGCAGGTCGACCCCCGGAAGGTCAACAAGCCGCTCGGCGACTACCTGCGCAAGCACGACATCACCCCGCGCCGTTACTTCGCGGAGATCCGCACCGACGACGCGAGCGACTACACCATCGGCCAGGAGCTGCTGGCCGACACCTTCGAGGCCGGCCAGTTCGTCGACGTGACGGGCAAGAGCAAGGGCAAGGGCTTCGCCGGTGTCATGAAGCGGCACGGCTTCGGTGGTCTGGGCGCGTCGCACGGTACGCAGCGCAAGCACCGCTCGCCGGGTTCCATCGGTGGCTGCGCCACCCCGGGCCGCGTTTTCAAGGGTCTGCGCATGGCTGGCCGGATGGGTAACGTCCGCACCACCGTGCAGAGCCTCAAGGTTCACGCCGTGGACGCCGAGAAGGGTCTCATCCTCATCAAGGGTGCGATTCCCGGCGCCAACGGCAGCCTGGTCCTCGTCCGTACCGCTGCCAAGAAGGGGGCTTCCAAGTGAGCACCACTATCGACGTCCTCGACGCCAGCGGCGCGAAGACCGGCACCGTCGACCTCCCCGAGGACATCTTCGGGGCCAAGGTCAATGTTCCGCTGATCCACCAGGTGGTCGTGGCCCAGCTCGCCGCTCGCCGGCAGGGCACCCACAAGACCAAGACCCGCGGTGAGGTCTCCGGCGGCGGCAAGAAGCCGTACCGCCAGAAGGGCACCGGCCGCGCCCGTCAGGGCTCGACCCGCGCGCCGCAGTTCGCCGGCGGTGGCGTCGTCCACGGCCCCGTGCCGCGCGACTACTCGCAGCGCACGCCCAAGAAGATGAAGGCCGCCGCGCTGCGTGGCGCGCTGTCCGACCGCGCGGGCGGCAGCCGCGTGCACGTGGTCAGCTCGCTGGTCCAGGGGGAGACCCCGAAGACCAAGGCGGCGCTGGAGGCCCTGCGCAAGATCACCCAGGCTCCGCGCGTTCTCGTCGTGGTCGACGAGGCCGACGAGCTGACCTGGCTGAGCCTGCGCAACGCTCCCGAGGTCCACCTGCTGGACTCCGGGCAGCTCAACACCTACGACGTGCTCGTGCACGACGACGTGGTCTTCACCCAGGAGGCCTACGACCAGGTCGTCGCTCGCCTGAGCAACAGCGGGAAGGAAGAGGCCTGATGGAGAAGATCGCCGACCCGCGCGACGTCATCATCAAGCCGGTCGTCTCCGAGAAGAGCTACGGCCTGATCGATGAGAACAACAAGTACACGTTCCTGGTGAAGAAGACCGCGAACAAGACCCAGGTCAAGATCGCCGTCGAGCAGATCTTCGGGGTCAAGGTCACCAGCGTGAACACGATCAACCGGCAGGGCAAGCGCAAGCGCACCCGCACCGGCTACGGCAAGCGTCCCGACACCAAGCGCGCGATCGTGAGCCTGGTCGAGGGCGATCGGATCGACATCTTCGGTCAGATCGGCTAGCAGCCAGAGGAAAGAGCGGGCCCCCGAGGTCCGCGGGGTGAGACCGCCGCACGCTCGTGCGGCGGGCTCAGCCATGTAACCGACGAAGGATGAACGAAAAAGATGGGCATCCGTAAATACAAGCCGACGACTCCCGGTCGCCGCGGATCGAGTGTCTCGGACTTCTCCGAGATCACCCGCAGCGAGCCCGAGAAGTCGCTGCTTGCGCCCCTTCACAACAAGGGCGGCCGTAACGTTCACGGCCGGGTGACCGCACGCCACCAGGGCGGCGGCCACAAGCGCGCCTACCGGATCATCGACTTCCGTAGGCATGACAAGGACGGCATCCCGGCGAAGGTCGCTCACATCGAGTACGACCCCAACCGCACCGCCAACATCGCTCTGCTGCACTACGCCGACGGTGAGAAGCGCTACATCATCGCGCCGACGGGCCTCAAGCAGGGCGACCGCATCGAGAACGGCCCCGCGGCCGACATCAAGACGGGCAACTGCCTGCCGCTGCGCAACATCCCGACCGGTACCTTCATCCACGCGGTGGAGCTCCGTCCGGGCGGCGGCGCCAAGCTCGGTCGTTCCGCCGGCGCCCAGATCCAGCTGCTCGCCAAGGAAGGCCAGTACGCCACGCTGCGTATGCCGTCCGGTGAGATGCGCATGGTCGACGTGCGCTGCCGGGCGACGGTCGGCCAGGTCGGCAACGCCGAGCAGGCCAACATCAACTGGGGCAAGGCCGGCCGTATGCGGTGGAAGGGCAAGCGCCCCACCGTCCGCGGTGTCGCGATGAACCCTGTCGACCACCCGCACGGTGGTGGTGAGGGCAAGACCTCCGGTGGTCGCCACCCGGTGAACCCGAAGGGCAAGCCCGAGGGCCGCACCCGCCAGGCGAACAAGGCCAGCGACCGGCTGATCATCCGGCGTCGCAGCAAGAGGAAGAAGCGGTAGGAGCAGCCGATATGCCACGTAGCCTTAAGAAGGGTCCCTTCGTGGACGACCACCTGCAGAAGAAGGTGGACGTCCAGAACGAGAAGGGCACCAAGAACGTCATCAAGACGTGGTCGCGGCGCTCCATGATCGTTCCCGACATGCTCGGGCACACGATCGCCGTGCACGACGGCCGCAAGCACGTCCCGGTGTTCATCACCGAGTCGATGATCGGCCACAAGCTCGGAGAGTTCGCCCCGACGCGGACGTTCCGCAGCCACGTCAAGGAAGACCGGCGCAGCCGGCGATAGACGCCTTCAGAAGCATTCAGAGGAGTAAGCGATGGAAGCCAGGGCTCAGGCGCGGTTCGTCCGCGTCACGCCCCAGAAGGCCCGCCGTGTGGTGGACCTCATTCGCGGGCTGCCCGCTTCGGAGGCGCAGGCCGTGCTGCAGTTCGCTCCCCAGTCGGCGAGCGAGCCGATCTACAAGGTGCTCAGCAGCGCCATGGCGAACGCCGAGCACAACTTCGACCTCGACCCGCAGACGCTCGTCGTCAGCCGGGCCTGGGTCGACGAGGGCCCGACGCTGAAGCGGTTCCGCCCGCGTGCACAGGGTCGTGCCTATCGGATCAACAAGCGGACGAGCCACATCACCGTGATCGTGGAGTCCCGCGAGCCGAAGGGAAGGACCCGATAGTGGGCCAGAAGGTTAACCCGCACGGGTTCCGCCTCGGCATCACGACCGACTTCAAGAGCCGGTGGTACGCCGACAAGCTTTACAAGTCGTACGTCGCCGAGGACGTCGCGATCCGCCGCATGCTCCAGAAGGGCATGGAGCGGGCCGGCATCTCCAAGGTCGAGATCGAGCGCACCACGGACCGCGTACAGGTGGACATCCACACCGCGCGTCCCGGCATCGTGATCGGCCGCCGCGGCGCCGAGGCCGACCGCATCCGCGGTGACCTGGAGAAGCTGACCAAGAAGCAGGTCCAGCTCAACATCCTCGAGGTCAAGAACCCGGAGATCGACGCGCAGCTCGTCGCGCAGGGCGTGGCCGAGCAGCTGTCCAGCCGTGTCTCGTTCCGCCGCGCCATGCGCAAGGCGATGCAGTCGGCCATGAAGTCCGGCGCCAAGGGCATCCGTGTCCAGTGCTCCGGTCGTCTGGGCGGCGCCGAGATGTCGCGGTCGGAGTTCTACCGCGAGGGCCGCGTGCCGCTGCACACCCTCCGCGCGGACATCGACTACGGCTTCTACGAGGCCCGTACGACCTTCGGCCGCATCGGCGTGAAGGTCTGGATCTACAAGGGCGAGGCTCCGACCAGCCGCGCCGAGCGCGAGGCGGCTGCCGCCGGCGCCCGGGCCGGCCAGCGTCGCGAGCGTGACGACCGTCGCGGTGGCGGCGACCGTCCGCGCCGTGGCGG
>JAEVZA010000072.1 GCA_023392475.1 Actinomycetes bacterium | reverse complement strand
GGAGGGGTCGCCGGACCCTGCCCGGCGGCCGCGTAACCCCCCCTGGGCTGGCGCCCTGGGGTCGTCCGCGTTCGGGATCGCGCCAGGTCGCGAGGACGGTCCGTCCGGACGGAACGACCTCGAACCTCGCGATGCTCAGTGGCCCTGCGAGGCGTACCCGCGGCACGCGACGCCGGGGTTCTCCCCCATCGCCGTGAGGGCCACCTTGCCCGCCTTCGGGATCACGCCCCAGTTCTGGATCTTCCCGGCCTCCTCCGGGTTGCCGCCGCCGGTCGGGTCGTCGTTGAGCCCCGAGAACGAGCAGATGCTGCCCGCCCGGTAGCTGTTGATCGGCGTCGGGTCGCCCTTGCCGTTGACCTCACCGGCGCCCGCGACGCCACCCATGACACCGACGGCGGTCGCGGCGAGCACGGCCCCGATCATCAGTCGCTTCATCATCACTGTCTCCCCTGCATGTGTGAGACGGCCGAGGATCGTCCTGCGGCCGTTGGCGGGGAAATCGCCGCGCTCGGCCGATGCGCTACATCGGCCGTGGGGGAAACGCGAAGCAACCCATGGACGCAGGACACCCGCGACGGATCGACGGGCGCGAGGCCGTCGGCGCGGCCCGATCCTCGGCGGGTGGACGAGCGGACGTCTCGGCCGACGCCGGATCAGGCGAAGTTCACGGCGCCGGGCGTCGGCGTCGAGGACAGCACCCAGTCGACCCGTTCGTCGTTGGTGTCGGACCCGTCGGGGAAGCGGCTGAGCGACGCCTCGAAGACGTTCGAATCCGACGGCCCCAACGGATCCGTGTGCGGGTAGCCCTCGTCGAGCGAGACCGTGCCCACGAAGCCGGGCAGCACGGCCGCGAGGACGCTGCCCTCGTACGACACCGAGTCGATGATCGACGTGTGGTTGTTGTCCACGATCGTGACCGCGTCGGGTGCGCCGTTCTGGATGTTGTCGAACCCCGGCATCGTGATCGACGCGGTGCCGGCCGGCAGCGCCGACGTGACCGGGGCATCGCCGACCACGACGTACGCGCCGGGAGCGACGAGGCCCACCCCGCCGAGCGGGACGGTCCGGTAGACGACGCTGCTCGCGCCGTTGACGAACACGAGGTCCGTGCCGGTGAGGTCGAGCGTCGAGGACGAGGTGTTCTTGAGCTCGACGAACTCCGCCGTGTCCGTGCCCACCTGGTCGTAGTCGATCTCGTTGATGACGAGGCCGATCGGGCTGGGCGGGATCGAGGTGGTCGTGGTCGAGGAGCTCGTCGTGGTCGACGTCGTCGTCGTGGTGGTCGGCGGCGGCGGTGGCGGCGCGCATGCCAGCCCGATGAACGTGACGGCGGCGAGCGCTGCGGCTCCGGCCGCGCTGCGGTGAACACGTGACGATCGCATGGATCGACCTCCCCCTCTGAGCCCCCTGTCGAGCGTCGCGGAGTCAACCACGCGACGGTTCCTTCCGCAACGAGAACTGCGGAGCGCGTCGTCCCGACTCAGTCGGCGGGTCGGCCCCCCTCGGGGATCGGGCGACCCGAGTCCCGCCACTCCACCGCGGCGTGGAACCCCTCCGTGGCCGCCAGGTCCTGGAACCAGCGACCCTCCGGCGAGTGCCGGGTGATGCCGTCGAACACGGTCGCGAGGATCTGCGTGCCCTGCAGGCCCATGTTGTCGAGCGCCTGGTTGACCATCAGCTTCTGCATGACGAGCTGGTTGATCGGCACGCCGGCCATCCGGTCCGCCAGCTCCTCGACGCGGGCGTCCAGCCGCTCGGGCGGCACCGATTCGACGACCAGCCCCCAGTCGGCGGCCTGCCGACCGTCGATGGTGTCGCCCGTGAGCAGCATCCGCTTCGCCTTCTCCGCGCCCAGCCGGTACACCCACATCGCGGTGGTCGGGCAGCCCCACACCCGGGCCGGCATGTAGCCGATCCGGGCGTCGTCGGCCATCACGACGAGGTCGCAGCACAGGGCGATGTCGCTGCCACCGGCCACCGCGTGGCCCTGCACCTTCGCGATCGTGGGCTTGAGCGAACGGAACAGCGACATGAAGTCGTCGGTGTTCCGCTTCATCATCCGGTAGTCCTTGATCGGGTCCCAGACCCGGTCCTGCGTGCCGATGCCCTGCTCGGCGTACGCCTTGAGGTCGTAGCCCGCGCAGAACGACCGGCCCTCACCCCGCAGCACGATGACGTGGACCGACGGGTCCTCGTTCGCCCGCTCGACGGCTCCCCGGATCTCGCGCGGCATCGCGTCGTCGATGGCGTTGAGGCGATCCGGCCGGTCCAGCGTGACGTACGCCTTGCGGCCCGCGTTCTCGTAGCGCAGCGCCGTGAACTCCCGATCACTCACCTCGCACCTCGGTCCGGTCGGTCGGCCGAGAGAGACCGTACCGGCGGAGCGACCGTCCGAGACCGCCGGAGGCCGGCGGTGGTGCTACCACCCTGGTCCCCCTCCCCTCGTCGCGTGACCATGGACGGGTGCAGTTGACGTGGCGCTCGCTCCGTTGGTCGCTCCGGCGACGCCGGCGCGAGGTGATCGGGGCGGCGCTCCTGCTCGGGCTGCTGCTCGGCCTCAGCCTGTTCGCGCTCGCCGGTGCCCGCCGGACCCAGTCCGCGTACCCGCGCTTCCTGCGCGACGCGGACGCGTCGACGATGGCGATCGACTACGGCCGCTACGACGCGACGACGGACGCCGCCATCGCGGCCTTCCCGGAGGTGGAGCGATCGACGTCCTACGTGGCGTTCACGACCGGTCCGATGGTCGACGGACGACCGGACTTCGACCAGGACTTCGAGGCGCTCGGCACCTTCGACGGCCGGTTCTTCTCGATGGACCGGTTCGCCCCGACCGAAGGACGACGGTCCGACCCGGCCCAGGTCGGCGAGATCGTCGTGAACGAGACGGCCGCCGACCTCTACGGCTACCACGTCGGCCAGCGCATGGAGCTGGCCACCTACTCGGACGAGCAGGTCAACGGCGACGGCTTCTTCGAGGACCCACCGCCGCCGAAGTTGCGGACGCCCGTCCGGATCGTCGGGATCGGTGCGTTCACCGACGAGGTCGTCCAGGACGACACCAACCGGCTCCCGCTCGTGCTGCTCACGCCGGCGTTCTCGCGGCTCGCCGCGCCGTACGCGACGTACGTGTGGCAGGGGCTCGCGCTCCGGGGCGGCGACGGGGACGTGCCCGCGGTCCAGCACCGCTTCATGCAGCTGATGGGACCCGACGCACCGCAGTTCTTCCGGGTGAGCTCGGTGGACACGCAGCACGTCCAGCAGGCGGTCAAGCCGCTGTCGATGGCGCTGGCGCTGTTCGGCGTGATCGCCGGGGTCGCCGCCGTGGTCCTCGTGTGGCAGGAGCTGGACCGGCAGCAGCGCGCGATGCGTCGCCAGCGCGAGATCATGCGCGCGATCGGGGCGACGCCGCGTCAGCTCGTCGGTTGGGCGATGGCGCAGCCGGTGCTCGTCGTCGTGGTGGGGACGACGATCGCGGTCGTGGGAGCGCTCCTGTGCTCGCCGCTCATGGCGCTCGGCAGCACGAGGCGCGTGGAGGCCGCCCCGGGCATCGACGCCGACTGGACGGTCCTCGGACTCGGCGCGGCCGTCGTGGCGCTCGTGCTCATCGCGGGGGCGGCCGCCAGCGCCGTGCGCGCCCTCCCCCACCGGCGGTCCCGCCGAGGTCGAGCAGGGCGCTCGCGGGTGGTCGATGCCGCGTTCCGGTCGGGCATGCCGCCCACCGCCGTCGCCGGCCTCCGGTTCGCGTTCGAGCCCACGGATGGGTCGACCGGCGTGTCGCTCCGGTCGGTGCGCGCCGCCGCCGTCGTGGCCGTCACGACCATCGTCGCCACCCTCGTGTTCGGCTCCAGCTTCAGGAACCTGCTGGACACGCCCTCGCTCTACGGCTGGAACTGGGACGCCGCGGTGCTCGACAGCAGCGGCTACGGCTCGATGGACCTCGAGCGGAGCGGTGCCGCGCTCGACCACGACCCTGACGTCGAGCGGTGGTCGGGTGGCTACTTCGGCGCGGACCTGGTCGACGGCCGCAGCCTGCCCATCCTGGGCATGGATCCGTCGAGCACGGTGACGCCGCCGATCCTGAGCGGCCGGATGCTCGAGGGCGACGACGAGATCGTCCTCGGGTCGGAGACGGCGCGGCAGCTGCAGGTGGGACTCGGCGACCACGTGCGCCTCGGGCGCGGCGGCGACCGCGTCCGGGTGGTGGGGACGGCGACGCTCCCCGCCATCGGCGTCGTGCACGGTGCCCACACCTCGCTGGGGGTCGGGGCGATCGTGGCGCCGGCACGCGTCCCGGGCGTCGACCGTCCGCTGGCCGGGAGCGGAGGCCCACCGGACGAGCAGATCTCCCGGACGGGTCCTCCGGTGCTCTTCGTGCGGTTCGTCCCGGGGGTGGACGTCGGGGCGGCGCGCCGGCGGTTGGCGACGACCCTGTCGGACGTCGGTGAGTACCCCGGGTCGCCCCAGGTCCTGTCCGCGCAGCGGCCGGCGGAGGTCGTCAACTCGACGGACGTCGGCACCGCCCCGGCGCGCCTCGCCACGGCGCTCGGGCTCGGCGCGGTCGTCTCGCTGGCGGTGGCCCTCGGCGGATCGGTCGCCCGGCGCCGCCGCGAGCTGGAGCTGCTGCACGCCCTGGGCTGCACCCGACGGCAGCTGGGTTCGACGGTGGTCTGGCAGGCCACCGCGACCATCGCGGTCGGGCTCCTCCTGGGCATCCCCGCCGGCATCGTCCTCGGGCGCCAGCTGTGGCTCGCGTTCGCCGATCAGCTCGACGTGGTGTCCGAGGTCGTCGTGCCGGCCGCGTTCATCGCCGTGGTGGTGGGCATCGCCGTCGTGGCGGCGAACCTCGTCGCCGTGGTGCCGGCCACGATCGCCCGACGGCACCGCGGTCGGTTCGCGCCGCCGGAGCAGGCGACCTGACCGGACCGGCCGGACCCGTCAGCGCGCCGGCGCCTCGGGCAGCTTCGTGCCGGTGGGCGGTTGGTTCCACTCGATCCAGCCGCCGCCGGTGCGGCCGTCGGCGTCGGTGACCCGGGCCATCGCACGCGGGAACCGGGCGGCGCGACCGTCGGGGTGCACGAGCAGCACCGGGGAGAAGGCGAGCGGTTCGAACTCGAGGTCGAGGTCGACGGTGCGCAGGCCGGTGCGCGTGGGCAGTCGCTCCCGGCCCTCGGTCACGTCCAGCCCCACGGACATCGACTCGACGAACTCGGTCGAGTCGGGCGGCAGGCGGTAGGCGACCCCCCAGTCCTCGCCGGGGAAGAACCCGCCGGCGGAGTGCCACCGCGTCCCGTCCTCGAGCCGACCGGCGTTCCAGCTCCACTGGTTCGTCCACCAGTCGCGCGCCGCGCCCCAGGAGTGGTCGCGCTGCCCCCACCCGTCGACATCGATCCGCTCGTCGCCCACGAGGATCTCGCCGTGCACCCGGCACGGGATCTCGTAGCGCGGCGTGACCGGCGGCCACTGGTACGCGGCTCGGTCGGTCTCGAAGTCGAGCTCGAACCCGAACGGCACGCGGTCGCCACGGGCGTCGCCGTAGACGTCGGCGGGGTCGTCGAGGGAGAGCCCGAACGCCTCGAGGTTGATCGTCATGTGCTCGTTCGGCGTCTCGACGGTGTGGTCCGCCCAGAGCCCGTCGTGGCGGATCTCGAGCGACGACGGCGACGACGGCAGCGCGACGTCGTGGTCGATCACGGTCACGAGCGGGCGGTCGGGTCCCACGAGGCACGCCCAGTACCAGACCCGACCGAGGTTCGGGTAGAAGCCGATGCGGGCGTACCCACCGACGCTGAGGTCCTCGGCGAACCAGTCGAGGTAGTAGCTCTCGTTCCAGAGCGGTTCGTCGTCGGGGGTGTGCCGGCCCTCGTCGGCCGGGTCGGGAGTCGCCATGCGGGCGAGTCTGTCAGGGTCGCGACCCGTCCGGGACGTACGGCGGGGGCGTCGTCGACGCCGGCGGCACGTACGGCGGCGGCAGGGGCGGCAGCGGCGCGGCGCTGGCCGCGGGGTCGGCCAGGCCGTGCGTCGTCTTGTCCCAGTGGGTCGGCGCTGTGACGAGCTCGATCGCGGCGCGCAGCGCGGCGATCGACATCAGCACCCAGTACAGCGGTGACAGGAGCGCGGCCACGAGCAGCTCGGGTCGGCGCATGGTGCGCACGGTCACCACCGACAGGTACACGACGGAGAGGTTCCCGATCGCCCACACCAGCACGGCGAGGTAGTACGCGACCCCCGGGTACATCGCCTGCACGAACGACGCCCGAGTCACGATCCAGACGAGCGCCAGCGCCCAGAACCACAGGTTCATCACGGCGAGCAGCGGCGTGCAGCCCACGAAGAGGACGAACTGACCGACGCCCCGCCAGCCGAGGTCCCGCACGAGCTCGCGGGGGCGTCGGAACGCGACCATGAACGTCTGGAGGTAGCCCTTGTACCAACGGCTGCGCTGCTTGACCCAGTTCACGACGTCCGTGTTCGGCTCCTCCATCGTGGTGGAGTCGAGCAGCCCGATCGTGTAGCCGCGCCGCTGCAACCGGATGCCGAGGTCGCAGTCCTCCGTGACGTTGTGGGCGTCCCAGCCGCCGACGCGGTGCAACGCCTCGGCGGTGAAGTGGTTCGACGTGCCCCCGAGGGGGATCGGCGCGCGCTGCGCCATGAGCCCGGGCAGGAAGAGGCTGAACCAGGTCGCGTACTCCGCCGTGAACCAGCGCGTGAGCAGGTTGCGGTCGCCGCCGTAGAAGGAGAGCCGGGCCTGGAGGCACGCCGTGGTCGACGGCGACCGGCCGAACGCGACGACGGCCCGCCGCAACTGGAGCGGCTCCGGGTGGTCCTCGGCGTCGTAGATCGTGACGTAGGAACCTCGTGCGAAGCGGAGCCCGAAGTCGAGGGCGCGGGGCTTGGTCCGCGGCTCGCCGGGCGGCACGAGCAGCACCTCGACCGGCAGCTCCGACCGCACCGCGTGCGCGGCCGCGACCGTGGCGACGTCGTCGGCCTCGAGCAGCAGCTTCACGTCGAGGCGGTCACGCGGGTACTCGAGGCGCTCCAGCGCCGCGATCAGCCCGGCCACCACCGTCGGCTCGCCGTAGGCCGGCACGAGGAGGGTGTAGGTGGGCAGGAGGTGGTCGGGCAGGGCCCGCGCCTCCTCGTCGCCCACGTGGATCGACGGGTCCTGTCGGAGCGACGCCCGCACGAGCGAGATCCGGTGCACGACCGTGCCGAGGTACATCAGGGTGCCCGCGGTCGTGAGCGTCACGGCGAACGGGACCGGGAGCAGCGCGAACAGCACGACCGCGGCGACGGCGCCCGCGATCAGCACGACGCGTCGCCGCCGGGTGCCGCGGGTGGACGCGGTCAGGCCGGGGTTGGCGAGCTCGACGGCCTCGAGCGCCGCCGCCAACTCGTCGCGCGCGACATCCGGGGGCAGCTCGCGGATCCTCATCCGCCCAGCTCCGAGCGGTCGGGCAGCGCGGCCGAGCGCTGCGCGGCGGAGGCCACGACGTTGCGACCGAACGTGACGAGGAAGCTGTGCAGGACGACCTGTCGCCGGTTCACCTCGCCGCCCGACCGGCCGCGCACCAGGTCGTCGGCGTCGATCGCGAACCGGGAGGCCGTCGCCTGCGTCACCTCGGGCGCCTCGACGTGCGCACCCGCGGAGTCGTTCAGCAGCAGCACGACGCGCTCGTAGCGCACACCGCTGCCCGTCCGGACGGCCCAGATCCAGTAGAGGCTGGTCCACTTCAGCCCGTCGTTCGACTCCCACGACAGGACGGTGCCGACCACGCCGTTGCCGAGGTCGACGCGCCGCACGCCGCTCATCGCGTAGCCGTGGAACCGGTAGCACGCCTCGAGCCCGAAGTCGCTGAACGACTGGAGGTTCGAGGTGGTGATGACGTCGGCGAGCACCGGCACGTCGGACCGCAGGCCCGGTCGGCCGGCGCCGATGTAGGAGTAGCGGATCCACGACGAGTCCTCGCCGAAGAACCGCTTGCCGGCGTCGATCGAGGAGACCGGTCGGGCGATGTAGCCGTCGGGCTGGGTGGCGACCCGTGAGAACGAGGCGATGCGCGGCGCACCGACGGAGGACGCGATCGGGTCGTACCGGGTGAGCCCGTGGTCGAACCACCCGCCGATCAGGGCCACGACGAGGAGGCCCGCCACCGCGGCGGTCGCCGTCGGCACGGCCCTGGACACCGTGGCCGTGCGCGTGGGTCCGTCGCGCGGCAGGAGCTCCAGGCCGAAGCGGCCGGTGTTGAGGACCATCACGAGCACGCCGAGGGCGAACGTGACGAGCCCGACGAACGGGTGGAGGACGTCGATCGACGCGGTCTGACCGGCGAACCGCCCGACGCCGAGGATGAGCAGGATGCGCCCGACGTTGAGGACCCACACCAGGACGCAGCCGACGCCGAGCCACGCGAGCTTCCGGCCCCGCGAGCCGGTGAGCACGAGCGCGATCGCGGAGGCCACGAGGAGGAAGCCGACGAGGCCGTTGGCCCCGGAGCAGGCCGACGCGATCTGGACGAGGAAGCCGTTCGGGCCGTTCGGCACCCGGAACGAGATGCCGTCGCCGGCCACGGTGTCGGCGAGCGGCACCAGCATCACGAACCGCCGGACGGCCAGCGCGGTGAGGTCGGCGAGGTGCTCGAGCAGGATCGTCACCAACCAGCGGAACGGGATCGGCCACGCGAGCAGCAGGAACAGCAGCGCGGCCTTGGTGCGCCACATCGTGCGGATGCCGAACAGCAGGGTGACGACCCCGGCGACGAACAGCGGCATCGTCAGCAGGTCGATGCGCCACAGCCAGTACATGGTCGACATGCGGGCGGGCAGCAGGATCAGGGCGACGAGCGCGGCTGCGATCAGCGGGATGCCCACGATGCGGTCGACCTGGCGGTCGTGGATCTCCGGCTCGCCGGCCCGGGGCCGGGACAGCGCGACGCCGAGCCCCGCGGCGATGATCGGCACGAGGCCGAGGTACGCGAGGGGCGTGTCGACGCCGATCCCGCGGACGAGCGACCAGATCGAGGTGTGGTAGCAGAGCAGCACCACGCCGAGCGCGCCCGCCGTGCGCCACGCGATCCGGCGCGTGGCCGCGTCGGGG
>JAEVZA010000197.1 GCA_023392475.1 Actinomycetes bacterium | reverse complement strand
CGATGGAGCCGTGCTAGCCGCGATCGCGGAGGGCCTCGCCGCCGTCGTCGACCACGAGGTGCGGGCGCCCGCCGGAGCGCTGCGGCGCGAGCGCCTGCTCGACACCACCGGCTACGACGCGTGGCTCCACGTCTGGGGACCGGGCGCCGTGGCCGCCGACCACGACCACGCCGGCTCGGTCGGCGTGGTGCAGGTCGTCGTCGGCGAGCTCACCGAATCGACGACCGACCTCGGCGATGGCACCGGCACCGGCACCGAGCGCACGCTCGGCGCCGCGGGCAGCTCCGTCCTGTCCGTCACCGGCCGGCACGCGCTGGCCAACCGCACCTCGCTGACGTGCGTGAGCGTCCACGTGTACTCGCCGCCGCTGGGTGAGCCCGTCCTCGGCGATCCCCACCTGGCATGACCACCGCGACCGCCGAGCTCGCCGACCCGGCCCCGGACGGATCGGATGCCCCACCCGCGCCGCCCCGGCGGGACCGCCGCCGGGCGCTGCGCCGCGCCGCGGCGCGGATCGGCGCCGTCGCCGCCGTGCTGCTCATCTGGTGGGGCGTCACCGCAGCGGGCATCTGGCCGGAGCTGATCGTCCCGAAGCCGTCGTCGGTCTGGCAGCGCTTCGTCGAGTCGGTCACCACGCACGACGGCATCAGGGGCCTCGAGGGCCACTACCTCTGGGAGCACCTGCTGGCGAGCGGGAAGCGGCTGCTGCTCGGGGTGGGCGCCGCGATCCTCGTCGGCGTCCCCGTCGGGCTCGCCATGGCCACGCTGCGGCCGATCCGCACGGTCACCGAGCCGTTCATGAACTTCGTCCGCAGCCTCCCGCCGCTCGCCTACTTCTCCTTGCTCATCATCTGGTTCGGCATCGAGGACACCTCGAAGGTCTGGCTGCTGTTCGTCGCCGCCGTCGCGCCGATCGCCCTGTCCGTGGTCGCGGGCGCGGAGGCGATCCGCGCCGACTGGTTCGACGCCGCCCGGTCACTCGGCGCCGGGCGGCGGCAGGTCGTGCGCCACCTGGTCGCACCGGCCGTGCTGCCCGAGCTGTTCACCGGCATCCGGCTCGCCATCGGCTTCGCGTTCACGACGATCGTCGCCGCGGAGACCGTCAACGGCGTCCCCGGCATCGGCGGCCTGGCGTGGTCGACGAAGAAGTTCAACCAGACGGACATCGCCGTCCTCTGCGTGATCGTCATCGGCCTCTGCGCCGTCGCCATCGACTGGCTCGTCCGGGCGATCGAGCGGCGGGCCGTGCCCTGGAAGGGCCGGGCCTGACGGGCGGGGCCCGGCCCACGAGGGGCCGGACCCCACCACCCGCCGTCGGCGGCAACCGACGGCTCCACCCACAGATCCCTGGAGGAGACAAGTGAGCAGCACCAGTAGACATCGGTTGGCGGGCGTCGTGGCCGCGGTCCTCGCGCTGGCCGTCGTGGCCGCCGCGTGCGGGGACGACTCGAAGGACGCGTCCGCATCCGGATCCAGCACCGCGGCGTCCGCGTCGGCACCCGACACCATCACGATCGCCTACCAGCAGGTGCCGAACGGCGACCTCGTGGTGAAGCACGAGGGGTGGCTCGAGCAGGCGCTCCCGAAGACCAAGATCGAGTGGAAGAAGTTCGACTCCGGCGGCGACGTCAACGAGGCCGTCGCCGCCGGGGCGGTCGACATCGGCCTCGTCGGGTCCAGCCCCGTGTCACGAGGGCTGTCCCAGAAGCTGCCGTACCAGGTCCCGTGGATCCACGATGTGATCGGCGCGGCCGAGGCGCTCGTGGTGCGGTCGTCCAAGGTGACGTCGCTCCAGGACCTGGTGGGCAAGACCGTGGCCACGCCGTTCGCGTCCACCTCGCACTTCTCGCTCCTCGCCGCGCTCGACGACGCGGGCGTCGATGCCTCGAAGGTGAACATCATCGACGCGGCGCCCGACGAGATCTACGCGGCCTGGACCCGGGGCGACATCGACGGGGCCTACGTGTGGAACCCGAACCTGGCGAAGCTGAAGGCGGAGGGCGGCAAGGTGCTCGTCGACTCGGCCCAGCTCTCGGAGCAGGGCCACACCACGTACGACCTCGCCGTGGTGACCGACGACTTCTCGTCGCGCTACCCCGACGCCGTGACCACCTGGGCGGAGCAGCAGAACCGCGCGGTCGGGCTCATCACCTCGGACCCGGCGGCGGCCTCCAAGGCGATCGCCGCCGAGCTCTCGATCACGCCCGACGAGGCGAAGGCGCAACTCGGCGACCTGATCTTCCTGGACGCGTCGAAGCAGGTGGGGCCGGACTACCTGGGCGGGGGCCTGGCGAAGAACCTGATCGCCTCCGCCAAGTTCAACAAGGAGCTCGGGAAGGTCGACGCCGTCCAGCCCGACAGCGCCTACACGGACGCCGTCGTGACGACCTTCGCCGCCCAGGCGGCGAAGGGGTGAGTCGCTCCGTCGGGGCCCGGATGCCCGTGGACGGGGAGGTGCGCGACGGCGCACCGACCGGTGGCCGACCCGACCGGACGGTGCACGTCCGCGGCGTCCGCCACCGGTTCCCGGGCCCCGACGGGCGAACCGTCGACGTGCTCGACGGCATCGACCTGGACATCGAGCCCGGCTCGTTCGTCTGCCTGGTCGGGCCGTCGGGCTGCGGCAAGTCGACGTTGCTCCGCCTCCTCGCCGGCTTCGCCACGCCGACCGACGGGGAGATCCGGGTCGGCGCCTCGCTCGTGGGCACCCCCTCCCATGAGCGAGGCGTCGTGTTCCAGCAGCCGACCCTCTACCCGTGGCTCACGGTCGAGCGGAACGTCGAGCTCGGCCTCCGCATGCGGAAGGTCCCACGCGCCGACCGGGCCGCGATCGTGCGCGAGCACCTCGACCTCGTCGGCCTGTCCGACGTGGGGCGCTTCCGGCCGTACGAGCTGTCGGGCGGCATGCAGCAGCGCGTGCAGATCGCCCGGGTGCTGGCGAACGACCCCGAGATCGTCCTCATGGACGAGCCGTTCGGCGCGCTCGACGCCATCACGCGCGAGCGCCTGCAGGAGGAGCTGCTGCGCATCTGGCGCGAGACGGGCCGCACCGTGCTGTTCATCACCCACTCGGTCGAGGAGGCCGTCCGACTCGGCACACGCGTCCTCGTGATGAGCCCCCGCCCCGGTCGGATCGTGCTCGACGAGCCGCTCGGGTTCTCCTCGGTGCCCGCCGCGGACGTGCGTCGCACCACGGAGTTCACCGACCCCACCCGCCGCGTCGCCCTGGCCCTCGCGCTCGCCCCCACCGACAGCGCTCTATGATGCACCACGGGGTCGTTCGACCCCGTGGTGCATCACGAAGCGTGAGGTGGTGGACCTGGGGAGCGGAGGTCGGTGAGGCCGGCGGCGCGGAGGGCCTGGTAGCCGCCGTCGAGGTCGGTCGCCCGGGGCAGTCCGAGGTCGCGCAGCCCCACCGCCGCCAGGCTCGACGCGTAGCCCTCGTCGCACACGAGCACGACCACCCGGTCGGCGTCGTCGAACCCCGGCGCCCGGTGCTCCGACGTGGGGTCGAGGCGCCACTCGAGCTGGTTGCGGTCGACGACGAGGGCGCCGACGATCCCGCCGTCCGACTCGCGCAGCCCGACGGGGCGGATGTCGACGACCAGGGCGCCCGCGGCGATCAGCGCCGGGAGCTCCGCCGCGGTGGGTCGGTGACCGAGGCGCTCCCGGGCCGCCGCCAGCAGGCGGTCGACGTTCGAGCCGGTCACGACGCCGGCGTGGGCAGCTCGGCGCTCCAGAGCACCGGCTCGGGGTCGACGTCGTCCTGGCGGAGCGGCCGGCCACGGTCGTCGTAGAAGACCATCGTGCGCAGCGGCGGCGAGTAGACGTGCACGCTCGTGGCCCGGGCCGGCCCGGGGTTCGAGATGTCGTGGACCGCGTCCTCGGCCACGCGGTGCACGACGCCGGGCCCGAGGTCGGTCGTGTCGGCGTGCTCGCCGGCGAGCAGCACCTCGCTCAGCCCGCCCCGCACCACCGCGATCGACGCCGCCGAGCCCCCGTGGTCGTGCGGGTGCACCGAGGCCTCGGTTGGCCAGTCGATGAGCCAGGCGTCGAAGGCGTCGGTCGCCATGACCCGCCACCACCGGCGGTGCGCGGCGGGCGGCAGGTCGGCGACCGGCCCCGCGAAGCCGGCCGCGAGCGCCAGCGCGACCGCGTCGCGCTCGACGTCGGTCAGCGCGATCGGGCCGGGTGCGGTCGTGCCGGGTGCGCTCGGGCTGGGTGCGGTCGTGGGAGCCATCAGCGGGCCACCGATCCCGATCGCTCGACCGGACCCATCGCCAGCTCCTCGATCGCCCCCGGGGCGCCGTGGCGCACGAACCACTCGAACCCGTAGACCTCCTCGAACCGGTCGCCGGCGCCGAACGTCGGGTCCTCGACCTGGCTCCGGTGCGCGGCGATCGCCTCGAGCTTGCGGGAGAGCACCGGGCGCACGTCCACCGTGGTCGAGACCTCGACGGTCGGGACACCGATCGGCGCGGCGGATCGGATCGAGCGGCCCGCCGCCGCGGCGACGTGCGACTCGACGAAGTGGAGGTGCTCCCGGTCGAGCGTGACCTCGTACCACGTGGGCAGGTCGGCCATCATCGCCGCCAGGCGCCCGACCCGGTGGGCCTGGACGTGGTCGGGGTGCCCGTACACGCCCTCCGCGTCGTAGGTGACCAGGGCGCTCGCCTGCTCCTGCTCGCACAGCGCGGCGACGTGGTCGGCGACGACGTCGACCCGGACGTCGGCGAACGCCCCCCACGGCCGGTGCCACGCGTCGTCGGATCCGCCCGAGTCGTGGTGGTCGAGGAACACGACCCGGGAGGCCCCGAGCACCTCGCACGCGCGACGAGCCTCCTCCCGGCGCCGCTCGGCGAGCTCGGGGCCGGCACCCAGGCCCAGCTCGCCCGACGTGGCGAACAGGACGACGACGCGGTGACCTCGCCCGGCGAGCAGCGCGATCGTGCCGCCGGTGAAGATCGCCTCGTCGTCGGGATGGGCGTGGAGCAGGACGGTGGTGGACATGAGGACCCGTGGAGCCGGCCGATCGGTGGGATGGATGAAAGCTGACCAATCCGGTCAACTTTGTAACCTATCGGCACGGGTCGGCGCAACGGGGTCCTCGACGAGGTCGGCCGGGCATGCACGCGACGAGGGGTCGCGACGGCGTCGCTAGGGTGCGCCGCATGGCCATCCCCACCGCCCCGATCGTCGCCGGCTCGCTCGTCGGCGGGTACCTCGTCGCCCGTGAGACCAAGGTGCGAGCCCTCGGCGGCGCCGTGCTGGCCGCCGGCGGGGCGATCGCCGGCCGGGAGTGGATGCGAACGGTCGGGCCGGGCGGCACCGCGGCCCTGACCGCCGTCTACCTGGGCGGCTTCGGCGCCTCGCACCCGCTCGCGAGGAGGATCGGCGCGTGGCCGTCGGTGCTCGGCGTGGCCGCGGTCAGCGGCGTCGCCGCGTGGGTGGTCTCCGACCGGCGCCGCTGAGCCGCCGGCTCAGGACCGCACGGCCTGGCCCCGGCGCGCTGCCAGCTCGGCGAACCGCGCCGCGTCCCGGGGCGCGCAGGCCCGACCGTCGTTGTTGAAGTAGGCGAAGCCGTCGGCGTGGGTGCCCCAGCCCTCGTGCACCCGGTCGATCCAGGACCCGAGCGCGCGGTCGCCGTAGCACGGCACCGGGCTCGCCCGGCCCTCGTGGAGGCGGACGTAGCACCAGTCCGCGGTGACCCACCCCGGCTCCTGCGGCCGCCCGCGGCGATCGGTGCGCACGAGCGCCACCGACCGCTCCGCGAGCAGCTCGTGCACCCGGTCGACGAACCAGCTGGGGTGGCGGAGCTCCACCGCGAGCCGGACCTGCCGGGGCCACCGCTCGAGCACGCCGGCCAGCCGGTCGACGTCGACCTGCAGGTCGGGGGGCAGCTGGAGCAGCGCGACGCCGAGCTTGGGACCGAGCCGGCACGCACGGTCGAGGAACCGGTCGATCGGCTCGGCGGGATCGCGCAGGCGCCGGATGTGGGACAGGTACCGGCTGACCTTGAGCGAGAAGCAGAAGCCGTCGGGCGTGGCGGCCGCCCAGTCCCGCACGGTGTGCCGCTCCGGCAGCCGGTAGAAGGAGCTGTTCACCTCGACGGTCGCGAACCGCTCGGCGTAGCGCTCGAGCCAGGAACCGACGGGGGCGCCCTCGTAGAACGGCCCGCGCCACGAGCGGTACTGCCACCCCGACGTCCCGACCCGCAGCTCCCCGTCGACCACGGTCAGTCCGACCGGTCCCAGGGCGCCGTGTCGTCCATCTTCTCGTAGTAGCGGCCCAGGTGGCTGCGGACGCGCGACACGTCGCGCTCCGGGATGTCGACGCCGCCGCGAGCGCCCTGCACGACGGCGGCGGCTGCCATCACCCCACGGGGGACCGCGACGAGGTGGCCGTCCTCGACGTCGGCGATGAGCAGCTTGTAGGCGGTGAAGTTCTGCGGCTCGTCGCCGTCGTACCAGACGTGCGCGTCGCGGTAGTCGGCGTTCGGCTCGTCCCGGGCGTCGGCCCAGCTGCGGACGTGGCGCTCGGCGGCGTCGCCGTCCCACTCGCGGTCGCGGTCGGCGAGCGGCAGGTCGTGGAAGCGGGTGACGGTCATGGTGGCTCCTTCGCACGTCCCCTCCGACGCGCCACCTACCCAGCGACCGCGCGATCGGACGTGCACCGACCGGGTAGGGAACCGCCCGGTCTGTACACCGGATCCAGAGCGGAATCCTGTGCGTGCGGCGTGCTGAGCGTGCCGCACGCCCAGGAACTCGGTCGTGGGGTACGGCGACGGGCGGGCAGGCGCGGGCCGGTCAGTTGGATCGGATGGACGGACGGATGACGGAGGTGGGCCGATGGGCGACGAGACCGAGCTGAAGTTCGAGGCCGGCGAGCGGGACGTGCCGGATCTCGACGGCGCCGTGACCGTCGACGAGCGGGCGACCGACCTCTGGGCGACGTACTGGGACACGCCCTCTCACGACCTGCTCCGCCTCGGGATCTCGCTCCGGCACCGCACGGCGTCCGACGGCTCCGAGGACCGCTGGACGCTCAAGGTCGGCCGACGAGAGGACGGCGACGCGACCGTGCGGCGCGAGGTCAACGCCGACGGGCCCGCCGACGCCCCACCCACCGAGCTGGACGCGCTGGTGCACGACGTGGTCGGCGGCAGCGGCCTGCGGGCGGTCGCCACGATCCGGACGCGTCGCCGCGTCCGACACCTCGGCGTGGACCTGTTCACCCCGCTCGTCGAGCTGGCCGAGGACCTGGTCACCTCGCACGTCGGGGACGGCGACGGACCCGCCTTCCGGGAGGTCGAGGTGGAGTTGCTGCGCGACGACGGGCGCGACCTGCTCGACGCCGTCGGGGACCAGCTCCGCGCCGCCGGGCTCCGACCGTCCAGCGCGCCTTCCAAGATCGCCCACGTCCTCGGCGCCCCGCCGGACCGGCGTCGTCCCGAGCTGCGCCGCTCGTCCGACGTGGAGCGCTTCGCCGCCGCCGTGGTCGGCGACGGGTACGAGGTCCTCCTCACGAACGCCCCGCTGCTCCGCCTCGGCGACGACCGTGATGCGGTGCACGACGCCCGGGTGGCGACGCGGCGCCTGCGCGCGCTCCTCCAGCTCCTGCGCCCGGCCCTGCGCCGGGCCGAGGTCGACCACGTGCGCGACGAGTTGAAGTGGCTGGGCGGCCTGATCGGCGACGTCCGTGACGACGACGTCCTGATCGACTGGGTGCGCACCGCCGACCCCGCGCCACCCGACGGCACAGAGGGATCCCGGGAGGAGCTGGTCGCGAGGCTCGAGGGTCGGCGGGCCGTCCACCACACCTCGCTCGTCAGCGCCATGGGCGGCGACCGCCACCGGGCGCTCCTGGACACGCTCGCCCGCTGGGCGGAGCAGCCGCCGGTGCGGCGGTCGGCACGGGGCACGGACGCCGCGGATCTCGTGGCGGCGCGCGCCGGCCGACGGTGGCGCACGGTCCGGAAGGCCGTGCGCCGCCTGCCCGACGAGCCGACGCCCGAGCAGCTCCACTCGGTGCGCAAGCGCCTGAAGAAGGTGCGCTACGCGGCGCAGGCGGGTCGGGAGGTCGGGTTGCGGTCGAAGCGGTTCGCCAGCCGCGCCGGTCGGGTGCAGGACGAGCTCGGCGACCTGCACGACGACGTCGTCGCGGCCCGCTGGCTCGACGCCCACCGCGGCGACTTCCACGACGAGACCTCGTTCGCGGCCGGCCGCCTGAGCGCCCGGGCCGAGGTGCGCCGCGACGAGCGCGAGGCCGCCTGGCTCGACGTGTGGGACCGCCTCGACACCAGGAAGGCCGTGCGCTGGATGGGCTGAGCAGGGGACCTGCGTCAGGCGTCCGGATCGAGCAGCCGCAGGAGGGCGCGCTCCGACCGGGTCATCGTCTCGGTCGTCCGGGCGCCCGCCCACGCCTCCTGCAGCGCGTCGACGTCCACGTCCTCGACCAGCACCGGGTGCACGTACGAGCGCCGGCACACCGCCCGGGTGTTCCCGAGACGATCCGCCGCGACGTCGACCGCGCGGAGCACGGCTGCCTGCGAGACGGGTCTGTCCGCCTCGAGCAGCTCCTCGAGCACCGTCACCGACGCGCCCCACGTCCGGAAGTACTTCACCGTGGTGGACGGGCCCATCACGTCGGCGAGGTAGTCGTTGCAGTCGGCGGAGTCGACGCGGACAGGCGCACCGTCGACGCCCCGGTAGGTGAACAGCTCCCGGCCGCCGAGCTCGTGGCAGGCCCGCACCGCGCGGGCCAGCCGGCGGTCGTGGACCTCCACCTCGTGCTCCAGGCCGCCCTTGCCGACGAAGCAGAACGACACGTCCGGGCCTGCCACGTCGACGTGCCGCCACCGCATCGTGGTCAGGCCGTACGTCCCGTTGTCGCGCCGGTACTCCTCGTTGCCGACCCGGATCAGGGTCCGGTCGAGCAGCGCCACGACGAGGGCGATCACCTTGCGTGGGGGCAGGCCGCTGCGGCCGAGGTCCTCGTCGACCACCGCGCGCAGCCGCGGGAGCGCGGTCCCGAACTCGTGCAGGCGATCGAACTTCGTCTCGTCCCGGACGGTGCGCCAGCGGTCGTGGTAGCGGTACTGCTTGCGGCCGCGGGCGTCGCGGCCGGTCGCCTGGAGGTGCCCGTCGGGATCGGCGCAGATCCAGACGTCGGTCCAGGCCGGCGGGATGGCCAGCGCCGTGATGCGCGCC
>JAEVZA010000461.1 GCA_023392475.1 Actinomycetes bacterium | reverse complement strand
GGCCCGACGCGACGGGCGGGGCGCCGTGCGGGGCGCGCCCGGCGTGGAGGTGGCGATGCCGTGCCAGGTCGTGTCGGACACGTCGACGCCGCGGGCCACGAGGCGCTCGCGGATCTGGCGCCAGCGCGGTTCGCGCTCCTTGAGCCACACCGTCAGGGGCGGGGCCACGAACAGCGAGGAGTAGGTGCCGGAGACCAGGCCGATCAGCAGGGCGAGCGAGAAGTCGCCCAACGTCGACTGGCCGAAGATCACCTGGCCGACGATGAGCATGGAGATCACGGGGAGGATCGTCACCATCGTCGTGTTCAAGGACCGCATGAACACCTGGTTCAGCGAGTGCCGCATGATCGCCGTGTAGGTGTACTGCCCGGTCCGGGACAGACGTGTCCCGTTCTCCTGCACGCGGTCGTACACGACGATCGTGTCGTACAACGAGAAGCCGAGGATCGTCAGGAACGAGATCACCGTCGCCGGCGTCACCTCGATCTGGAAGACCGAGTAGACGCCGACCGTGAGGATGATGTCGTGGATCACCGCGAGGATCGCGGCGAGCGCCATGCGCGCCTCGAGGCGCCACGAGATGTACAGCGCGATGAGCACCATGAACACGATGAGCGAGAGGCGCGCCTGCGACGTGATGTCGGCACCCCACGACGGGCCCACCGTGTTGACCTTCACGTCGCCCGACTTGAGGCCGGCCTCCTCGGCCAGCGCGTCGGCCGCCTTCGCGCCGTCGGCCACGTTGTCCACCCGGCCGGACACGCGCACGACGCGGCCGCCCTCGGCGGTCTTCGCCTCCTGGAACTTCTCCATCGCGTCGGCCCCGAACGGCGCCAACGCCTTGGAGGCCTGCGCCTCGGTGAAGTTCTGGGCGGGGATCTCCCAGACGGAGCCGCCCTCGAAGTCGATGCTGAGGTTGAGCCCGCGGGTGAAGAACGACACCAGCGAGATCAGGACGAGGATCACGGAGACGATGCCGACCCGCGTCCAGAGCCGGGGGAAGTCGAAGTCGTTGCGACCACGGTAGAGATCCGACAGCGTGCCCACGTCAGGCCCCCTCTCCCGCCACGGCGGCGCTCGCCCCGGCCGGAGCGACGGCGCGCGCCCCCCGGTCGTCGGCGGGTTGCAGGTCGTCCATCGGGATCCCGAAGCGGGTCGGGTGCTCGCCCTGCGACGACCGCGTCAGGACGGCGACGCCCGGCCGCAGGAAGAAGTACGCCGACACGAGGTCGAGGATGGTGGCGACGCCGAGGTAGAAGGCGAAGCCGCGGACCGGTCCGATCGAGAGCCAGTACAGGACGGCGGCGCCGATCAGCGAGGACATGTCGGCCTTGACGATCGTCGCGTACGCGGACGAGAAGGCCTTGTCCACCGAGGGTCTCAACCCCGCCCCGTTGCGGACGTCCTCCTTGATCGTCTCGAAGAACACGATCGAGGAGTCGAGCGAGATGCCGATGGACACGACGATGCCGACCACGCCCGCGAGCGTGACGGTCGCGTTGATCCAGCACATGATCACCCAGAGCAACGACGCGGAGATCGTGAGGCTCCCCACGGTCACGAGCCCGAGCTCCCGGTAGTACAGGACCAGGTAGGCGCAGACGAGGAACAGGCCGATGAGGCCGGCGATGATGCCCGCCTGCAGCGCGTCCTTGCCGAGCGTGGCCGACACCGTCTCGGCCTGCTGCGGCTTGAGCTCGATCGGGAGGGAGCCGAACCGCAGCGCCACCGCCAGGTTCTTCGCCTCGTCCTCGGTGAACGAGCCGGAGATCTGGATCTGGTCGCGCTTGAACTCGGGCTCGTTGATCGACGGCGCCGACAGCACCTCGCCGTCGAGCACGATGCCGAGCCGGCCCTTCTGACCGGCCGCCGGAGCCGGGCACACGGGGTCGCCGCTGTAGCACTTCGCCGCGACGGCGTTGAACTTGTCGATGCCGTCCGCACCGGACTTGAAGACGGGGTTCACGCCCCACTGGCCGTCCTGGCCGAGGTTCGCCTGGGCGGTCTCCACGGCCGAGCCGGTGAGCAGCGTCGGGCCGAGCTTGTAGACGTTGCCGTCCTTGTCGGCCAGGTTGACCGTGGCGTCGGCCTTGTCCTGGTCCTCCGGGGTCGTCTGCGACGCCAGCTGCGCCTCGAGCTGGTACAGCGTGGCGAAGTTCTTGTCGTACACGTTCACGCCGTACTGGTTGAGCGACGGCGGCGTGGTCGTCGTCGTGGTCGGCGCGGTCGTGGTGGTGGTCTTCGACTGGCCGCGGTCCTCGAGCGACCGGCGCTCGGCGACGGAGCGGCCGCCGCCCTTGGTCGGGTCGATCGTCGTGCCGGGCGCCGCCGTGGTGGGCGCCGTCTTCGGGGCCGTGGTCGTCGTCGCCGGCGTGGAGGTCGGCGGCGCGGTGGTGGTCGTCGTCGGCTGCTTCGCCTGCTCGTCCTGCGCCACCTGGGAGGCGGTCACGCCGTCGGGCAGCTTGAGCTCCTTGCGCAGCGTGGTGACCTCGGACTCCGCCTTCTTGCGGGCGGTGCCGGTCGGGACCTTGCCGACCTCCTCGAGCACCGGGCGGAAGCGCAGCTCGGCCGTCTTGCCGAGGACGTTCAGCACCTCCTGCTGGTCCTTGGCGCCGGGCAGCTGGATGAGGATGTTGTTGCCCTGGCGGGACACCTCGGGCTCCGACACGCCGAGCGCGTCGACGCGCTTGCGGATGATGGTGATCGCCTGGTCCAGCTGGTCCGACGCGACGGTGTCGTCGACCTTGCCGTTCTTGACCGGCTGGAGGTTCACCGAGATGCCGCCCTGGAGGTCCAGGCCGAGCGTCGGCGTCTTCCCCATGAGGATCGTCAGGGCCAGCAGCCCGTAGGCCACGACCATGGCGGCGATCATCACTCTGAGCGGGTGCTTGCGCAATGGAGGTCCTCGTCTGGCGGGCCGGGTCAGGCTATCGGCGGGTCCACGGATCAGGACCCCGCTGCGGACCATCCGACCGACGCACGATCATGCCCCCACGTGCCGGCCCGGCCGCCCCCCTCCCCCGGCGGGTACGGACTTACTTCTTCTTGGCGGTGCTCCGTGCCGAGGCGTCGGAGCCGTTGGACGTGTCCCGGGAGGCCGAGGCGGCGCCGCCGCCCATGAGGCCGCCGAGCAGGCCGCCGCCCTTGCGGGCACCGGGCTCCGCGGCCGGCTCCTCGAGCGCACGGCTGATCGACGACTTCGCGATCCGGATGACGACGTCGTGGTCGACCTCGAGGTGGACCAGGTCGTCGTCCAGGTGGGTGATCACGCCGACGATCCCGCCGCTCGTGATCACCTCGTCGCCGACGTCGAGCTTGGACAGGAGGTCCTGCTGCTTCGCCTTCTGCTTGCGCTGGGGGACGACCATCAGCCAGATGAGGAGGCCGAAGGGGATGACGAGGATGAGGATCCCGAGCGGGCTGCCGCTGTTGGAGCTGCTGGCCCCCAGGATGGTGGCGATCGTGTTCACAGTGACTGGATGCTAGGCCCCCGGCGGGCGCCGCGGGAATCGACGGCCGGCGGACCCGGCGGGTCCCCTCAGGTGGGCCCCGGGACGGGCGCCGTACCGGGGCCGGTGCCCGACCAGACGGCCGCCACGTCGGCCCGGAGGCGGTCGAGCGTGCCGTTCGAGATGGCGGCCCGGATCCGGCCGACGAAGCCGAACATCCACGTCAGGTTGTGCACGGTGCACAGCGAGGCGGCAGCCGGCTCCCCCACCGCGGCGAGGTGCCGCAGGTAGCCCCGGCTGTAGGTGCGGCAGGTGGCGCACGGGCAGCCGGCCTCGACGGGGTCGTCCGAGCGGGCGTGCTCCGCCCGCTTCACGTTGAGGCGCCCGGCGTCGGTCAGCAGCGTGCCGTGGCGGGCCAGGCGGGTCGGCATCACGCAGTCGAACATGTCCACGCCGAGCGCGACCGCCTCGACGATCGACACCGGGTCGCCCACCCCCATGAGGTACCGGGGGCGGTCGGCCGGCAGCACCTCGAGCGCGGCGGCGAGCGCCGGGAGCATCTCCTCGCGCGTCTCGCCCACGGACAGCCCACCGATCGCGTAGCCGTCGAAGTCGAGCTCCACCGTGCGCGCCGCCGACTCCCGCCGGAGGTCCTCCTCCGCGCCGCCCTGCACGATGCCGAGCAGCGCCTGGTCCTCGGTGCGCCGGTGCGCGGTGCGCGCCCGCTCGGCCCAGTCCGCGGTCCGCTCGAGCGCGTCCCGGAGCACGGTCCGGTCCGACGGCAGCGGCGCGCACACGTCGAGGACCATCTGCACGTCGGCGCCGAGGAGCTCCTGGGCGCGCACCGCCCCCTCCGGGGTGAGCAGGTGCGTGCTGCCGTCGTAGGTGCTGCGGAACTCGGCGCCCTCGTCGGAGAGCTTCGGGTCGAGCGAGAACACCTGGTACCCGCCGGAGTCGGTGAGCATCGGGCGGTCCCAGCCGCTGAAGCGCTGCAACCCGCCCAGCTCGGCCACGGTCTCCGCGCCCGGCCGCAGCATCAGGTGGTACGTGTTGCCGAGGACGATCTCCGCGCCGGTCCCGTCCGCGGCGCGCAGCCCGGCGAGCTCGTGGGTCATCAGCGCGCGGATGCTGCCGCGCGTCCCGACCGGCATGAACAGCGGCGTGCCGACCACGCCGCGCGTCGTCGCGAACGTGCCGGCCCGCGCCGCGCCGTCGACCGCGTCGACCGACAGCTCGAGCCTCACCGCGCCACCTCCAGGAGCATGGCGTCGCCGAAGGACAGGAACCGGTAGCCGCGGTCGAGCGCGCCCGCGTAGAGGTCGCGCCAGCGCGGGCCGACGACCGCCTGGACCAGCGCGAGCAGCGACGAGCGCGGCAGGTGGAAGTTGGTCATGAGGCGGTCGACGGCGAGGAGGTCGAACCCCGGGGTGATGAACAGGTCGGTGCGGCCGGCGGCCTCGCCGCGGTGGGCACGCGACTCGAGCGCCCGGACGGTCGTGGTCCCGACGGCGAGCACCCGGCCGCCGCGCGAGCGTGCGGAGCAGACCGCGTCCCAGGTCCCGTCGGGCACGGCGTAGCGCTCGGTGTGGATGACGTGGTCCTCCACGACCTCGGTCTCGAGCGGTCGGAACGTGTCGAGGCCGACGACGAGCTCGACCCGGTGCACCGTCGCGCCGGCGGCGCGGATGCCGTCGAGCACGGCGGGCGTCAGGTGGAGGCCGGCCGTGGGTGCGGCCGCCGACGCCGGGCGCTCGGCGAACACGGTCTGGTAGCGCTCGGCGTCCGCGAGCACCTCGGTGATGTACGGGGGCAGCGGCGCCTCGCCGGCGCGGTCGAGCGCAGCGAGCAGGTCGCCCTCGGGCCGGGGCCGGGCGAGCTTCCGGCCGCCGTCGAGGTCCTCGCCGATCTCGAAGGCGAGCCCGCCGCGCGCCGCGTCCACGACGTCACCCGCGCGGAGCTTCCGGGCCGGTCGGCAGAGCACCTCCCACCACCCGTCCTGCCGCTCCTCGAGCAGCAGCACCTCGCCGCCGCCGCCGGTGCCGCGCACGATGGGCACGCGGGCCGGGAGCACGCGCGTGTCGTTGACGACGACGACGTCACCGGGCGCCACGAGCGACGGCAGGTCGCGGACGTGGCGGTCGTCGGGCGCGGCGTCGGCACCGCGGTCGACGAGCAGCCTCGCGGCGTCGCGGGGCTCCACCGGCGTCTGAGCGATCGCGCTCGGCGGCAGGTCGTAGTCGAGCTCGTCGGTGCGCATGCGGCGCGGCCGTCGCCGGGGCTCAGAACCCCATGGACCGACCGATGATCTCCTTCATGATCTCGGTCGTGCCGCCGTAGATCGACGTGACCCGCGCATCGGCCCAGGCCCGGGCGATCGGGTACTCGTTCATGTAGCCGTAGCCGCCGTGCAGCTGCACGCACGCGTCGGCCACGCGCTTCTGCAGCTCGGTGCACCACCACTTGGCCATGGCGGCCTCCTCGGCGGACAGCTGCTTGGCGTTGAGCGCGTCGATCGCCTGGTCGATGAAGGTCTCGGCGATCGTGATCTCCGTCTCCATCTCGGCGAGCTTGAAGCGGCTGTTCTGGAACGAGCCGATGGGCTGGCCGAACGCGGTGCGCTCCTTCGCGTACTCGATCGTCCAGTCGAGCATCGCCCGGGCGTGCGCCACGCCGGTCATGGCGATCGAGAGGCGCTCCTGCGGCAGGTTCTTGACGAGCAGCACGAACCCGCTGCCCTCCTCGTCGAGGCGGTTCTCGACGGGGACGCGCACGTCGTTGAAGAACAGCTCGGCCGTGTCCTGCGCGTGCATGCCGACCTTGTCCAGGTTGCGGCCCCGCTCGAAGCCCTCCATGCCGCGCTCGACCACCATCAGCGAGATGCCCTTGTGGCGCTCGGACGGGTCCGTCTTCGCGGCGACGATCACGATGTCCGCGTTGATGCCGTTCGTGATGAACGTCTTCGAGCCGTTGAGCACGTAGGTCTCGCCGTCGCGGATCGCGGACGTGCTCATCGACGCGAGGTCGGAGCCGATGCCGGGCTCCGTCATGGCGACGGCGGTGATCAGGTCACCCGACGCGATGCCCGGGAGCCACCGCTGCTTCTGCTCCTCGTTGCAGTAGTCGAGGAAGTACGGGAGGCAGACGTCGTTGTGGAGCGTCATGCCGAGGCCGTGCGGGAGGAGGTCCGCCTGGCAGAGCTCCTCGACGATCACCTGGCTGTAGCGGAAGTCCGTGGCGCCGGCGCCGCCGTGCTCCTCGGGCACGGCGGGGGCGAGGAAGCCCGACGCACCGGCCTTGCGGAACACCTCGGGCGGCACGATCTCGGCCTCGGTCCACTCGTCGCGGTGCGGTGCCATCTCCCGCTCCAGGAAGGTCCGGAAGGCCTTCCGGAACATCTCGTGCTCGTCGTCGAAGCTCGTGCGGTCCACGTGTGGTGTCTCCGGTGTGCTGTGGTGCGGCCGTGGCAGGGGTGCGCCGCACGCGGTCCCCACAGGATCCCACGCGCGGGTCGCCGCGCAGTAGTTGGACGCACGGGCGCCACGGACCACCGGTCAGCGGCGCCAGCGGCCGGACGGGCCGACCGCCGCGCCCGTCCCGACCGGCGCCGGCGGCAGTCAGCGGTCGTCGAACAGCGACGCGTCGGCGCCCGGCAGCGCGGAGGGCGGCGCCACCATCCCGAGGTGGTGCCAGGCCGCGGCGGTGGCCACGCGCCCGCGCGGCGTGCGCAGGAGCAGGCCCTGCTGGATGAGGTACGGCTCGTACACGTCCTCGACGGTCTCGCTCGGCTCCGACACCGCGATGGCGAGCGTCGACAGGCCGACCGGCCCGCCGCCGAAGCGGCCGCAGAGGGCGGTGAGGATCGACCGGTCGACCTTGTCCAGGCCGAGCGCGTCGATGCCGAACAGCTCGAGGCCGCTGCGGGCCGTCGCCGCGTCGATGCGGCCGTCGCCCTCCACCTCGGCGACGTCCCGGACCCGGCGCAGCAGCCGGTTCGCTATGCGCGGCGTGCCGCGCGAGCGGCCCGCGATCTCCTCGGCGCCGGCCCCGTCGATGTCGGCGCCGAGGATGCTCGCGGCCCGGACCACGATCGCCCGGAGGTCCTCCGGCTCGTAGTAGTCGAGGCGTGCCACCAGGCCGAAGCGGTCCCGGAGCGGCCCGGTGATGAGGCCGGTGCGCGTGGTGGCCCCGACGAGGCAGAAGCGCGGGAGGTCCAGGCGGATCGACCGGGCGGCCGGTCCCTTGCCCAGCACGATGTCGAGCTGGAAGTCCTCCATCGCCGGGTACAGCACCTCCTCGATCGAGCGGGAGAGCCGGTGGATCTCGTCGATGAAGAGGACGTCGCCCTCGCCGAGCTTGGTGAGGATGGCGGCGAGGTCACCGGGCCGCTCGAGCGCAGGGCCCGAGGTGACGTGCATCGCCACGCCCATCTCGACCGCGACGATGCCGGCGAGCGACGTCTTGCCGAGCCCGGGCGGGCCGGCGAACAGGAAGTGGTCCGCGGCCTGGCCGCGCCGGCGGGCGGCCTCGAGGATGACGGCGAGCCGGCGCTTCAGCTCCGTCTGCCCGACGAACTCGTCGAGCGTGCGGGGCCGCAGCGTGGCCACCACCTCGGGCGCGGCGGCGTCCGCCTCCGCTCCCGTCGCCCCGGCCGCCCGGTCGGCCCCGGGGTCGACGTCGGAGAAGACGATCGACGGCTCGTCGTCGCCGTCCTGCCGGTACGGATCGAGCAGCTCCTCGCGCGCCACGTCCACCGCCCCCTCAGGCCGCCGCCAGGCGGTGCAGCGCCTCGCGCAGCAGCTCCGAGCTGTCCCCGGCGTCGGGCAGGTCGACCAGCACGCGGCCGATCTCGTCCGCCCCGTAGCCCAGCTCGGCCAGCGCGTCCCGGACGTCGGCCCGGACCCCGGCCTCGCCCCCGCCCACGGCGCTCACCGCGGTCGCGGTCAGGTCGACGTCGGGGAGGTCGAGGCGGGACTTCAGCTCCACCAGCAACCGGGCGGCGGTCTTGCGACCGACCCCGGGCACCAGGCAGAGCGCGGCGACGTCATCGGTGGCGAGCACGGTCCGCAGCGCGGCGGGCGAGTGCACCGCCAGGATGGCGAGCGCCAGCGCGGGGCCGACGCCGTGGGTGCCGATGAGCACCTCGAACACGCGGCGGTCGTCGATCGTGGTGAACCCGTAGAGGGTCTGCGCGTCCTCGCGGACGGCGTGGTGGACGTGGAGGAAGACCTCGTCGCCGACGTCGCCCGCGCCCACCGCCGTGGCCGGCGTCGTCTGGACCCGGTACCCGATGCCGCCGACCTCGACGAGCAGCTCGATGCCGGTGCGGTCGAGCAGCGGTCCCCGCAGCGAACCGATCACCGGACCACCCCCGCCCCGCGGGCGGCCGACCGGTGCGGGGCCAGCGCCACGTGGGTGAGGGCCACGGCCGCCGCGTCCGCCGCGTCGGGCGGGTGCGGTGGCTCGGGGAGGGACAGGAGGATCTGCACCATGCGCTGCACCTGCTGCTTGTCGGCGGCGCCGTGCCCGGCGACCGCGTCCTTGACCTGGTTGGGCGAGTACTCGACGACGTCCATGCCCCGCTCCGCGGCCTGGGCCATCAGCACGCCCGAGGCCTGGCCGACGCCCATCGCCGTGCGGACGTTCACCTGGAACAGCACGCGCTCCACCGCGACGGCGGACGGCGCGAACTCGTCGAGGAGGCCCCGGAAGTCCCGGGCGAGCTCGGCGAGGCGCTGCGGCACCGGGAGCTCGGGGTCCGTGCGCAGCACGCCGAGCGCGGCGGCGCGGGCCGGCCCGCCCGCCGCGTGCACCACGCAATAGCCGCACCTCGACAGGCCGGGATCGACACCCAGGACGAACACAGGTTCGATCGTAGCGACGGGGTGCGGCCCGGCGGTGGACCCGGGCGGGCGGCGGCGCTGACGCGGGGTCGGCGGTGCGAGGC
>JAEVZA010000191.1 GCA_023392475.1 Actinomycetes bacterium | reverse complement strand
CGACTCACGGCGGCCGACCGTGGCGAGCGCGAGTGCGCACAGCGCGAGGCCGAGCCCCGGCGCGAGCGCCTGCACCCAGAGCGGCGCCTCGAGCAGGTGGTCGAGCAGACCGGTCACGACGACGCGCTCGAAGCCGGCCATCACGAGGCCCGTCGACACGCCCGTGACCGCAGCGAACACGACGGCGTAGCGTGAACGGCGCGCGATGGACCTGAGCTCGTCGTACCACCACTGCGGGAGGGTCATGCCTCCAGCTCCCCACCCAGGACGTCGGCGCCCGGCCAGGCCACCCCCAACGTGGTGGCGATCGCCTCGGTGAAGGCCTCCAACGCCGGGACGAGCCGGTCGCGCTCGGCCGCCGGCATGGCGGCGAGCACCCGCTGGAGGTCCCGTCGGCGTGCCCGGGTCGCGCGGTCGACGAGTTGGCGGCCCGGGGCGGTCAGCGTGAGCTGGACCTCGCGCCGGTTCCCGGGCGCCGGCTCCCGTCGCACGAGCCCGCGGTCGACCAACCGGTCGCACATGCGGGTCACGCTCGACGGGGTGACGCCCAGCGAATCCGCGAGGTGGCCGAGGTTCGCGCCGGGCGCCGCCCGGAGCACGACGAGGGCGCGGAACTGGACCATCGTGACGTCGTCCTCGCCGCGGGCGAGCGAGCGGGCGACGACCGCCACCATCGCCCTCGACGCCTGGAGCACGGCGTCGGTCACGCGGTCGGGGACCACCGGGTCGTCCTGTCGAGCACTCATCGTTGCAGGATACAACTGTTGGTACCAGCAATGGACTTCGGTCGCCCGGGTCCGAGGACGACGACGTGCCGTCGCGGTCATGATGTCGGCATGGGTGGCACCTGCGGACCGGGCGCACCGGCCGCGTGGCACGACGATCAGGTCGTCGGTCGGGAGGAGCTCGTCGAGGAACTGGTGCGCTTCGCGCGGGCCGCCGTCGGCGGCTCGAGCTCCGTCGTGGTGCTCGCGGGTGAGGCCGGCATCGGCAAGACGAGCATCGCCCGCGCCGTGGCGCACGCGGTGCGGGACGAGCTCCACCTGTCCTGGGGCAGCTGCAGCGCGGACCGGAGCGCGCCGCCGTTCTGGCCGTGGCGGCCCCTGCTCGACCCGCTCCTGGACACCCCTCCGGCGTCCGTCGATCCGCCCCATCCCGAGGCCGCCCGGTACGACCAGCTGAACGACCTGCGGGACCGGCTGCTGGTCGGGCACGAGCCCCGGCTGCACCTCATCGAGGACCTCCAGTGGGCCGACGTGGCGTCGGTCCTCCTCCTCGGCCAGGTGGCCTCGGGAGCGGCGACGGGCACCTTGGCGGTCGTGGCCACGCTGCGATCGGGGGAGGACATCGGTCGTCCGCTCGAGGCCGCGCTCGAGGCGGTGCGGCGCCAGGCGCACGTCGTCGACGTGCCGCCGCTCCCCGATGCGGCGATCGAGGTCCTCATGCGGGGCAACGGCCTGCCGCGGGATCCCGAGCTCGCGACGCTCCTCCGCGACCGGACCGGCGGCAACCCGCTGTTCGTCACCGAGCTGCTCCGGGCGTGCCGTGGTGCCGAGGGTGCGGATCACCTCCGCGTGCTCGTGGGCGGCAGCGTCCCGGCACGGGCGGCCGAGCTGGTGCGAGATCGGCTCGCCCGGCTACCCGATCCCGTCGAGGAGCTCGTCGTGTCCGCGTCGGTCGTGGGAGCGGAGGGCGACGTCCGGCTGCTCGCCGCCATCAGCGGCACCGCGGTCGAAGCGGTCGTGGAGCAGCTGGAGCAGGCCAGGGCGGCGCGACTGATGGACGTCGCCACGCCGGGCAGGTGGCGGTTCCACCACGAGCTCGTCCGGGACGCGGTCTACGCCACGATGTCGGACGCGGAGCGGGCGCGCACGCACGTCGCGGCGCTCGACGCGCTCGCCGTCGACCCGTCGGTGCCCCCGGCCGTGCTCGCCCGGCACGCGATCGCCGCCCAACCCCTGCTGGACGCCGAGCGCGCCGTCGACCTGGCGGTCCGGGCCGGGGCGTCGGCGGCCGACCTCCACGCCGACGAGGAGGCGGTCGACTGGTTCCGGGAGGCGCTCTCCGTCGGGTCGTCGGCGATCGGGTCACGACGGCGCGCCGATCTGCTCGTCCGCTGCGGGGACGCGCACCGACGCCTGGGGGAGCTCGAGCTGGCGCAGGCGGCGTTCCTCGACGCCGCCGCGCTGACGTCGGACCCGGAGCTCGTGGCGCGGTCGGCCCTGGGCTTCGCGGATCCGGGCGCCGACCTCGGCATCGCCTACCGGGCGGACGACCCGACGACCGTGCAGCTCCTCGAGCGCGCCATCGACCTGCAGGCGGACGAGGGGTCGGCCACGTCGGTGCTGCTGCGGTCGCGCCTCGCCGCCGAGCTGTACTTCTCCGAGACACCGGGTCGTGCCCGGTCGCTCGCCGAGGCGGCGCTCGCAGCGGCGCGCCGGCTCGACGACGATCGGGCCTTCGTCGCCGCCGGCGCGGTGGTGCACGACGCGTTCGTCGTCGGCCAGGCCGACCTGGCGGCCCAGCTGCACGGGTCCGCCGAGCTGCTCGAACGGGCGGGCCGCTCCGGCTCCGCGGCCACGCTGCTCACCGCCCACCGGGCCCGCGTGCTCGACC
>JAEVZA010000368.1 GCA_023392475.1 Actinomycetes bacterium | reverse complement strand
GCGCCCGCAGGCGCCCCGCCGCTCAGATCCTGGCCGGCCCGGGAGGGCCGACGATCACTCCGTGGTGTCAGCCCCGCGGGAGCATCACTCCGTGATGTCAGCCCCGCGGGAGCATCACTCCGTGATGTCAGCCCCGCGGGAGCATCACTCCGTGATGTCAGCCCCGCGGGAGCATCACTCCGTGATGTCAGCCCCGCGGGAGCATCACTCCGTGATGTCCTGGATCGCCTTGGCGACCTTGGCCGCGGCCTCGTCGTTGCCCCCCGACTGCTGCATGGCCATGAGCTTCGTCATGTCGCCCTGCACCTTGACCTTGCCGGCCATGAAGGCCTGCATGCCCGCCTGCGGGTTGCCGTCGACGAGGATCGCCTTGGCCGTGGCGTAGTCGAGGGTGACCGTGAGGTCGGGGTTGTCCAGGTGGCCGAGGTCCATCTCGAGGTCGCCGCCCGAGGTGTCCATGTGGGCGTTGATCTCTCCGTCGCCGAAGGGCACGTCGGTGATGACCTGGTTCATGCGCACGGCGTGGGCCGGCGCGGGCGCGTCGCCCTCCATCTCGGAGCGGATGCGCTTGGCCTCCTCGATCCACTCCTCCGACAGGAACTTGTACTTGGGCACCGGAGGCCCCCCTTCTCCTCGTGTCGCCCCGGGAGGGCGAGCCGGTCGGTCGACGGTGGCCGGTCGGCGCACCGTCGGGCAGCGTAGTGGCCGACCCCGTACTTGACCACACGGTCAAGTAGCGTCGTGCGGGTCGGTCGCCGTGCGCACCGGCGCCGACCGGCCGGTGCGGACCGTCCGAGACGAGGAGCCCCGATGAGCACGACCGACCAGCCCGCCGACGTCCTCCCCGGTGCCGAGCCGTTCAGCGCGCCCGGTGGTCCGGTCGGGGTGCTCGTGCTGCACGGCTTCACCGGCAACCCGAGCTCGATGCGGCCGCTCGCCGAGGCGTTCGCCGGCGCCGGCCACGCGGTCGAGCTGCCCCGGCTCCCCGGACACGGCACCACGGTCGAGGACATGCTCACCACCACGTGGGCGGACTGGTCCGTCGCGGCGGAGGCGGCGCTCACGTCGCTGCAGGCGCGCTGCGAGCGCGTCGTCGTGGCCGGCCTGTCGATGGGGGGATCGCTGACGTGCTGGCTCGCCATCCACCACCCCGAGCTCGTCGGGATCATCTGCGTGAACCCGGCGGTCGCCCCGAGCGCCGACATGCTCGCCCTGGTGGAGGCGATGGTCGACGCCGGCGAGACCCTCATGGACGGGATCGGGTCCGACGTGGCCGACCCCGACGTCGCTGAGTCCGCGTACCCGCAGACGCCGCTCCCGCCGCTCGTCAGCCTCATCGAGGTGTCGGGCGAGACGCTGCCGCAGCTCGGGCGCATCGAGTGCCCGCTGCTGCTCATGACCAGCACGCAGGACCACGTCGTGCCGCCGACCGACAGCGACGTGCTCGCGGAGGCCGTGTCGGGCCCGGTCGAGCGCGTCACGCTCGAGCGCAGCTACCACGTCGCGACGATCGACTACGACAGGGACCTCATCATCGAGCGATCGCTCGAGTTCGTGGCCCGCGTCGGCGCGCCGTCGGCGTCGTAGGCCCGCCCGGACGTCGTCGCGGCCGAGGACCACGTGCCGGCCGGTCGCCCGGGGCACCCCGATCCCTGTCCGGACGCGCCACGACCCGCCCGGTCGGCCCCGCAGGGCGACGGCGGGCGGGTCGTGATCGGAGGTTCGTCAGGCGTGGGAGACCCGGCGGCGGACCACCAGGAAGCCGAGGCCGGCGATGAGCAGCGCCCCGCCGAACACGGCGACCTCGGTCACGTCACGGCCGGTGAAGGCCAGCGAGCCGACGGCCTTCTCGGCGGGCGAGGTGCTCTTGGCCACCGTCGCCGCCTCGACCTGCGGCGTGAGCGCCGTGGTCTTGGTGATGGTCGTGGGTGACACGTACGGATCCGGAGAGCCCCCGTCCTGAGCACCCGAGACACCCGAGAGGGCGAACATCGACGCCAGGATCACAGCGAAACCCACCAGCAGAGTTCGAAGACTGAATCGCATGAGGTGAAGGTAGCACCCGTCACCCACCGCTGGAAGCACCTGTTTCCGGGGAAAACTCCCCACGGCCGAGGGGGGCCGGACGGCCCATCCGCCGTGTCCTGGCAGGGATCTGGCGCCCTCGACGGAGCGTGGTGACACCCACCCGGAGCGCGCGATCCGGGGCCGCGTCGGACGGTCGTCGACGGGCCGTCGCGACGGCCCGGCTCAGCCGGTCGTCGCGAGGTCGACGGTTCGCGGCGAGTCGTCCTTCCACTGCTCGCCACCCGCGCTCCACGTCACGCGCGGGATGCGCGCCGAGGCGAGGACCTGCATCGAGTCCCACGACGTCGGCAGGTCGAAGTGGAAGGTGAGCTCGCCGTGCTGGCCCGCCTGGAGGTCGACGCCCGCCGCCATCATGCGCGTGGGTCCGTCGTCGCCGTTCAGCATCATGGCGCCGCCCTCGACCGTCGCGTTGCCCGCGCCCTTCGGCACGTTCAGCGAGAGGATGCCGACGTACTCGCCCGCCTTGTACCCCGTGCGCGGGTAGGGCCCCTGCACGTAGGTCGGGAGCTTCGGCCGGGGCGAGTTGGTCATCGACACCTTCACGCTCACGTGGCGCAGGTCGCCCGTCGTCGTCGAGGTGATCGACGCGTCGACGGTGACGAACTGATCGAGCTTGGTGCCGCTCCGGTTGATCAGGCTGAGGAGGAGCGCGTCGGGCGGCAGCGCGCCGGAGACGCCGAGCGCCTGCCAGGCCGCCTGCTCGACCGGGTCCTTGGACCAGATCAGGATGTTGCGCCCGCGCCCGCCCTGCTGCAAGGCCCGCAGGAGCGCCTCGGCCTTCACCGGCCGCTGGTTGAACGCGTTGAACACGGCGGTGCCGGTCCGCCCGAGCTCCTCGCGCCGCGCCGCGTTCTGCCCGTCGAAGTTCAGGTACTGGTCGAGCAGCAGCCGCTGCCGGACGTTGTCGGCGTCGAGCTCGTGCGGGGTGCCGTCGGCGCCCGCGACCTGCACCGGCCCGGTGAGCTCGAGCAGCCGCTGCAGCCCGACCACGTCGATGGCGATCACGCCGTCCACGGTGCCGCGGCCCGAGCTGGCCCACATCTCGGTCGCCATCCGCGCGCTCTCGTCGAAGCGCGGCGACAGGTTGACGTTGCGCCACTCCTCGTTCGGCACCAGCCACCCCCAGAGGCGCTCGATGTCGGGGTCGAGCGCGGCACCCGGGTGGTCCAGGCGCTGGCCCTCCACCGAGATGAGCTCGCCGAGCTGGAAGTGGCCGTTCTCGACGGTGAGGACGCCCATCTGGAGGAACATGCCGGACCCGGCGCGCATCTCCGCGTTGTTGGCGACCAGCACCAGGTACTGCGACGGCCCGGTGAGGAACTTGTCCACCCCGGTCGTCGCGGCGACCGCCTTGTCCAACGTGTCGGTCGTGCTCGCATACTCGTCGGCGAACTTGTTGCGGGCGTCCGCGAGGGGACCGGCCAGGCCCTCGGTGGGGCCGAGGTCGAGCCCCTGCAGCCCGCGCTGGAGCTGGGCGAGGACCCGCTGCGTGCGACCGACGGCGGCGAGCCGCTCCTCGGGCGTGGTGCCCGGGTCGTCGGCGATGCCGGACAGGTCGGAGAACGCGGTGTGGGCGCGCGACGCGGTCGTCGCGGCGGCGGAGGTCAGCGCGTCGAGCGAGTCCACCTGGCGGCCGACGACGGGGAGCACCCGCAGCGGTGCGAACACGAACGAGCTCACGGCGTCGTTGGCAGCGGAGAAGGAGTCGGCGGCCGAGGCCAGCCGGTCGGGGAGGTCCTCGGCGGCGGCCGCGTCGGGGCCGCTGCGGTCGAGCGACTTGATGAGGGTCGCGAGGTCCTGGGTGCCGGAGGTGCGGACGCCGCTCATCGTGGCCAGCCCGTCCTGCGCGTGCTCGTACGCGGACCACAGCTGGAGCGCTGCGAGCACGCCCCACGCGACGATGACCACCGCGGCGATCCCGAGCACCCAGGGCCACCGCCGGCGGCGGGACCGACCGTCGCCGCGCGTCCGCCCGGCGGGGACCGCGACGCGCTCGTCGCCGTCGACCGGGTCGCCGGCGGCGGTGTCCTCGACCGCTCCGTGGCCGGTGTCCTCGACCGCTCCGCCGTCGGCGTCGTCGTCGCTGGGCTCGGGGGTGTCGGGCACGGCTGCCCACGATATCGGCGGCCCGATCGACTCCATCCGGCACGGGCTCGTCGTCGCGGTGGTGCTCCACAGGGCCGCCGGGACCGCCCGCGGCCGGGGGAACCGGGTCGGGGTGGCCGCACGGCGGTCGGTAGTGTCGGGCCTCCATGGCTGAGCGCATCACCCCCGCGGACGTGGCGAAGGTCGCGAACCTCGCCCGCCTCCGGTTGACCGACGACGAGCTCGATCGGTTCACCCACCAGCTGTCCGACATCCTCGACCACGCCGCCGACATCGAGGCGCTGGACCTCGCCGACGTCGAGCCGCTCGCCCAGCCCGTGCGGCTGGCGAACGTGATGCGGTCCGACGAGCCCGGCCCGGTGCTCGACCGCGCCGAGGTGCTGGGCACCGCGCCGGCGTCGGAGGACGGGCAGTTCCGCGTGCCGCCGGTGCTCGGGGAGGCTCCGTGACCGCCGGCGCGCCGGCGACGGGGATCGCCGCCGCCGTCCGGGCGGGCGAGCGCTCGGCGCTCGAGGTCCTCGACGAGCACCTCGAGCGGGTCGCCCTGCAGGAGTCCGACGTCCACGCGTTCAACCACCTCACCGAGGCCACCGCCCGTGAGGCGGCGGCGGACATCGACCGGCGGGTGGCGGCGGGGGAGGACCCGGGTCCGCTCGCCGGGGTGCCGGTCGCCCTGAAGGACAACCTCTGCACCCGCGGGGTGCCCACCACCTGCTCCTCGCGCATCCTCCAGGGCTGGTTGCCGCCGTACGACGCCACCGTGGTCACGCGGCTCGCGGCGGCCGGCGCCGTCGCCGTGGGGAAGACGAACCTCGACGAGTTCGCCATGGGCTCGTCCACGGAGAACTCCGCGTTCGGGCCCACCCGCAACCCGCACGACCTCACCCGCGTGCCCGGCGGCTCGTCGGGCGGGTCGGCCGCGGCGGTGGCGGCCGGGTTCGCGTCCGTCGCGCTCGGCTCGGACACCGGCGGCTCGATCCGCCAGCCCGCCGCCCTCTGCGGCGTCGTCGGCGTGAAGCCCACGTACGGCACGGTGTCGCGCCTCGGGCTCGTGGCCTTCGGCTCCTCGCTCGACCAGATCGGACCGTTCGCCACGACCGTGGCCGACGCGGCCCTGGTGCTCGAGGTGATGGGCGGTCACGACCCGGGCGACTCCACGTCGATCCCGGAGCCGTTCCCCGAGCTCACACCGCACCTCGCCGACGGCGTCGACGGGATGCGCGTCGGCATCGTGGCCGAGATGATGGGGGAGGGCATCGCCGCCGACGTGGCCGCCCGGGTCCGCGCCGCGGCCGGCGCCCTCGAGGCCGCCGGCGCCACCGTCGAGGAGGTGTCGGTCCCTGCGGTCACCTACGGGCTGAGCGCCTACTACCTGGTCGCACCGGCCGAGGCGTCGTCCAACCTCGCCCGCTACGACGGCGTGCGCTACGGCCTGCGCGTCGACGCGCCGACGACCGGCGAGATGATGGAGGCCACCCGCACCGCCGGGTTCGGCGACGAGGTGAAGCGCCGCATCATGCTCGGCACGTACGCCCTGTCGGCCGGCTACTACGACGCCTTCTACGGCAAGGCGCTGCGCGTGCGCACGCTGATCCGCAACGACTTCGACGCCGCGTACGAGCGGTTCGACGTCCTGCTGTCGCCCACCTCGCCCACGACGGCGTTCCCGCTCGGCGACAAGACGGCGGATCCGCTGCAGATGTACCTGAACGACGTGTGCACCATCCCCACGAACCTCGCCGGCCACCCGGCGATGTCGGTGCCGTTCGGGACCGGCGACGACGGGCTGCCGGTCGGTGTGCAGGTGCTGGCACCCGCGCTCGGCGAGGTGGCGATGTTCCGGGCGGCCGCGGTCCTCGAGTCGGCCGCCGGCGAAGGGAGCGGATCGTGAGCACGACGACCGGTGTCGATCCCGACGAGTGGGAGGTCGTGATCGGCCTCGAGGTCCACACGGAGCTCGCCACCCGCACGAAGCTGTTCTCCGCGGCCGTCAACGAGTTCGGCGGCGAGCCCAACACGCACGTCGACGCGCTCACCCTCGGGCTGCCCGGGTCGCTGCCCGTGCTGAACGAGCAGGCCGTGGAGCTCGCGATCCGCGTGGGCCTCGCCCTCAACTGCACCGTGCAGCGCAGCGTCTTCGCCCGGAAGAACTACTTCTACCCGGACCAGCCGAAGGACTACCAGATCTCCCAGTACGAGCTGCCGATCAACGCGGAGGGCTGGCTGGAGCTGCCGTCCGGGCAGCGGGTCGGGATCGAGCGCGCCCACCTCGAGGAGGACACGGGCAAGTCGACCCACGTCGGGGGCGGCGGTCGCATCCACGACGCGCAGTACTCCCTGGTCGACCTGAACCGCGCCGGCGTCCCCCTGCTGGAGATCGTCGGCAAGCCGGACCTCCGCACGCCCGACGAGGCACGGGCCTACGTGTCGGAGCTGCGGGCCATCCTCGTCGCCGTCGGTGCGTCCGACGGGAAGATGGAGGAGGGGTCGCTCCGCGTCGACTGCAACGTGTCGGTGCGGCGCCGCGGTGAGGACGAGCTGGGCACCCGGTGCGAGATCAAGAACATCAACTCGCTGCGCAGCCTCGGCCGCGCCATCGACTACGAGGCCGCCCGCCAGGTGGACCTCATCACCTCGGGCGACAGGGTGGTCCAGCAGACGCGCCACTGGAACGAGGACGAGGGGCGCACCACGCTGCTGCGCTCCAAGGAGGACGCGGACGACTACCGCTACTTCCCCGATCCCGACCTGGTGGAGCTGGATCCGTCGGCGGAGTGGATCGACCGGGTGCGCGCCGCGCTGCCGGTCCTCCCGGCCGCTCGGCGGCACCGGCTCGCGGATGCCGCGGGCGCCCCGCTCGAGCAGACGGCGCTCATCGTCGAGCGCGACCTCGACGACCTCTGCCTCGCCGCGATCGCCTCGGGGGCAGATCCCGGGCGCGTCCTCACGCACGCCGAGCACAACCTCTCCGACGAGCGGGCGGTGTCGCTGGACCCGGGCGCGTTCGCGGCGCTCGTCGGCATGGAGGTCGACGGCGCGCTCACCGCCACGCAGGCGAAGCAGGTGCTGGCCGACATGGTGGAGACCGGTCGGCCGCCGGCGGACATCGCCGCCGACCGCGGGTTCGAGGCCATGGACACGTCCGAGCTCGAGGGACTCGTCGACGGCCTGATCGCCGAGCACCCCGACGAGTGGCAGCGGTTCCAGGACGGCGACGGCAAGATCACGGGCTTCTTCGTCGGCAAGGTGATGAAGGCCACGCAGGGCAAGGCGGACGGCAAGGCGGTGACCGCGCTCCTGAACGCCCGCAAGGGCTGACCGCCGGCGTGCTCGACCCGTCGGCGCTCGCGCTCGTCGCGGTCGCGGTGTTCGTCGGGGCCACGCTCAACTCGTTGATGGGCTTCGGGTTCGCGCTGACCACGGTCCCGCTGATGGCGATCGCGGTCGGGCCGAAGGACGCCGTCGTCCTCTCGGCCCTGTTCGGCCTGCTGTCCAACGGCGGCGTCGCGCTCCGGCACCGCGCCGAGGCCGTGGTGCCCGTGCTCCGGCGCATCGTGCTCGGCGCGCTCGTCGGGATGCCGATCGGCCTCGCGGTGATCCTGGTCGTCCCCGAGTCCGCGCTGGAGGCGGCCATCGGGGTCGTCGTGCTCGCCGCGGTCGTGCTGCTGGCCCGCGGGTGGGTGATCGAGCGGCCGCCGCCGTGGGTGGACGTCGTGGCCGGCCTCGGGACCGGGCTGCTCAACACCTCGGTCGGCGTCAGCGGACCGCCGGTCGTCATGGACCTCCAGGGCCGGAGCTTGCCGAAGGGTCCGTTCCGGGCCACCTCGGCCGCCGTCTTCGGCATCAACGGGATCGTCGCCCTCGCCCTGTTCGCCGTGTCCGGCCAGCTCCACGTCGACCTCGCCGCGGCCGCCGCCGTGGCCCTGCCGGCGTGGCCGCTCGGCTGGTGGGTCGGCGACTCGCTGCACCGCCGGTTCCCCGACGACCGCTTCCGCGGCCTCGTCCTCCTGATGCTCGCCGCGACCGCCGTGATCACGCTGGTCGGCGCCCTCACCGGCTGATCCGGGCGCCCGGCCCGATGTCGCACCCGCGAACCGCTCCCGTACCATCGGGCCCCGTGGCCCTCCCGACCCGACGCACCTGGTGGACGCTCCTCGGCGCCCTGATGTGCATCCTGGTGCTGGCCGCCACCTCGTGCAGCAGCGACAGCGGCACGACCGAGCTGTCGAAGGACCCGGCCGACGCGACGACCGACGGGCCGCGGCCGACCGCCCCGCCGATCCAGGCCTCGAACGGCAGCGGCTCGAGCGGCGCGGTCGACGTGAACGAGCTGATCCGCCGGATCGACGACCTCAACAACGAGACGGACCTGTGCAAGCTGCTGACCGGTGAGGCGTACCAGGCCATCTCCGGCGCGGACGTCAACCTGACGAGCCTCCTCTCGAACCCGTCGGGGTTCGCGCAGCTGTTCACCTCGCTCGACCGCCTGTTCGCCCACCTCGTCACGATCGCCCCGACCGAGGTCCAGCCGTCCTTGAAGACGATGCAGGACATGTGGAAGCAGATGGCGACCTTCGACCCGCGGACGCCCGACGCCGAGACGAAGCTCAAGCGGCTGATCGGCGATCCGCAGGTGCAGGCCGCGCAGACCGCGCTCGGCGCGTACATCCAGTCGTCCTGCTCCACCGGTACGACGGGCTGACGGCCCACCGGCCGCCGGGAAGCGGCGGGCGCACGGACGGCGCGCGTGCCGAGCAACGCGGGAACCGGCGGGCGCCCGGACGGCGCGCCTCCCTAGCCTCGCCGGGGTGAGCGCACCGCACGACCCCTCGACGGAGGACCGCCCGACCGGCGTCGCCGTCCGGACCCTCGGCGACGTCGACGAGCTGGAGGCGTACGCCCGCGTGGATGCCGGCGCGTTCGGCGTCCGGTTCGACCCCGACCAGGTGGAGGCGAAGCGGCCGGTCACCGAGCCCGATCGGTTCCTCATCGCCTCCGCCAGCGGTCTGGACGCCGGCGTGGCGGGGTCGTTCCCCTTCCGGCTGACGGTGCCGGGCGGCGCGACGCTGCCGGTGGCCGGCGTGTGCGACGTCGGCGTGCTGCCGACCCACCGCCGGCGGGGCCTGCTCCGCTCGCTGATGGAGCGGCTGCTCGCCGATGCCGCGGCGCGGGGGGAGGCGGCCGCGGTGCTCAACGCCAGCCAGGCGACGATCTACGGGCGATTCGGCTTCGGCCTGGCGACGCGCTGGCGCTCGATCGCCGTGCCCACCGCCCGCGCCGCGTTCCGGCCCGACGCGCCGGTCGCCGACGGTCGCCTCCGCCTCGTCGACCGCCGCGACGCGCAGGACGTCGTCGCCGACGTCTACGCGCGCAGCGCAGCCAACGGCTCGCTCGACCGGTCCCGCGCCTGGTGGCAGCTCGTCCTGGGCGAGCGCGACCTGTGGATCGGTGGCCACGCGGACCTCGTGGTGCTCGTGCACGAGGACCCGTCCGGGCTGGCCGACGCCTACGCGCTCTACCGGCTCGAGGAGCGGTGGGAGGCCAACGGGCCGTCGCACCGGCTCCACGTGCACGAGGTCGTGGGCACCGCTCCCGGGGCCGAGCTGGCGGTCTGGCGGATGCTGCTCGACCACGACCTCGTCGAGGTCGTGCACGCGTACGTGCCGATCGACCACGTCCTCGGCGAGGTGCTCGTCGACCCGCGGGCGTACGTCACCGAGGCGGAGCGGGACTACCTCTGGCTCTGCCCGCTCGACGTGCCGGCGCTGCTGTCGGCGCGGCGCTACGACGCCGACGGCGACGTCGTCGTCGACGTGTCGGGCGGCCTGCTGCCGTCGGTGCCGGGCCGGTACCGCGTCACCTCGGAGGGCGGCGCGGGCTGCTGCGAGCGCACCGACGCCGCGCCCGACCTCGTGCTGGGCGCGGCCGACCTCGGCGCGGTGTCGCTC
>JAEVZA010000339.1 GCA_023392475.1 Actinomycetes bacterium | reverse complement strand
TCGCCCGGGCGTCCGCGGCGGTTCAGGTCCGTGCAGCACCGTGGGCCCGTGCCGAGCCACGCCCAGCCACCGAGCCGCGCCCGCGTGCGGTCCCGGATCCTCCGCATGGCGGTCGCGGCGGCGGCGCTGGTGGCCGGCGGCTGGTCGTGGTCGGGCCCGGCCGGCGCGGCGCCGTCGGTGTCGATCGACCCGGACCCCGTGCCCGTGGCGATGGGTGGCCTGACCCCGGTCACCGTCCGCTGGAGCGGGCAGACGCCGAGGTCGCTGATCCTCATCCGCATCTGCGCCACGTCGATCTCCGCGCCCGGCTTCGACGAGGCGCTCGACTGCTCGCTGCTCTCCGAGGTCACGCCGAACGGGACCGCCGACGGCGCGGGCTCGGCGACCGTCCAGGTCTTCCGGGGCCCGGAGCCCGGCGGCGACAACGCGTGGGGGTGCTTCGCCGCCGGCGACGCCGCGCCGGCCGGGATCCGGAAGGCGACCACCTGCTACGTGCGGGTGACGGACGACGTGGTGTCCAACGCGAAGGACGCCGCGGAATCGGCGTTCACGATCGTGCCCGGTCCGGGCACGTCGGTCCCACCGGCGGCGGTCGCGGGGACGACCGCCACCGCCGGCGGCGCAACCGGGGCCGGCACCACGCCGGCACCCATCGGCCTGACCGGCTGACTCAGTCCGTGCGGCGGCCGCCGCGGGTCATGGCGCGCACGTCGAGCGCGCGGTCGAGCGCCTCCCGGTCGGGGACGAGCCCGCGGGCCACGACCTCCTCCTTCACGGTCCGCCCGGCGGCGATCGCCGCCTTGGCCACCGCGGCGGCCTCCTCGTAGCCGATCAGCGGCACGAGCGCGGTGACGACGGCCGACGACGACTCGGCGTTCCGCAGGTTGCGGGCCACGTCGGCCTCGATCCCGTCGATGCAGCGGTCGGCGAGCAGGACCGTGACGTTGGCGAGGAGCTCGATCGACTCGAGCAGGTTCCGCCCCATGACGGGCAGCATCACGTTGAGCTCGAACGAACCCGCCGCACCCGCGAAGGCCACGGCGGCGTCGTTGCCGACGACCTGCGCGACGACCTGCTGCGTGGCCTCGGGCAGCACCGGGTTCACCTTGCCGGGCATGATCGAGCTCCCCGGCTGCAGGTCGGGCAGGTGGATCTCCGCGAGCCCGGCCGCGGGGCCGGACGACATCCAGCGCAGGTCGGACGCCAGCTTGTTGAGGCTCACGGCCACGACCCGGCAGGCGCCGCTCGCCTCGACGAGCGCGTCCTGGCCGCCCTGGGCCTCGAAGTGGTCCTCGGCCTCGCGGAGCGGCAGCCCGAGGCGGGTCGCGAGGAGCTCGATGACCCGCGGGGCGAAGTCGGGCGGGGCGTTGATCCCGGTGCCGACCGCGGTGCCGCCGAGGGGCAGCGCGGCGAGCCTCGGCAGGCAGTCGAGCAACCGGTCGACGCCGAGCTCCACGGCGGTGGCGTAGCCGCCGAACTCCTGGCCGAGCGTGACGGGCACGGCGTCCATGAGGTGCGTCCGCCCGGCCTTCACCACGTCGGCGAAGCGCGCCTCGGCGCGGCGGAGCGAGGTGGCGAGGTGCTGCAACGACGGCACGAGCCGGTGCACGACGGCGTCGGCGGCGGCGACGCGGATGGCGGACGGGAACACGTCGTTGGAGGACTGCGAGGCGTTGACGTGGTCGTTCGGGTGCACGTGCTCGCCGGACCGCTCGGAGGCCAGCGTCGCCAACACCTCGTTGAGGTTCATGTTCGTCGACGTGCCGGAGCCCGTCTGGAAGACGTCGACGGGGAACTGGTCCGGCCAGTCACCGGCGATCACCTCGTCGGCGGCCGCCCGGACCGCATCGGCGACCGCGGGCGCCACGTGGCCCTGCGCGCCGTTCACCTCGGCCGCGGCGCGCTTGATCTCGGCGAGCGCCCGGACGAGCGACGCCGCCACCGTCGTGCCGGACACGGGGAAGTTCTCGACCGCGCGCTGCGTCTGCGCCTGCCACTTGGCGGCGAGCGGCACCTCGACGGGACCGAGGCTGTCGTGCTCCGTGCGCGTGCCGCCGCCGTCCCCGGCCGTCGAACCCGTGCTCTCCACCGCGTGCACCTCCGAGATCGCGCCAGCGCCGCAGTCTCGCGCCCCGTCCCGCCGTGTCCGCGGGCGGCCCCGGTACCGTGGGCCCGTCCCGACCCGGAGGTCCCCCACATGTCTCAGTCGGAGCAGCACGACGCGCGACCGCTCGCCGGCAAGGCGGTCGTCGTCACCGGTGGCAACACCGGCATCGGCAAGGCCATCGTCCTCGCGCTCGCCCGGGACGGCGCCGACGTGGTCATCGACTACGTGTCGAACCCCGACGCGACGGAGGAGCTCGAGCGGCGCGTGCACGCGCTGGGCGACGGCGCCGTCGGCGTGCAGGCCGACGTGTCGCGCGTCGAGGGGCTGCGGTCGCTCGTCGACGCCGCCGTCGAGCGGTTCGGCCGCCTGGACGTGTTCGTCAACAACGCCGGGATCGAGACCCGCACGTCGGTGCTCGACACGACCGTCGAGCAGTACGAGCGGGTGATGGACATCAACCTGAAGTCCGCGTTCTTCGGCACCCAGCTCGCGGCGCGGCGGATGATCGAGCAGGGCGGGGGCGGCCGCATCATCAACGTCACGTCGGTGCACGAGGACTGGCCGATGCCGGGCAACACGGCGTACTGCCTCTCGAAGGGCGGCATGCGGATGCTCACCCGCACCGCCGGCGTCGAGCTCGCGCCGCACGGGATCAACGTGGTGGGCGTCGGACCGGGCGCGGTGGCCACGCCGATCAACCGGGCGACGATGGACGACCCGCAGAAGATGGCGGTGCTCGACGCCGCCATCCCGCTCGGGCGCATGGCGGAGCCGGAGGAGATCGCCGACGTGGTCGCGTTCCTCGCGGGTCCCGGGGCGTCCTACGTGACCGCCACGACGATCATGGCCGACGGCGGGCTGATCCAGTCGAGCCCCGGGCTGTGAGCGCGGCGGTCACGCCGCTCGGACCGCTGGGTGGCGTCGACGCCGCGGCCGACGTCCTGGAGGTGGAGCTGCGCAGCGACGTGCTCACGGTCCGGCTGCTGACGCTCGGCGCCGCGATCCGGTCGGTCGCCGCGCCCGACGCGTCGGGGGGCGTGGGCGACGTGCACCTCGCGTTGGCCTCCGCCGCGGACTACGCCGACCGCGGCCGCAACCCCCACCTCGGCGCGTCGATCGGCCGGTACGCGAACCGCATCGCCGGCGCCCGGTTCGAGCTCGACGGCCGGACCTGGGACCTGGTGGCCAACAACGGCCCGAACCAGCTGCACGGAGGCCCCGACGGGTTCGACCGCCACGTGTGGGACCTGCTCGACGCGTCGGGTGATCCCGACGGCGCCACCGCCGTGCTGCGGTACGCGTCGCCCGACGGCGACGAGGGCTTCCCGGGCGCCGTCACCGCGACGGCCACCTTCGAGCTCGAGGGCGACCTCCTGCGGATCGCCTACGTGGCCTCCACCGACGCACCGACCGTGGTCAACATGACCAACCACGGGTACTGGAACCTCGACGGCGCGCCCACCGTCGACGGGCACCGCCTCGTCCTCGCGGCCGACCGGTACCTGCCGGTCGACGACGCCGGCATCCCCACCGCGGACCTCACGACCGTCGACGGCACGCCGTTCGACCTGCGGTCGTGGACGGAGCTCGGTCCGGCCATCGCAGCGCACCCCCCGGGCTACGACCACTGCTTCGAGGTCCGTGGCGTGGCAGGCACCATGCGGGACGCGGCGCTCCTCCACGCGCCGGCGAGCGGCCGGTGGATGGCCGTGCGCACCGACCAGCCGGGCGTCCAGCTCTACACGGGGAACGGCCTCGGACCGCCGTTCCGGCCGCACGGCTCCGTGTCGCTCGAGACCCAGCGGTACCCCGACACGCCCAACCGGCCCGCGCTCGGGAGCGCGGTGCTCCGGCCGGGCGAGGAGTACGCCGCGGTCACGGAGCTCCGCTTCGGCGTCGGCGACCCGCCGGCGATCGCCGGGTGAACCGGCCCCGGCGGCCGAGCGCCGCGGCCGTCAGGGCAGGTGCGTGTCGCGGCCCGAGCGGTGGACCATCGGGCTCGGCCCCTCCGCCGACAGGTTCGCGGCGGTGTTGATGAGGCCCACGTGCGAGAAGGCCTGCGGGAAGTTGCCGAGCATGCGCCCTGCGGTCGGGTCGTACTCCTCCGACAGCAGCCCCACGTCGTTCTGGAGGCCGCGGAGCCGCTCGAAGATCTCCGTGGCCTCGTCGACGCGGCCCATCATCGCGAGGTTGTCGGCGAGCCAGAACGTGGTCATCAGGAACGCGCCCTCGCCCGGCGGCAGCCCGTCGACGTTGGCGTCGTCGTCGGTCTGGTACCGCTGCACGAAGCCGTCCACGACGAGCTCGCGCTGGATGGCCTCGACCGTCGCCACGATGCGGGGGTCGTCGGGCGGGAGGAACCCGACGGTCGCCATCATCAGGAGGCTCGCGTCGAGCTCGTCGGAGCCGTAGTACTGCGTGAAGGTCCCGAGCTCCGCGTTCCAGCCCCGCTCGCACACCTGGGAGTGCACCTGGTCACGCAGCGCCGACCACCGGTTGACCACCTCCGCGCTCGCGCCGCTCTGGCCCGCCAGCAGCACGGCCCGGTCGAACGCGACCCACGCCATGACCTTCGAGTGGGTGAAGTCGCGCCGCGGACCCCGCACCTCCCAGATGCCGTCGTCGGGCGTGTCCCACACCTGCTCCAGGTGGAGCATCGACTGGGTGACGATCTCGTCGCCGAAGCCGTGCTGGGTGCGCAGCCCGCCGCGGATCGCCGTGAGCGCCGAGTCCATCAGCTCGCCGAACACGTCGAGCTGGAACTGCTCGGACGCCTGGTTCCCGATGCGGACCGGGGTCGAGCCCTCGTACCCGGGGAGCCACGGCAGCTCCAGCTCGGTGAGTCGCCGCTCGCCGCCGACGGCGTACATGATCTGGAAGTCGCCCGGGTTGCCGGCCACGGCACGGCGCAGCCAGTGGGCCCAGGCGGTCGCCTCCTCGTGGAAGCCCGACAGGAGCAGCGCCTGCAGCGTGAAGGTGGCGTCGCGCAGCCACGAGAACCGGTAGTCCCAGTTCCGCACGCTGCCGATCTGCTCGGGCAGCGACGTCGTGGCCGCGGCGGCGATCGCGCCGCTCGGTGCGTACGAGAGCGCCTTCAACGTGATGAGCGAGCGCACCACGTCGTCGCGCCAGTCGCCGGCGTAGGTGCACTGGCCGACCCAGTTGCGCCACCAGTGCCGCGTCTGGTGGAGCGCGGCCAGGCTGTCGAGCGGCAGGGGCGGCGGGGCCGACGACGGGAACCAGGTCAGCGAGAAGGCGCGGCGCTCACCGGCCTCCAGCTCGAAGGACGCCATGGTGCGCTTGTCCCGGCCCTGCAGCGGCTCGGGGCTGTGGAACCGGAGCGACTCGGCGCCCGCCACCATCACGAGGCCGTCGCCCGTGGCCCGCACCCAGGGGGTGATCGAGCCGTAGTCGAACCGCACGACGAGCTCCATGTCGACGCGGACGGTCCCGCTGCGTCCCTCGACGATGCGGTGGATCGTCGGATCGGCGTGGCACGGCGGCATGAAGTCGATGATCGCCACGCTGCCGTCGGCGGTCTCCATGACCGTCTCGAGCACCAGCGTGCCGGGCTCGTAGCGACGCGTGACCTTCGTGACCTCGGCCTTCGGAGCGAACCGCCATCGCCCGTGCTCCTCGGTGCCGAGCAGGGCGGCGAAGGAGGCACCGGAGTCGACCCTCGGTGCGCACCACCAGTCGATCGACCCCGTCGTGCTGACCAGCGCGACCGTGGCGGTGTCGCCGATGATCGCGTAGTCCTCGATGCGTGACGCCATGCACAGCACGCTAACGGGGGCACCCCCTGACCGAGCGGTGGACGCGCCGCGCGGCCTGGCCCGGACCCGTCGTCGCCGGCCCGGGGCACCCTCGGCACGGGGCTGCCGTGGGACATGATGGGGGGCCATGGCCCGCAACGTGCTCGGCGGCGAGCTGGAGCCCTGCTCCACGGACCCCCTGACCGGCTTCTACCGCGACGGCTGCTGCCGCACCGGACCCGAGGACGCCGGCGTGCACGTGGTCTGCGCCCAGGTCACCGCGGCGTTCCTCGAGTTCTCAAAGGAACGGGGCAACGACCTCAGCACGCCGCGGCCCGAGTTCGGCTTCCGCGGCCTCGTGCCCGGCGACCGCTGGTGCCTCTGCGCCGACCGGTGGGCCGAGGCGCTCGAGGCCGGTGCCGCGCCGCCGGTCGTGCTGGCCGCGACCGCCGCGGCGGCGACGGAGTGGGCCGACCTGGACGACCTGCGCCGCCACGCCGTCGACGACGACCCGACCGTCCTCGGCGAGGAGGAGGGCGACTGACGGCCGGTCCTCCGCCGGGGCAGCGCCTCAGTCGTAGAACGTGAAGAGGAACAGCTGGGTCGCGTACGCCACGAGGCGCGGCTCGTCCCGGGCGTCCTCCCCGTAGTCCCAGAGCGCCATGTCCGCGGAGGCGTAGCCGTCGCCCGCGTGGCGGGCGGTGTTGTGGGCGAGCACCCACGGGGATCGGCACGGACCGAGCAGGTGGACGGTGAGGTCGACGCTCGGCGCGAACCACGCGCGGTCCCCGGGCCCGACCTTCTCGCCGACCGCGCCGGGCATGGTGTCGACCAGCACCACGAGCGAGGCCGGGTCGATCGTGCCGTCCTCGGCGTACGGCGCCTCGTCGAACCGGTGCCACGCGGCTCGCTCCGCACGGTCGGGCGTGTAGTCCTCCCAGGGCGGGTGCCCGATGGCCGGCCGTCCCTCGACGAGCTGGTCCCAGAACGGCATCGGCTCGAACTGCAGCTCGAAGCCGGGCGGCGGAGGGTCCCGGAAGCTCGGGCAGTCCTCGGGCCGGGGGACGTCAGGGGGCGGCCGCAGGTCCGTGAAGTCGAAGCCCTGGCGCGTCCCACCGAAGATGCCGGTGGTCAGGTGGCCACGGGCGGCGCCGGGGTTCCGGACCTCGGCGCGCAGGTGCGACATCGATCGGCCGCGCCGCAGCAGCTCGACGTCGACGTCCACCACGCCGTGGGTCACCTGGGCGACGAAGCTCGTGTGCAGCGTGCGCACGGTCTGGCCCGGGTTGTCGAGCTCGCATGCCATGGCCCGCAGCGCGATGGCGGTGACGGCGCCGCCCTGGGGCAGCGGGCGCAGGTTCCAGAGCTCCTCGATGTGGCCGCGGTAGCGGCCGTCCCCGAGCGGGTCGATCGACGTGAGCTCGTGGAAGGGGGTGGCCACCGACGCACCCTGTCCGCGGGGCGCGCGCCGGGTCAACCGCGATTCGGCGCGGCCGCCGTCGGGGCCACGCCCGGGCGCCGGACGCGGCGCGTCGTACCCTGCGCTGGTGCCGACCCGACCCCCGCTGTCCGTCCTCGAGCTGGCGATCGTGAACCGCGGCGGGTCGACCGCAGCGGCGCTCGCCGGGGCGACGGAGGTGGCCCGGGCCGCCGACCGCCTCGGCTACGAGCGCTTCTGGGTGGCCGAGCACCACAACATGCCGTCGGTCGCCAGCACCACGCCGCCGGTCCTGATGGCGCACCTCGCCGGCGCGACCGACCGCATCCGCGTCGGCTCCGGCGGCGTCATGCTCCCGAACCACGCGCCGCTCGTGGTCGCCGAGCAGGTGGCCGCCCTGGAGGCGCTGCACCCGGGGCGCATCGACCTGGGCATCGGCCGGGCCCCCGGCACCGATCCGCGGACCGCCATGGCGCTGCGGCGCACCGAGGACCTCGGCGCGGAGGACTTCCCGCGCGACCTGCTCGACCTCATGGGCCTCCTCGGCGACCCCAGGCCCGAGCAGCGCGGCGACGGCGCCCTCTGGGAGCACTTCCGTGCCACGCCGGTGGCCACGACCTCGCCGCAGGTCCTGCTGCTCGGCTCGAGCGGCTACAGCGCGCAGCTGGCGGGCCTGCTCGGGCTGCGGTTCGTGTTCGCCCACCACTTCGACACCGGCGGGACGCTGCAGGCCGCCGAGCTCTACCGCACCGCCTTCCGACCGTCGGACGAGCTCGCCGAGCCGCACCTGATCGTGACGGCCAACGTGCTGGCCGCCGAGACCGAGGAGGAGGCGGCGCGCCAGGCGCTGCCCGGCCAGATCATGACCTACGGCATCCGCACCGGGCGGTTCGAGCCCATGCTCAGCCCCGAGGAGGCCGCCGACCACCCGCACGCGGGAGCGGCACGCCACCAGCCGTCGAACCGCGTGGTGGGCACCGCGACGCAGGTGGTCGACCGCCTGGACGACCTGCTGCTGCAGACCGGCGCGGACGAGCTGATGGTGAGCACCGTGGCCCACTCGACCGACGTGCGGGTCGCCGGGCTCGAGCTGCTGGCCGACGCCTGGCGCTGACCGCCGGGGCCGTCAGTCCCAGGGGGAGGCGAGCGTCGCCGTCCGGCGCAGCCAGTCGTCGCCGGTGACCTGGTCGAGCATGAATCGGGCCAGGTCCGCCCGTGCGAGCGAGGTGCCGAGCTCGGGCCGGAACCGCTCGCTCGCCTCGACGGTCCCGAGAGCGGGCCGGTCGTGCAGCCGGCCCGGGCGCACGACCACCCAGTCGAGCGGCGAGGAGCGGAGCAGCGCCTCGGCGGCGACCATGTCCTCGCGACCGGGGTAGCCACGGACGGGACCGTCGATGTGGTCGCGGATCCAGGGATCGGCTGCCGGCGGCTCGTCGACGCCCGCCCCGGTGCAGAACACGAGGCGGCAGCTCCGCCCGTCGAGCGCCTCGAGGTAGGCGCGGGCGCAGTCCGAGTAGAGGGTGGTCCGCGCCCGGTCGCGCTCGCCGACGACGCTGAGCAGCGCCACGGCGCCGTCGACGGCCTGCGCCACCTGGGCCGCGTCCCGGGCGTCCGTCGGACCGGTGTCGGTGCCGTCGCGGACGGTGGTCACGGTCCAGCCGCGCTCGCGCGCCTGCTCGACGAGGTGGCGCCCGGTGGCCCCGTCGGCGCCGCAGACGACGACCTGCATGTGCTCAGCGTACGGCCGGGTTCCCGGTCGCCGCGGCGACGGAGCCCGCGACGCTCGTGCCGTCGGCGGTCAGGGTGAGGATCTCGACGCCGTCGTCGGTCACGATCACGGTGTGCTCGAACTGCGCCGACGGCATGCCGTCGTCGAGGATCTCGGTCCAGCCGTCGTCGGCCTGGTGGAAGCCCCGCCGGCCGGTCGTGAGCATCGGCTCCACGGTGATGGTCAGCCCGGGTTCGAGCACGGTGCGGTCGCTCGGCACGATCGTGTGGTGCACGTGGGGGTCCGCGTGGAACACCGCGCCGATCCCGTGGCCGCCGTACTCCGCGACGATGCCGTAGCCCTGCGCGTCGGCCACCTCGACGACCGCTGCGGCCACCGCCTGGAGCGGCGCACCCGGTCGGATGGCCGCGATGCCGGCGAGGGTCGCGCGGCGCGTGGCGTCGATCAGCGCGGCGGCCTGCTCGCTGATCTCGCCCACGGGCACGGTCGCCGACGTGTCGCCGTGCATGCCCGACGCGTACGCGGTCACGTCGATGTTGACGATGTCGCCGTCGGCGAGCGGCCGGTCGTCGGGGATGCCGTGGCACACCACCTCGTTGACCGAGGTGCAGATCGACTTCGGGTAGTCGTGGTAGCCGAGCGTGGAGGGGTACGCGCCGCGCGACACGTACGCGTCGTGGGCGATCTCGTCGAGCTCCTCGGTGGTGACGCCGGGCGCCACCGCGGCGGCGGTCTCGGCGAGGACCTCGGCGGCGATCCGTGCGGCGTGGCGCATGCGCTCGAGCGACTCGCCGCGCAGGATCTGCGGCCGCGGCTCCGGCCAGGACGGCTCGTCCTGCGCGTAGGGCGGCCGCTCGATGGACGACGGCACCTCACGCCGGTCGGTGACGGCGCCCAGCCGGACGCCGGGCCGGGTCAGGGCGCGGCGGTCGAGGTGGCAGCGCTTGAGCTTGGCCCCGCTGCCGCACCAGCAGGCGTCGTTGGAACGCGATCGCATCCGGTCAGTCTACGGACCGATCGGGGCCGGCCGTCCGGCGCGGCCGCGCCGGCGCGACGCCGTGACCGTCAGGCCCGGCGGCCGAGGAAGGCGAGCAGGCGCTCCTGGTCCGACGCCTCCGGGCCGACCTGCACCTCGGGGCCGAAGGCCTGGGGCGAGCGCATGGCGTCGGGGAAGGCGTGCGCCACCACGTCGACGCGCCGGAGGTCCTCCTCGTCGATCCGCTCGTCCTGGCCCGTCGCGTGCGCGAGGTCCCACCCGTGCACCACGAGGTCGGTGTTGAGGAACCGGTCGACCGCCGCGTCGAAGCGCTGGACCCCGAGCAACCCCTCGAAGGTGGTGCCGGCGCGCTCGGGGTCGTCGAGGTCGCCCTGGACGAGGCCGCTCACCGTGCGCCAGGCACCGGCAGGGTCGTCGGCCGGATCGACCTCCGGCGTGTCCAGCCCGATGAACGAGCGGAACATCCCCTGCGTCTGCACCACGTGGCCGACCAGGTCCCGGACCGTCCACTCCTCGCACGGGGTGGGCTCGTTCCAACCGTCGTCCTGGACGGCGTCGATGCGGTCGGCGAAGGCGCCGGAGAGTCGGCGGTAGCGGTCGGCGATCTCGGTCATGCCGCCAGCGTGGCGCACGGGAGGTGCGCCCGTCTTGGAGGAACGCGACACCGGGTAGGTTCGGACCGTGCCCCCGGCCGACGGACGAGCCGACCGTGTCGTGCCGGTCGAGGACGACTCCCGCGGGATCCTGCGCCCGGGCCCCGGGCTGGCCCGCTTCACGCTCGAGCGCCTGGCCCCGCCCGCCCCCCTCGACCGGCTCGTGCGCCACGTCTGGATCCCGGAGTGGCACCTCCGGGAGCCGTACGTCCAGGAGGTGCTGGCGCACCCGGTCGTCAACGTCGTGTTCGAGCACGACGGCGCCGCGGTCCACGGGGTGCGGCGCACCCGCTCGCGCCAGGAGCTGGTGGGGAGCGGCCGCGCCGTGGGGGTGATGTTCCGGCCCGCCGGGTTCCGACCGGTGCTCGGCGCGTCGCTGGCGTCGATCACCGATCGCTCGCTCCCGATCGCCGACGTGTTCCCGGGGACCGGCGTCCCGGGCCCGGAGCTGGCGTCGATGCCGGCCGAGGAGGCGGTGGCGCGGATCGCCTCCTGGCTCGAGCCGCACGTGCCCGACGAGCGGGTGGCGAGCGAGGACACGACGGAGCTCGTCGAGCTGGTGGCGGCCGACCGGTCCATCGCGCGCGTCGACGAGCTCGCGGCGCGGGCGGGCACGAGCGTGCGCCACCTCCAGCGCCGGTTCGCGGATCACGTGGGGGCGACGCCGAAGTGGGTCATCCGCCGCTACCGCCTCTACGAGGCCGCGGAGGCGACCGCGCACGGCGACGACGTCGACTGGGCCGACCTCGCGGCCCGGCTCGGCTACAGCGACCAGTCCCACCTGACGCGGGAGTTCACGGCCGTCGGCGTGTCGCCCGCGCGGTACGCGCAGCAGAACCGGGTGGACGCGGCCGTCCCCTGACCGTTCCCGCCGATGCCGACCACGATGTCGGATTCCCGCCAGAACCTGTCGGGTCGGGGTGGCAGGCTGCAGGGGTGTTCGAGGACCCCGACCGCTGCTACCGGGCCGTGCAGTCGAAGGACGCCCGCTTCGACGGGTGGTTCGTGGGCGCGGTGCTCACCACCGGGATCTACTGCCGACCGAGCTGCCCGGTTCGCCCGCCGAAGGCGCGCAACATGCGCTTCTACCCGACCGCGGCGGCCGCGCAGCAGGCCGGCTTCCGGGCGTGCAAGCGCTGCACGCCCGACGCCTCGCCCGGGTCGCCGGAGTGGGACGCGCGCGCGGACGTCGTGGCCCGGGCCATGCGCCTCATCGCCGACGGCGTCGTGGACCGCGAGGGTGTGGGCGGACTCGCCCGGCGGCTCGGCTACAGCACGCGCCAGGTCGAGCGGCACCTCCTCGCGCAGGTCGGGGCGGGGCCGCTGGCGCTCGCCCGGGCGGAGCGGGCCCGCACGGCACGCGTGCTCATCGACACGACCGACCTGCCGTTCGCCCAGGTCGCGTTCGCGGCCGGCTTCTCGAGCGTGCGCCAGTTCAACGACACCGTGCGCGCGGTGTTCGCGCTCACGCCGCGCGAGCTGCGGACGCGGGCGCGCAGCGCCGGCCGGCGGGTCACGCCGGGGGAGCTCGCGCTGCGGTTGCCGGTTCGCACGCCGTTCGAGCCGGGCAGCCTGTTCGGTCACCTCGCCGCGACCGCGGTGCCGGGGGTCGAGGAGGTGCGCGACGGTGCCTACCGCCGCGTGCTCCGGCTCCCCAAGGGCACCGGTGTCGTGTCGCTCACGCCGAGCGACGATCACGTCGCCTGCCGCCTCGTCCTGCACGACCTCAAGGACCTGCCGACCGCGATCGCCCGGTGCCGGCGCCTGCTCGACCTGGACGCGGATCCGATCGCCGTCGACGCCGCGCTCGCCGCAGATCCCGATCTGAGCCACGTGGTCCGGGCGGTGCCCGGTCGCCGGGTGCCGCGGACCGTCGACGAGGCGGAGCTCGCCATCCGGGCCGTGCTGGGTCAGCAGGTGTCGACCGCCGCCGCCCGGACGCACGCCGCGCGGCTGGTGCTCCGGGCCGGCGTGGAGGTGGACGATCCGCACGGCGGGCTCACGCACGCCTTCCCGACCGCCGCGGAGATCTGCGAGCTCGGCCCCGAGGGCCTCGCGATGCCGCGTGCCCGCGCGTCGTCCCTGCTGGGGCTGTCCGAGCGGCTCGCCGACGGGACGCTCGACCTCGGAGCGGGGTCCGACTGGGCCGAGGCGCGCGTCCACCTCGGCGACGTCCCGGGCGTGGGTCCGTGGACCACGGAGGTCATCGCCATGCGGGCGCTCGGTGACCCCGACGCCTTCCCCGCCACCGACCTCGGCGTCCGCCGCGGCGCCGAGGCGCTCGGCCTGCCCGACGCCGGCCGGGCGCTGGTCGCCGCGTCCGAGCGCTGGCGGCCGTGGCGGGCCTACGCCGTGCAGCACCTCTGGGCGGCGACCGACCACCCGATCAACCACTGGCCACCCCTCGAGGAGGAACGAGCCGCATGACCACCACCGTCCGCTTCCGCGTCACCGACAGCCCCGTCGGCCCGCTCACGCTCGCCGGCGACGACGAGCTGACCCACCTCCGCATGGTCGACCAGACCCACGAGCCCGACCGGTCCGGCTGGACGCCCGACCCCGCGGCGTTCCCGGAGGCCGTCGAGCAGCTGGCCGCGTACTTCGAGGGCGACCTCGTCGAGTTCGACCTCCGCCTGCGCCTCGACGGGACGGAGTTCCAGCGCAGCGTGTGGGCGGGCCTGCGGGAGATCCCCTACGGCGAGACCTGGACGTACGGCGAGCTGGCCGAGCACATCGGTCGACCGGGTGCGTCACGCGCGGTCGGGCTCGCGAACGGCCGCAACCCCGTCGGGATCATCGTCCCGTGCCACCGCGTGATCGGGGCCGACGGGTCGATGACCGGCTACGGCGGCGGCATCGACCGCAAGGTGGCCCTCCTCGCGCTCGAGCAGGACCGCCGCACCCCCCGCGTCGAGGGCATCGCCTGACCCACCCCGCCACCGACGCCGCGACGAACCGGGTCCGGCGAGCCCCCTCCCCGGGTTCTGGCGTACCGGGTGGTCGTGATCCGACCACGCCGTACGCCGAAACCGTCGGTTGGACGTGTGGGCGGCGGCCCGGGCGGACGGCGGCGGCGGGCTACTGGGTGGCGAGGTCGGCGGGCGGCTCGTCGACGGCGGCCCGCACGGGGTCCCGGCCCTGGGCCTCGATCACGAGCAGGCGCAGCACGCCGTCGGGCAGCTCGGCCCGCCCGGGCAGCTCGTCGCAGATGGGCCCGGCGGGCTGGAAGCCGACCGCGAAGCCCGGCGTCCCGTAGGTGAGCATCGTGGTGCGGGGCACCGTGCCGCTGCCGACGGGGACGTCGCCGTAGCGGAGCTCGACCTCGAGGCCCTGACCGTCGCGCCGCGCCTCGACGCGGGCGACGACCGGCCCGGCCGGCAGCTCGACCTCGGCCGCCACGGTCGTGAACGTCGTGCCGACGAAGTTGTAGGTGAAGCGCAGCCGGCGGTCGCCGATCCAGAGCGCGTAGCCGCCCGCGTGGCTGCCGTGCGCGGCGATCACGCCGTCGACCGGGCCGCTCGCCGGCACGTCGAGCGTGGCCTCCATCGTGAACGGCCGGTTCTTGAGCGCCGGGGCGACCGCCTCGGGGAGGGGACCCACGCCGCTGCGGTACTCGTGGCGGTCCCGCCGGTAGGTCGGGTCGCCGTAGCGCCCGGGCTCGTTGTTCAGCGGGAGCACCTGGAACCGCTCGGCCTCGGTCCACCACCGCTCGGTCAGCTCCGCGAGCCGCTCGGGGTGCGTCGCCGCGAGGTCGTGCACCTCGGCGAAGTCCTCGTCGACGTGGTACAGCTCCCACACGTCCTCGTCGAAGGGGCGTGACGTGTCCGAGCCGTCGTAGGCGATGAACGTCGGGCTGTGGAACACGACGGCCTTCCACCCGTCGTGGTACAGGCCGCGGGACCCGAGCATCTCGTAGTACTGCGTGGTGTGCGTCGCCGGGGCCGCCGCGTCCCGGAGCGAGGTGGCGAAGCTCGTCCCCTCGATCGGTGTCTGCGGCACGCCGGCGATGGTGTCCGGCGCGTCGATGCCGAGCAGGTCGAGGACGGTCGGCACCAGGTCCACCGCGTGCGCGTACTGGTGGCGGGTGCCGCCCTCGGTGCCGATGCCGCTCGGCCAGTGGACGATCATCGGGTCCGCGACGCCCCCCTCGTGCGTGTCGCGCTTGAAGCGCTTGAGCGGGGTGTTGCCCGCCCAGGCCCAGCCCCACGGGTAGTGGTTGTTCGCGGCCGGCGTGCCGAGCAGGTCGATGCGGGCGAGGTTCTCGTCGAGGCTCTCCGGCACGAAGTTGAAGAAGTACTGCTCGTTGAACGAGCCGCGGGCGCCGCCCTCCGCCGAGGCGCCGTTGTCGCTCATCACGAACAGCAGGGTGTCGTCCAGCTCGCCGAGGTCCTCGAGGTGCTGCACGACCCGCCCCACCTGGGCGTCGGTGTGCGTGAGGAAGCCGGCGTACACCTCCATCATCCGCGCGTAGAGGTGTCGCTCGTCGTCCGAGAGCGAGTCCCAGGCCGGCACCCACGACGGGCGCTCCGACAGGTCCGTGCCCGGTCGCAGCAGGCCGGACGCCAGCTGCCGCTCGAAGACCTCCTCCCGCCACGCGTCCCAGCCGAGGTCGAACGCGCCGCGGTAGGCGTCGATGTACTCGGCGGGCGCCTGGTGCGGCGCGTGGCACGCGCCGGGGGTGAACCAGAGGAAGAACGGCTTGTCGGGCTCCACGGCGCGCAGGTCGGTCACGAACTCGATCGCGTGGTCCGCCAGGTCCTCGGTGAGGTGGTAGCCCGCCTCCGGCGTGCGGGGCGGCTCGATGAAGTGGTTGTCGTACGCGAGGTCGGGCCGGTACTGGTCGGTCTCCCCGCCCATGAAGCCGTAGAAGCGCTCGAACCCGCGGCCGAGCGGCCACTTGTCCTTCGGGCTGCCCTCGGTCATCTGCGTGGCCGGGGTGAGGTGCCACTTGCCGACCGCGAGGGTGGCGTACCCGTTCCGCAGCAGGATCTCGGAGAGGAAGCCGTTCTCCTTGGGGATGGTGGCGTTGTAGCCGGGGAAGCCGGCGGCGAGCTCCACGACGCGCGCCATGCCGTTCGAGTGGTGGTTGCGACCGGTGAGCAGGCAGGCGCGGGTGGGGGAGCAGAGCGCGGTCGTGTGGTAGTTGGCGTACCGGCGGCCCGACGCGGCGAGGCGGTCGAACGTCGGCGTGGCGATGTCGGAGCCGTAGCAGCCGAACTGCGCGTAGCCGACGTCGTCCAGCAGCACGACGACGATGTTCGGTGCGCCCTCGGGTGCCCGGTCGCGCGGCGGCCACCACGGCGTCGACTCCGCGTAGGTCCTGCCGATCGTGCCCTCGAAGGGTGCTGCGGTGCCGTCCATCCCGGGGAACCTAGGTCCGGGTGGTGGCCCGGCGCGGCGTCGCCGCTCAGCCCGCGCGGGACAGGCGGAGGGCCGTGGCGGCCGCGACCACGGCG
>JAEVZA010000331.1 GCA_023392475.1 Actinomycetes bacterium | reverse complement strand
GCGGCGGCGGGCGTCGGCGTCGTGCCCGTCGGCCCCGTCACCTCCTCGCGCCCGGGCAGCTGCGCGAGCTGCGGACCGATCACCGGGCCGCGCAGGTACGACATCGCCCAGCGTGAGCCGATGCGGCGAGGGGTGGAGCCGACGCGGTGCCAGAGGAACTGCCGCTTGTCGAGCGAGGAGATCGTGGCGTCGAGCGTGCCGGCGTCGACCGCGCCCGACGCCGAGGACATGCCCTCCACGAGCCTCGCCTTGTCGCGCTCGGTCTGCAGCCGGCCGACGAGCCAGGTGCCGGCGTTCGACATCGCCTTGTAGTCGAGGTCCACCGGGTTCTGCGTGGCGAGCACCATGCCCACGCCGAAGGCTCGCGCCTGCTTCAGGATCGTCAGGATCGGCTGCTTGGTGGCGGGCTCGGCGGTGGGCGGTGCGTACCCCGCGACCTCGTCGACGTACACGAGCGCCCGGAGCTGGTCGGTCCCCGGCTGGGAGCGGAACCAGCGCACGACGGCGGCGAGGATGCGGCTCACCGCCAGCTGGCGCTCGGCGTCCGACAGGTGGGCGACGGTGACGACGGCGAGGCTCGGGCGTCCGTCGTCGGCGCGGAGCAGGCGGCCGACGTCGAGCGGTGCGCCGGTGGCCCAGGCCGCGAAGCCGGGCGACGCGAGGAGCCCGTTGAGCCGGACGGCGAGCGCCGTCCGGTCGTCCTTCGGGATCACGGTGTCGAGGTCCATCACGCCGAGCCGGCGCATCGGCGGGTCCTGGATGCGCTGCAGCAGCGTCGGCAGGTCGAGCGCCTCCCCGGCCGACCACGCGGCGTGCACCACGTTCGTGACGAGGAGGTGCTCGGGGCTGGCCAGCGGGTCCGCGTCGATGCCGACGAGGCCGAGCAGCCCGCTCGTGAGGGCCTGCACCTCTGCGTCGAGGGCCTCCTGGTCGGCGTCGCGCGGCGCGGTGAGCGAGCCGACGAGGTCCAGCGGCGTCGCCGCGGTCGAGCCGGGCGTGTACACGCCCATCCGCACCGACGACCGCAGGGCGGCGATCCGCTCGGGTCCGATGCCCCAGTCCGCGAGGCCGGTCGTCCACGTCGACGCGACGGCGGCCGGGTCCGACCCCTCCGGCACCCACGGCGCGAAGTCCTCGGGCCGGAGCTCGGGGAACGTGAGCAGCAGGTTCGTGAGGTCGCCCTTGGGGTCGATCGCCAGCACCGGCACCCCGGCACCGAGCACCTCCTCGACGAGCGCGACCGCGAGCCCCGTCTTGCCCGAGCCGGTCATGCCGACGACCACGCCGTGGGTGCACAGGTCGGCCGGGTCCACCAGCGCCCGCTCGCCGTTCCGGGCGCCCGAGTCGTCGAGGCCCTCCCCGAGGTCCAGTCCAGCGGCCATGACCCCGAGCCTGCCATGCGGGCCCGGCCACCGCGGCGGGACGGACGGCGCTCGTCGCCACCGGGCGACCGGACGCGGGCGCGTTGCGCGACCGCGCCCGCCGGGGGTGCGATCATGCGGGCATGGCGCGCCGATCGGGGAGCGGGAGGCGGCGACGTCGTGGCGGGATCCGGGACTACCTCGGTGACCACCGCGGGGTCGTCGCCGCGGTCGTGCTCGTGCTGGCCCTCGTCGCGGCCGGGATCGGGGCCAAGGTGCTCGCCGGGCGCGCCGCCGAGTCGCAGACCGAGCAGCGGGCCGACGAGGTCCGCGAGCTGCTCCACGGCGCGACGCCCGACGACTTCCTCGCCTTCAACGCCGGGGTGAAGACGCCCGGCAGCGTGGCACAGCGGGTCCGGGACCAGCCCGACTTCGTGAACGTGCGGGCCACCGCGGACCTGTCGTTCATCCGCTTCGAGCCGCACGGCTGGTGGTCCGGCTTCACCGAGCGGTGCGTGGTGGCGGAGGTCCGCCCCGACGGCGTGCAGGTGCAGGTGCCGAAGACCGCCTGCGTGCGCGTGACGGCACCCAAGGGCTGAGCGCGCCCCGGCCCGCGGGCCGCGCCGCGCGGCTCGCGGCGCCGCGAGCGTCCCGACGGCGTCGCCGGGACGTACCGTGGTCGCCATGACGGATGCTGCCCCCGACGCCGATCCGAAGCCCCGGTCCCACGACGTCACCGACTTCCCGAACCGGGCGGCCGCCCGGGCGATGCTCCGGGCCGTCGGCATGACCGACGACGACTGGGACAAGGCGCAGGTCGGCGTCGTGTCGTCGTGGAACGAGGTGACCCCCTGCAACATGCCGCTCGACCGCCTGGCCAAGCGGGCCAAGGACGGGGTGCGGGCCGCCGGCGGGTTCCCGATCGAGTTCTGCACGATCGCGGTGTCCGACGGGATCTCCATGGGGCACGAGGGCATGCACGCGTCGCTCGTGTCGCGCGAGGTGATCGCCGACTCGGTGGAGACCGTCATGCACGCCGAGCGGCTCGACGCGATGGTGACCTTCGCCGGGTGCGACAAGTCGCTGCCCGGGATGATGATGGCGGCCGCGCGCCTCAACCTGCCCGCCGTCTTCCTCTACGGCGGCTCGATCCTCCCGGGCCACCACAACGGCGCGACGTTGGACATCGTCAGCGTGTTCGAGGCGGTCGGGGCGCACGCCGTCGGTGCGATCGACGACGAGGAGCTCCACCAGATCGAGGCCAACGCGTGCCCGACCGAGGGCTCGTGCGCCGGCATGTTCACCGCCAACACGATGGCGTCGATCGGCGAGGCGCTCGGCCTGTCGCTCCCCGGATCGGCCTCCGCACCGGCCGTCGACCGCCGGCGCGACGACTACGCGTACGCGTCGGGCACCGCGGTGCTCAACCTCCTCCGCAGGAACATCCGACCGAGGGACATCCTCACGAAGGCCGCGTTCGAGAACGCCATCGCCGTGACGATGGCGCTCGGCGGATCCACCAACGCGGTGCTCCACCTCCTCGCCATCGCCTACGAGGCGCAGGTGGAGCTCGAGCTCGAGGACTTCAACCGCGTCGCCGCCCGCGTGCCGCACCTGGCCGACACGAAGCCGCACGGCCGGTACCACATGCTCGACGTCGACCGGGTCGGCGGCGTGCCGGTCGTGATGCAGCTCCTGCTCGAGGCGGGGCTGCTGCACGGCGACGAGATCACGGTGACCGGCCGGACGGTCGCCGAGAACCTCGCGATGATCGCCCCGCCCGCACCCGACGGCGACGTGGTCCACCCGCTGACCGACCCGCTCCACGAGGTCGGTGGCATCGCCGTCCTCAGGGGGTCGCTCGCCCCGAACGGCGCGGTCGTGAAGGTGGCCGGCATCGACTTCGACCGGTTCGAGGGCCGGGCCCGCGTGTTCGACGGGGAGCCGGCCGCGATGGAGGCCGTGCTCGCCGGGCGCATCGAGGCCGGCGACGTCGTCGTGATCCGGTACGAGGGGCCGAAGGGCGGGCCCGGGATGCGGGAGATGCTCGCCATCACGGGCGCGATGAAGGGCGCGGGCCGCGGGGGTGACGCCGCCCTCGTGACCGACGGCCGCTTCTCCGGCGGCACGCACGGCTTCTGCATCGGCCACGTGGCGCCCGAGGCGGTCGACGGCGGGCCGATCGCCCTCGTCGAGGAGGGCGACCGCATCCGCATCGACGTGGAGGCCCACACGATGGACCTGCTCGTCGACGAGTCGACGCTGGCCGCCCGCCGCGCCGACTGGAAGGTGCCGGAGCCGCGCTACACCCGTGGCGTGCTGGCCAAGTACGCCGCCCTCGCGCAGGGTGCCGAGAAGGGCGCGATCACCGAGCCGTGACCGCCTCCGTCCCGGCGCCCGGCCCCGTGCCCGGGTGGCCGGCGCTCACCGCACGCGGGCTCGCGAAGGCCTTCGGCGACCGCGTCGCCGTCACCGGGCTCGACCTCGACGTGCCCACCGGCAGCTTCTTCGGCCTCGTCGGCCCCAACGGGTCCGGCAAGACCACGACCCTGCGCATGGCATCCGGCCTGCAGCGCCCCGACGCCGGCCAGGTGTGGATCGCCGGCCACGACACGTGGGCCGAGCCGGTGGCCGTGCGCCGGTTGATCGGCGTCGTCCCCGATCCGCTCCACCTGTTCGACCGACTGACCGCCGACGAGCTGCTGCGCCACCTCGGCGAGCTCCGGGGCATGGACCGGGCCGAGGTCGCCACGCGCAGCGAGGAGCTGCTCAGCGTGCTCGGGCTCGAGTCGGCGGGCAGCGAGCTGATCGGCGGCTACAGCCACGGCATGCGCAAGAAGACCTCGCTCGCGTGCGCGCTGCTGCACCGGCCCGCCGTGCTGCTGCTCGACGAGCCGTTCGAGGGCGTCGACCCGCTGTCCGCGGTGACCGTGCGGGACCTCCTCGACCGCTACCGGCGGGCGGGCGGCACCGTCGTCTTCTCGAGCCACGTGATGGACCTCGTCGAGCGCTTCTGCGACCACGTCGCAGTGATGGCGACGGGTCGGCTGCTGGCCGCGGGGCCCATCGACGCCGTCCGCGCCGGCCGCCGGCTCGAGGACGCGTTCATCCAGCTCGTGGGCGCCCAGCCGGTCCGTGGGGACCGCCTGGCGTGGCTCGACCCGACGACGTGACGGCCCACGCGCCGGCGCAGGCGGTCGACCCCTCGGTGGGCACGGCCCGGGTGGGCGTGGTCCGCGCATGCCGCACGCTGATGCGGCTCAAGTGGTCGCTGCTCCGCAACGGGTTCCGGGGCAGCGGCCAGCAGCGCGTGCAGACGAGCCTGTCCTTCGTGTTCTCGATCCTGCTCGGGCTGTTCGGCCTCGCCGTGTTCTCGGCGCTCGGCCGCCGCTTCGGGAGCGGCCACGAGGCGGTCGTGGTGGTGCTCCCGGTCATCGTCGCCGGGGTCGGCCTGCTGTCCGCGGCCGCGGGGGTGGAGACGACGATCGACGTGCGGAACCTGGCCACCGAGCCGCTGTCCTGGCCCGTGCTGGGCAGCGCCTCGCTGGCGGCGGCCACGGTTGGGCCGCCCGCGATCCTGGCCGCGCTCTCGGGCGTCGGGCTGGCCCTCGGGTTCGCCGGACCCGACCCGACCGTCACGTCGGTCGTCGTCGTGCTGCTGGTCGTCGCCGGCTGGTGGGCGACGCTCCTGCTCGTCAGCCGCACGGCCGCCAACCTGCTCGGCGTGCTCGCCAACGGCCGCTTCCGCCACGTCGCGCAGACGCTCGCGGCCTTCGCGAGCATCGGGCTCTGGTTCGCCGCGCAGTTCGCCACGCGCGCGCTGTCCGAGTGGGACCGGAGCCGCTGGTCGAGCCTCGCCGACGCCTTCGCGTGGACGCCGCCCGGCCAGCTCGGCCGTGCCGCCGCCGCGGCGGCGACCGACCCAGCGCTCGCGCTCGCGCACCTGGGCCTCGCGGTCGCCTGGCTGCCGGTGCTCTGGTG
>JAEVZA010000186.1 GCA_023392475.1 Actinomycetes bacterium | reverse complement strand
TCGGCGACGCGCGCGGCGAGCGGGCGGGCGACCGGACCGAGGAGCGCCTTGTCCGCACCCATCCGCGACGACGCGCCGCCGCACAGCACCACGCCGACGACCGGCGCGGGCGCGTCAGTCGCGGACGACACCGCCGTACACGTGGTCGCCACCCCGGCCCGCGACGTGGTCCCCGACGGAGGCGGCGAGATCGGCCACGAACGCGTCGGCCACCTTGTCGTGGCCCGGCGAGAGCATCACGTGCAGCCCGCCCTGCTGGCGGTCGAGGTTCCAGCCCCGGTCGTCCATCGCGTCGGCCACGCCGTCGATGTCGAGGGCGCCGGCGTCGCCGTCGTCCACGTCGAGCGCGTCGCCGCCGCGTGGCTCGATGCCGAACTCGAACACCGACAGGTCGGGATCCGAGGTGACGCGAAGACCCGGGACCGACGTGACGCCGGCGAGGAACGCGTGGGTCGCGTCCCGCACCCGGCCGGCGAGCCGGAGGTAGCCCTCCTCGCCGAGGTGGGTCATCGTCGCCCACGCGCCGGCGATCGGCGGGCCGGGGCGCGTGCCGGCGGAGCTCGACGACGCGTAGAGGCCACCGGGCCAGGCGTCGTACATGAAGATCTGCCGCTGGTAGAGGTCCCGGTCCCGGTAGAGGACGGTCGAGACGCCCTTGTAGCAGTAGCCGTACTTGTGGACGTCGGCCGACAGCGAGGTGACGCCGGGGACGCGGAGGTCCCAGGGCGGCACCGGCTCGCCGAGGCGCTCCCAGAACGGGAGGAGGTAGCCGCCGAGGCACGCGTCGACGTGGCAGAGCAGGTCCCGCTCCGCGGCCAGCGCCGCGATCTCCGTCACGGGGTCGATGACGCCGTAGGGGTAGCAGGGCGCCGACGCGACGACGAGGGCGGTGCGCTCCGACACGGCTGCCGCGAACGCCTCGGGGTCGGCCCGGCCGTCCTCACGGGTGGGCACGAGCGTGAGCTCGACGTCCAGGTACTTGCAGGCCTTCGCGAACGCGGGGTGCGCCGTGATGGCCGCGACGACCTGGGGTGCGGTGACGCCGCGCGCCCGGGCGTGGTCGCGCGCGGTCTGCACGGCGAGGAAGATCGACTCGGTGCCGCCGCTCGACAGCGAGCCCGTCGTGGCGCCGAACAGCGAGCACGCCATGTCGAGCACCTCGCCCTCCATCCGGAGCAGCGTCCTGTAGCGGAACGGGTTGAGCGCGTTCTCGTGCAGGAACATCGACGCGATCTCGTGCTGCAGCGCCTCGAGATCGGGGTCGTCGACGTTGTACACGAGGCTGAACGCCTTCCCGCCACGCCAGTCGAGGTCGCCGGTGCGCTCCTCTCGGAGCTCGGCGAGCAGGTCCTCCGAGCCGCGGCCCGTCGTGGGGAACGTCATGCGGCGGATCGTACGAGATGCGGCACCGTCGACCGCGGGCCGATCGCGATGAGCCGCCCGTCGGGTCAGGGTTGGCCGAGATCGGTGCCCGCCTCGCGGGCGCGGTCGGGGTCGAGCTGGATGAGGAAGTGGCGGCAGCGCTCCTCCTCGTCCACCTCGCCGATCGCCGCGGCCGAGCTCCGCAGGCCCTCGAGCGCGCGCAGGAAGCCGCGGTTCGTCGGGTGCTCCCACCGCACGTAGCCGGTGCCGCGCCAGCCCGACGCCCGGAGCCGGTCGAGCCCGCGGTGGTACCCGACCCGGAAGCACGCGTACGACTCGACGTCGTCCCGCCCGAGCTCGCCCAGCCTCGCCCACGCGTCGAGGAACCGGGGCCAGCGTGCGACGACCGCCGCGACCGCGTCCCGCTGCGCCGAGGGCGGCTCCGCCAGCGCGCCCTCCAGGGCGGCGAGGGCCTCGGCCGGCTCGGGGTCGAGCACCGTCTGCGGCGGGCCGGAGGCGGAGAGGTTCACGTGCTGGTCGGACATGCCCGCAGCGTACGACCGCCGCGGACCACCCCCGTCCCGCCGCTCCCCCGCCCGTTCTGCGATGCGAGACCGCGTGGTTTCCCGCGCTCTCGCATCACAGAAAGGCGGGTCAGGCGTCGTCGGGGTCGACGGCCGGCTCGACGTCGCCGTCGGGCGGGACCCCGGCGCCCGCGTCGGACGGCGCGGTGAGCACCGCGCCGTCCGGATCGACCGCCGCCTCCTCCGCCTCCTGGAACCACGTGCGCGCCCGTGCGCTCACCCGCCAGCGCTCGAGGGGCTTCAGGAGCTCGGCCGTCCGCGTGCGCTCCGTCGCCTCGGCCGCCCGCTCGTCGAGGAACGACGCGGAGTTCTCGTAGCCCTGGCGCACGAGCTCGTCGGTCTGGGAGAAGTCGTCGTAGCGCAGCTCGGGACGCTTCCCCGGCGGCAGGATGACCGCCTCCACGCCGTCGGGCAGCGCGGCGAGGTCGCGCGCGAAGCGCCCGTTGCGCGCCACCCAGTAGGCCTGGAGCGCGGCGTCGATGGGGCGCTTGACCTCGGCGTCGGGGCGCCCGTGCTTGCCGACGTGCAGCACGTAGATCTCGCGGCAGCCGAGCTCGACGGCGCGGGAGACGGGCACGTTGTCCACGACCCCGCCGTCGACGTACCGCCGACCGTCGATCGTCACCGCCGGGTACACGGCCGGCAGCGCCGCCGAGGCCAGGATCGCCGGGATCAGGAACCCCTCGTGGAACCAGTGCTCCGCGGCGCTGTCGATCTCGGCGGCGACGCACTCGAACGGCACGGCGAGGTCCTCGAAGCGGCGGGTCGCGCCGACGAGCACCTCGAGGCCCTGGCGGAGGCCGTCGTTCGGGTGCAGCGACTCGCCCTTGCGGATGAGCTGGAGCACCGACGGCAGCCGCGACGAGGGCATGAACGTGTACGAGGCGCGGGACCAGTGCTCCTCGAGGCGGCGCACGCCGGCCAGGGTCGGCGCCATCGAGTAGGCCGCGCCGTTGAGGGCGCCGACGCTGCAGCCGAGGACGACGTCGGGGACGACCTCGCGCTCGGTCAGCGCCCGGAGCATGCCCACCTGCAGCGCGCCGAGGTTGCCGCCGCCCGACAGGACGAACGCCACGCGCGGCTTGCGCCGGGTGATCGATCGGAGCGACGGCATGGGACGGATGCTACGACCGGGGCCCGGCGGCGCAGGCCCGCACGTACCGGGCGAACTCGTCGGGGTGCGAGAGGTGCGCGCCGTGGCCGGCACCGCCGATCTCGACGAGCCGGGCACCCGCCAGCCGCTCGGCGAGCCGGTCCGCGGAGGCCCGCCAGGCCGGCGGGCTGGTGCCACCCGCCCCGGCCACCACGGGGACGTGCACGGCCGTGAGGTCGGGGGTCCCGCCGGGGCGGCGCAGGTCGCGCAGCTCCGCGA
>JAEVZA010000316.1 GCA_023392475.1 Actinomycetes bacterium | reverse complement strand
GGCGGCGACCGTGCGCCGCTCGAACCCGGCCGGCGGCTCGACCGCGGGCGCGAGCAGCACGAGCCGGTCCGCCGATGCCGCGAGCTCGACGAGCTCGGCCCGGCACGACGGGCAGGTGGCGAGGTGGGACTCGAGCCCCGGCACCTCGGACGGGTCGAGCACGCCGAGCGCGACCTCGGCGAGGTCGTCCCCGAACGCCGCGCAGGACGTCGACGCCTCAGCCACGACCGGTCCCCCCGTCGACCTCGGCACCGTCGACGTCCGCGGAGCCGACCGCACCGTCGACGTCGCGGAGCAGGTCCCGGAGCCGGCGCAGCCCCGAGCGCAGGCGCGTCTTCGCCGTGCCGAGCGGGATGCCCTCGATCGCCGCGACCTCCGCCGCGGTGTGGCCCCCCAGCGTGGCGAGGAGCAGGGCGCGGCGCTGCGTCTCCGGCAGCTGGGCCAGGCCGACGCGCACGCGGCCGAGCTCGTCGCCGACCACGGCCGCGTCGGTCGGGTCGACCTCCGACGACGGCGGCAGCAGCGGGTGGATCGCCTCGGGCTCGAACGGGCTCGGCCGACGCACGCGCAGCGCGTCGATGGCCAGGCGGCGGCAGATGGTCAGGAGCCACGTGCGTACCGACCCGAGCCGCGGGTCGTAGGAGCCGGCGTGCCGCCAGGCCCGCTCGAAGGTGGTCTGGGCGACGTCCTCGGCCACCCGTCCGTCACCGCACATGACGACCGCGACGCCGTGCACCTGCGCCTGGAACCGCCGCACGAACGCCGCGGCGGCGATCTCGTCGCCGAGGCCGACGGCGACGAGCAGCGCGGCGTCGTCGAGCCGGTCCACCGACCCTCGTCCCCGGAGCACGCGGTCCACGTCCGAACCATACGGACGAGGGGCCGATCCGGATGTCGCGGCGACGGAAAATCCCGATCCGACCGCCCATCCGTAGTCCTCTCCGCCAGTCCCGCCCGACGACCCGTCGTCACCACCGGAGGTCCCAGATGCCCCGCACCCACCGCCCGTCCCGAGCCCGCCGCTCCCTCCTCGTCGTCCCGCTCGTGCTGCTCGCCGTGACCGCGCTCGCGGCGTGCGGCGACGACTCGAGCTCGTCGTCGGGCACCACCTCGACGACCTCGAAGCAGACGACGACCACCGCCACCTCGCCCGGCTCCGCCGGCACGGCGGCCACCGTGTCGCTCGGCGAGACCGACCTCGGCAAGGTGCTCGTCGACGCCGACGGCCGCACGCTGTACGCCTTCACCCCCGACTCCGCCACGAAGAGCGCGTGCACCGGCAGCTGCGCGCAGGCCTGGCCACCGGCCGCGGCCACGGGCACCCCGACCGCCGGGACGGGCGTGACCGCGAAGCTGACCGTCCTGACCCGCGACGACGGGACGACGCAGGTCGTCGCCGACGGCCACCCGCTCTACCAGTACGCCGGCGACGCCGCCGCGGGCGATGCCACCGGGCAGGGCTCCGGCGGCAAGTGGTACGTCGTGTCCGCCGGCGGCTCGCCCATGAAGTCGGCGGCCGGCGCGTCCTCCACGACGACCACGGCCGGCTCCAGCTCCGGCTACTAGCACCGCCGTCGCCGACCCTCCCTGGCTACGCTCCCCCGGGGCGCGACCGGAGGACAGGGAGGGTCGGCCGCATGACGGATCCGTCGAGGACGACGCGGCGACTGTGGATCGGCGCGGCGACCATCGGGGCGTTGGCCCTCGTGGTGCTCGCCGCCGACGCCCTCCTCGCGCTGCAGGACGACACGGCCGACGCGTCGGTGCGCCTCGTCCCCGCCGCCGAGGCAGGTCCCGACCCGTTCACGGCGTCGGTGCAGGTCGGGCCGGCCACCACGCTCGCCCCGCCGGCCGTCGCCGCCGCGGCGAGCACCCGGTCGTCGCTGCCGACCGACCACGCCACGGGCACGCTCGTGGCGCGCGGCGGGACACCGGGCCTCTACGGCGGCAGCGGCGACCGACACGTCTGCGACCCGCAGCTGCTCGTCACCTACCTCGCCGCGCACCCGTCGAAGGCCGCCGCGTGGGGTTCGGTCCTGGGCGTGCGCGCGGCCGACATCGGCCGGTACGTCGCCGGGCTCACGCCGGTCGTGCTCACCGCGGACACGGTCGTCACGAACCACGGGTACGCCCACGGCCGCGCCACCTCGCTGCAGAGCGTGCTCCAGGCCGGCACCGCGGTCCTGGTGGACGCCACGGGCACGCCACGGGTCAAGTGCAACTGCGGCAACCCGCTCACGCCGCCCGCGCCGGTCGCGCTGTCGTCCGCGTCGACCCACGGCACGGCGTGGCCCGGCTACGCGGCGGCCCGCACGGTGCAGGTCCGCGGCGTGCGGCCGCTCGGCACCCTCACGCTGACCGACGTCACGACGGGTCGGCCCTACGAGCAGCCGGTCGGGACATCCGGCACCGGCCTGGACGGCACGTGGACGATCAGCGTCACGTCCCCGGGCTCGGAGGAGTGCGGCGTCGGCAGCATCGACGGCGGCACGCTCACGATCGCGGGGACCGGTGCGACCGTCGACGCCAACGGCACGACGTTCCACGGCACGGTCGTGACGGCGGGCGACGCGACCGGCGGCGGGACCGTCACGATCACCGCCACGGCCGGGGCGGCGCCCGACGCCGCACCTCCCGAGGTCGTCCTGACCGGCACCGTCGGCCCCGACGGCACGTTCCACGGCTCGAGCACGTACGCCGGCGAGCTCGGGAACGGCGGGACCGGCTACACGTGCGAGTTCCCGTTCATCGCCGAGGCCGGGCCCGCCGGACCCGGCGCGACCGTCCCGCCCACCACCGCGCCGACCACCACCGTGCTCACCACCACGACCGCGCCCGCGGGCGCGATCACCTGCACGCGCCGGCCGATCCTCGCGGACCCCGGCGAGGGCGACTACCTGACGGTGTTCCGGTGCGAGGGCGACTGGGCGATCATCGGTACGCACGACGAGGCGACGCGCCTGTGGCAGTGGAACGGCGACGGCTGGGTCGGTGCGTCGGGCACCGGACCCGGCACCCCGCTGTGCACCGGCACCGAGGTCCCCGCGGCGTTCCGGTCGTACGCCTGCACCGCGCCGTGACCGGCGCGGTCGTCCACCTCTTCGGGTTCCCGGGCGCCGGCAAGCTCACGGTGGCCCGGTCGCTCGCCGTGGCGGCCGCCGAGCGCGGTCGCCACCTGGTCGTCGTCGACAACCACCTGACCGCGAACGCCGTGCTCTCGGTGGTCGACGTCCCGACGGCCGGCCGGGTGCCGCGCGAGGTCTGGGACCGCGTCGACGGGGTGCGGGAGGTCGTCTACGGCGCGATCGAGGACCTCTCGCCGGCGAGCTGGTCGTTCGCGTTCACCAACGTGCTCACCGAGCACCAGCCAGACGACCTCGCCACCGCCGAGCGCGTCGAGCTGCTCGCCGCCCGGCGCGGCGCCCGCTACCTGCCGGTGCGCCTCGAGTGCCGCACCGACGAGCTGCTCCGCCGCGTCGTCGGCGCGGACCGGGCGGCGCGGCTGAAGTGGACCGACGCCGGTGCGGTCGGCGAGTTCGTCGAGGAGCGGACGCTGCTCGACCTGCCGGGCCGGCAGGTGCTCGCGCTCGACACGTCGTCGACGCCGCCGGAGGACGTCGCCAGGTCGATCCTGGACGAGCTCGACCGCGGCTGACCGCGGCAGCTCAGTCCTCGGGGGCGATCGAGGCGAAGGCGCGGGCCCGGTCGAGCTGGGCCGCGCGGTCGGCCGGGTCGACGGAGCCGACGATCACGTAGTCCACGTCCAGGCCGGGCCGGAGCTCGCCGTCGAGGAGCATCCACGGCTGGGCGAGGCGACGCGGCACCCGCACGCGCTCAGGTCGCTCGTAGGTCCCGAACAGGTGGTCCCAAAGCGAGGTCGTGACGCCGTGGTTGGCCTTCGGGTGGCCGAAGTGGTGGTGGAAGTGGTGGCGGCGCAGCCAGGTCGAGTACCAGCCCGTGGGGCCCTTGAGGTGGGCCATGGCGTGCTGGTGCTCGTAGCCGGCGTAGCCGAGGCACCAGCCCAGGCCGAGCAGGAGCCCCACCGGACCGAGGAGCAGCCAGCCGATCGGGGCCCAGAGCAGCGCGCCGACGACGATGACCCCGGCCCAGCTGAGCAGCGTGGTGTTCGAGAACGACCAGCTGTGCCCGACGTGGTGCTCCAGGTGCTCGCGGCTCATGATCCCCTTGCCCTTGAGCGCGTGCATCGCGAAGCGGTGCAGCAGGTACTCGGCGAGCGTCCAGAGCGCGGCGCCGGCCGCGACGACGGCCAGGGCGGTGAGGGCGGTGGTGATCACGGTGGGCTCCCGGTCAGCGCCCGGCCCAGGACCGGACGAGGGCGTGGGCGGTGACGAGGTCGTCCGGTGCGGCGCCCCAGCCGGCGAGGAGCGCGGTCGTGAGCTCCCGGCCGAGGACGGCACCGGTGGTCGGCAGGCCCATCACGAGCCCGTCGGTGAGCAGGGCGCCGTTGAGGGCGACGACCCAGGCGATCGTGCGGACGAGGTCGCCGTCCGCCGGGTGGCCGATCGGGTCGAGCACCTCGGCCGGCGCGTCGAGCGCGCCGGCCGACGCGGCCGCGGCCAGCAGCTGCTGCGGGACGAGGAGCACGGCCATGGCGGCGGGGACGACCGCCGCCACGTCATCCGTGTCCTGGTCGCCGTCGGTCACGAGGAGGCGCTGCTGGAGCCGGAACTCCCGGGGGTGGTCGACGGGGGCGGCGAGGAACAGGTCCCCGAAGGCGCAGAGGCGGGCGAGGGCGGCCACCTGCGGCGTGGCCTCCGAGTCGGCGAGGCGGGCGTCCCAGTCGGCGACGGCGGCGTCGGCCACCGCGCCGAGCGTGGCGAGCGCCCGGGTCTGGAGGGCGGCGAGGAGGGCGCTCCGGGACGGGAAGTAGGTGTAGAGGGAGGCGGGCGCGTAGTCGGCGGCGTCGGCCAGGGCGACCATCGTCAGGCCCTCGATGCCGTGGGCCTCGACGAGGTCGGCGGCGAGGTCGAGCAGGTGGTGGCGGCGCGCCTCGCGCTTGCGGGTGCGGCGGTCGGACGAGACCGACGAGCTGACGTTTTCCGAAACCACATCGGAAACCGTCGCGCCGTCGCCCGCCCCTGTCAACCCGCCGTCGCGCGTTCTGACGATTGTTCGTGCTGCCTGGCAGCGCGGATCGTCATGGGAACGAGTGGGAGCCAGTGGGAACGAGCGGGAACGCGGGAGGAACGAGAGGTCAGAGGGCGTGGAGGGCCGAGAGCAGGTCGGCCCAGAGCCCGTCCGACGGGCCGTAGGGCAGGTAGGTGCACACCCGGGAGGCGTGACCCGCGTAGCGCCGGCCGATCTGCTCGGCGACCTCGTCGGGCGTCCCGCGCACCGCGATCGTGGCGAGCAGCTCGTCGGGGATCAGGGTCGACAGCTCGTCCCACCGCCCCTCCCTGGTCAGCTGGCGAGCGGCGGGCTGCACGTCGCCGAACCCCTCGAGCTCGAAGACGGGCCGGTAGGCCGGGGTCGACGAGTAGAAGCCGATGAGCGCCCGGCAGCCCGCGTCGGCGGCCGCCTGCTCCTCGGCGTCGCGCCCGCAGCAGACGATGAGCTCGGGCAGCACCTCGAGGTCGCCGAGCGACGGCTCCCGCCGGGCCAAACCCTCGTCGAGCGACGGCAGCGTGCGCTCCGCGAAGAATCGCTCCGAGGTGACGGGCATGACGGCGAGCACGTCCGCGACCTCCGCGGCGACCGCGCACAGCCGCGGTCCCAACGCCCCGACGGCGATCGCCGGCGGTCCGGCCGGCGACGGCTGCGGCGAGAACATCGGCGACATCAGCGTGTGCGTCCGGTACGGGCCACGGTGGTCGAGCGGCACGCCGTCCTGCCACGTGCGGAAGATCGCCCGCACGGCCTCGACGGTGTCGCGCATGCGCTCGGCGGGGTGGTCGAACTCGGCGCCGAAGCGGCGCTCGACGTGCGTGCGGACCTGCGTGCCGAGCCCGAGCGTGCAACGTCCCCCGGAGAGCTCGTGGAGGTCCCAGGCGGCGTGCGCGAGGTGCACCGCGTTGCGCGGGAAGGCGATGGCCACGTTGGTCATCACCGACAGGTCGGTCGCCTGGGCAGCGAGCGCGAGCGGCAGGAACACGTCGTGCGGCCCCTCGAACGTGAACACCCCGTCCACCCCGGCGCGCTCGAGCGCACGCGCGGACTCGACGGCGTCGACCAGCCCGTAGACGGGCGCGAGGACCTGCACCGTCAGCCGGCCCGTGCGGTCACGCCGTGGGCGCGGCCCGGTGGCCGCGCACCAGCTCGCCCGGCCGCTCGCCCGTGGCCTCGTCGTCGAGCCGCACCGGCACGCCGGCGCACACGGTCGCCCCGTAGCCCGACGCGGCCTGCACGAGCCGACGGCCGCCGGCCGGCAGGTCGTACACCATCTCGGGCGGCGCGATGCGCAGGCCGTCGAGGTCGATCACGTTGAGGTCGGCCCGCTGGCCGGGCGCGACGAGCCCACGGTCGAGGAAGCCGTACAGCTCCGCGGTGCGGCGGGTCTGCATCGCCACCACGTCCTCCAGCGCGAACCGCTCGCCGCGGGACCGGTCGCGCACCCAGTGGGTGAGCATGTAGCTGGGCAGGCTGGCATCGCAGAGGATCCCGCAGTGCGCGCCGCCGTCGCCGAGGCCGAGCACCGTGTCGTCCCGGGCCAGCATCTCGCCCAGCGCGTCGAAGTCGCCGTCCGAGTAGCCGAGGAGCGGGAAGTACAGGAGCTCGGTGCCGTCGCGGCCGAGCATCAGGTCGTAGGTGACCTCCTCGGGCGTGCGGCCCTCCCGCGCCGCGATCGCGGCGACGCTCCGCTCCGGCGCCGGCTCGTAGTCGGGCGGGTCGCCGAGCGGGAACAGCTTGTGGAAGCTCGACAGCAGGAACGCACCGAAGCCCGACCGCTCGATGCGCTCACCGAGGATGGCGTCGCGCACCTCGGGCCGCCGCAGCTGCTCCACGCGCTCGGGGAGCGGCAGGTGGGCGATCGCCCGGTACGCCTCGTGGGTGATGAAGGGGTGGACCGACGACGTGAACCCGAAGAGCAGGCACGCGGGGCGGCCCGCCACCTGCGGCACGATCCGGGCGCCGGCAGCGTTGGCCCGCTCCGACAGCTCGAGCAGCTCGCGCCACTGCTCCGGACGGACGTCGTTCTGGAGGCAGCCGAAGGTGACCGGGCGACCCGTGCGGGCCGAGATCTCCGCCATCCACTCGAACTCGCTGGCCGGGACCATCATGTCGCTGGCCACCTCGAACACCCCGGCGCCGGCGGCGCCGAGGGCGTCACCGATGCCGAGCAGCTCGTCGACCGAGGCGGTCGTGCCGGCGGCGAGCTCGCCGTCCTTGGCGCGGTGCAGCACCGTCCGGGTGGTCGAGAAGCCGACGGCGCCGGCCCGCAGGGCCTCCTCCACGATGGCGGCCATCGCCGCGATGTCCTCCGCCGTGGCGTCCTCGTTCGCGGCGCCCCGCTCCCCCATCACGTAGCCCCGCACGGCGCCGTGCGGCACCTGCGCGGCGATGTCCATCACCCGCGGCATCGACGCCAGCTCGTCCAGGTACTCGGGGAACGACTCCCAGTTCCAGCTCATGCCCTCGGCGAGCGCGGTGCCCGGGATGTCCTCGACGCCCTCCATCAGCTGGATCAGCCAGTCGCGCCGGTCGGGCGCGGCGGGCGCGAACCCGACGCCGCAGTTGCCCATGACGACGGTCGTGACGCCGTGCCACCCCGAGGGCGACATCTCCGGGTCCCACGTGGCCTGGCCGTCGTAATGCGTGTGGATGTCCACGAAGCCCGGCGTCACCACTCGGCCCGCGGCGTCGATCTCGCGGCGGCCGGCCGGAGCCTCGCCCGCGGCCGTCACGTCGACGATGCGGTCGCCGTCGACCACGACGTCGGCCGGGCGGGCCGGCGCACCGCTGCCGTCGACGAGCAGCCCGTCGCGGATGATCAGGTCGGCCATGGAGCGCTCCCCCTCGTTGCCCTGCCGTGTGGTGGCGCCCATCATCCCGCACCGGGCGCCTCCCGCGCCGACCATCGGCGCCGGCGTGGTCGTCCGTGCGCCGTCGGTCAGCCGACCTGGACGAGCGAGGCCGCGTTGTCGTGCAGCACCAGCCGCTGCTCGTCGGGCTCGAGCGACTTGACCTCGGGCAGGTAGTCGAGTGGCTGCGGCATGCCCTCGATGTGCGGCCAGTCGGAGCCGAACACCACCCGGTCGGCGCCCATGAGCTCGACGACCTCGTCGACGTCGTCCTCCCAGAACGGGTTGATCCAGACCTGGCGGCGCATGAGCTCGACCGGGTCCTCGGGGAACCAGCCGTGCACCTTCTTCGCCAGCGACCGTGCCTTGCGGAACAGGTCGGGCAGGAACTGCGCCCCGTTCTCGACCGACACGACGCGCAGGTTCGGGTACCGAGCGAGGTGGTTCTCGAGCACCATCGACAGGAGGAAGTCCTTGATCGCCTGCTCGATGGCGAAGAACTTGATCGTCGGCTTCCACGCGCCGCCGAAGGTGGCGGCGAACCCGTCGGGCGCGTAGCCGTTGGAGCTCACGCCGCCGTCGCCGGCGTGCAGCACGAGCGGCACGCCGGACTCGTCGAGCAGCCCCCAGAACCGTGCGAAGCGCTCGTCGAAGGGCGAGCAACGGCCCGTCGTCGTCGTGGGCGCCGCCGGGCGCATGACCACGAGCCGGGCGCCGGCGTCGAGCGCCCAGGTCAGCTCCTCGACCGCCCAGTCCGGATCGGCGAGCGTGAGGTACGGCGCCGCGAAGATCCGGCCCCGGTGGGCGAAGCCCCAGTCCTCCTGCACCCACCGGTTGAACGCCCGGAACGTCACGCACGCGGCCTCGGGGTCGTCGGTGAGGAGCTCCTCGTAGATCATCCCGAGCGTGGGGAACATCCAGCACGCCTCGAGCCCCTGCTCGTCGAGCACCCGCACGCGGGCCGCCGGGTCCCGGTACTCGGGGCGGATGGGCTCGCGGTCGGCGAGGAAGCTGAGCGGGTCACGTCCCTCCGGGTTGCCGCGGAAGTAGTCGTGCATCGCGCCGGCCCGGGCGATCGGGTCGAACGTGGCGTTGGTGACGGCGCGGGACACCCGGCCGCCGATCACGTGGTACTTGCGCCCGTCGATCTCGCACCACTGCACGCACCGCTGGGCCCACGCCGGGTCGAGGTGGCGGGTGAAGGCGTCCAGCGCCTCGTAGTAGTGGTTGTCCGCGTCGATCACCGGGTGGTCGAGATCGCTCACCGCTGCTCCCCTCGTCCGGGTCGGTCCCTCCAGGGTCGCACACCGCGCCCGGCACGGGTGCACCGGCACGCCGCAGGAGGGCCTCCGCGCGTAGGGTCCCGGCCGTGATCGACGCCGACGCCGTGGTCGAGGCCGCCGCCGGGCGCGCCGGCGTCGACGTGGACGCGGTCGACGCCGAGGGCGCGTCGTGGTCCGAGCCGCTCGACGTCCTCGTGGCGAGCCTGCGCGACGAGGCCGAGCTCACGCCGCTCGGCGAGCTCATCCTGACGGAGCAGCTGGTCAAGCCGCTGACCCAGCGCTTCCAGGTCGACGACCACCACGCTCGCCACCCCGGGCTCGCGTCGACCCCGGTCGACGCGCCGGTGTTCGTGGTCGGGCTGCCCCGCACCGGCACCACGCTGCTGAGCTACCTCCTCGACGCCGACCCGGCGAACCGCTCCCTGCACCGCTGGGAGGCGTTCGAGCCGGTGCCGCCGCCGACCCGGCCGACAGGCGGCGCCGAGGACGAGCGCCTGACCGTGGCCCGCCGCGAGATGGACGCGCTGTACGAGGCCGCCCCGGGGTTCAAGGCGATCCACTACGAGGCGGCCGACGGCCCGACGGAGTGCGTGACGGTCCTCGCCGGCGACCTGCGCTCGATGCAGTTCGAGACGCTCGCCGACCTGCCCGCGTACGGCGCCTGGTCCGACGCCTGCGACCACGCCACGGCGTACCGCCACCACCGCCGCACCCTCCAGGTGCTGCAGTCCGCGTGGCCGGGCCGGTGGGTGCTGAAGTCGCCGGTGCACAACTTCGCGATCGACGACCTGCTCGCCACGTACCCCGACGCGCGGCTGGTGGTCACGCACCGCGACCCGTCACGGGTGGTCGTGTCGCTCGCGAACCTCGTCCGCGTGCTCACGGGGCTCGCGTCCGACGCCGACCGGCGGACCTACCTCGGCCGGCGCTGGCTCGAGCTCGTGGCGCTCATGCTCGACCGCCAGGCGGAGGTCCGCGATCGCCACGGCGAGGCCGACCGCGACGCCGGCCGGTGGATCGACCTCGACTACCGCCGCCTCGTCGCTGATCCCGTGGGCACCCTGGGCGACCTCTACGAGCGGCTCGGCTGGCCGGTGACGGCCGAGGCCGAGGCCGGGTTCCGCGCCTACGCGGACGCCAACCCGCAGCACGTGCACGGCGGCCACTCGTACCGCGCCGCGGACTTCGGCCTCGATCCCTCGGCGCTGTCGGACCGGTTCGCGGGGTACCGCGAGCGCTACGACGTGGCGGCCGAACCGCCCGACTGACCCAGCGGCAGGTCGGGCGCGTCTGTGGCGGCGGCCACGTGGTGCGCGCCGGCCCGGGCGACGAACTCCACGATCCCGAGCACGACGAGGGAGCCCACGACGATCCAGAAGATCGTCCCGGCGCTCGGGCGGCCCTGCGCCAGCAGGACGAGCAGCGCGCCCACCCCGACGGCGATGCGGAGCGCCACGAGGTTGCGGGCGGCGAAGGCGCCGACCGGCCCGAAGTCGACGCCGTGCTCGTCGGCACCCGCGCCGGCCCGGCGCCAGAGCCGGGCCACCGCGGCGCGCAGCCGGACCGCGGGGCCGCTCGGCCCGAGCACGAGGGCGACCAGCAGGACGACGAGGCCGATCGCCAGCACCGAGCGGGTGCTGCCGCGCAGGAAGCGCACGAGCGTGTCGAAGATGACCTCGTTCGCGGGGATCGACGCGCCGGTCGGCAGCGCGTTGAGGTAGAGCCCGCGCCCGATCCCGACCGTGATGAGCAGCGAGCTCGCGCCGAGCACGAGGCCCGTGGACGCGGCGACGACGCCGCGCCGCCGGTCGGGCGACACGAACACCGACGCCACGAGCAGCAGGATCGTGAACCACGGGAGGATCGTGGCGAGGCGGTTGAAGAGGCTGAACACGGACTGGGCCCGCGCCACGTCCTCGGACTGGAACACGTCGAGGACCACGTCCTTGCCGACGGCGCGGTCGAAGAAGGGCAGGCCGAGAGCGCTGAGGCGCTGCGCGGCGTCGCCGACGACCTGCGACAGGTCGACCTGGACGACGCCCTTGCGGCCGCTCGCGTTGGTCAGCACGGACACGAGCTGCTCGTGCGCCACCCGGTTCGCCCGGTCCCACAACTCGTGGAAGCGCTCGCTGCTCAGGACCCGGTCGACCACGTCGCCGACGACGGTGTGGAGCCCCGACGTGATCGGCACGGCCAGGAACGCGGCGCGCTCGGGCAGGACGTCCTGCACCTCGGCCCGGACGTCGACGTTGGCGAACAGGGCCTCGGTGATCCGCTTGCCGGCGGCCTCCTGGACGCTGCGGTCCCGGGCGAGGGGTGCGACGGTCTCGACGTAGCGGTCCGTGTCCACGAGCTGGTTGCGCAGCCACACGGACGTGATCGACACCGGCACCAGGAGCGCGCCGACGACGACCATCAGGATCGAGATGGCGGACCGGGCGCGCCCGGGCCGCGGCGGGGCGGCGACGACGGTCCCACCGGCGGAGACGTCGGCCCGCAGGCGCTCGTTCTCCTGCCGCAGCTCACGCAGCTCGGCGCGCAGGACGTCGAGCTCGGCCTCGGTGGCGGGGGTCGACGACGGCTCGCCGGCGTCGGCCGGATCGTCGGGGGTGGTCACGCGCGCACGATAACGGCGGCATGACCGGAGATCGTGGACCGGCCCGGCCCGTCAGGCCGGCATCACGAGGTGGTGCGGGGCCCGACCCCGGCGGGTCGGGCCCGCGGGATCAGACGGCGCGGACGTTCTGGGCCTCGTCGCCCTTCCGGCCGGGGCCGACCTCGAACTCGACCTTCTGACCCTCCTCGAGGTTCCGGTAGCCGGAACCCGAGATCTGCGAGAAGTGCACGAAGATGTCGCCACCCTCGTCGTCACGGCTGATGAAGCCGTAACCCTTCTCGGAGTTGAAGAACTTGACGGTTCCCGTGGGCACGGTATGACTCGTTTCTCCCCGGAGGCCGGGGCCTGATTGCGCAAAGGGGCGCCGAACTTCCGTCGGCACCCCTTCATGACAGTGCTTCGCTTGCTTGCCCGGCCACTGTACCCCAAGGCTCGCCGGGTCCGGTCAGCGGGACGCGTGGGCGTCCGCGACCTCGAGCGCGGCATCGATGGCCGAGAGCCCGCGGCGGAGGTCCTCCTCGGAGATCACGAGGGGCGGGGCGACGTGCGTGCGGTTGAAGTGCGTGAAGGGCCAGACGCCGCCGGCCTTGCAGGCCGCGGCGAACTCGACCATCGGCGCCGCGTCCGCCCCGCCGGCGTTGAACGGCACGAGCGGCTCGCGGGTCCCGCGGTCCCGGACCAGCTCGATGGCGAAGAAGCAGCCGAGCCCGCGCACCTCGCCGACCGACGGGTGCCGCTCCGCCATCGCCAGCAGCTCCGGCCGGATGACCTCCTCGCCCAGCCGGCGGGCCCGCCCGACGACGTCGTCCTCCTCGAACACGCCGATCGACGCGACCGCCGTGGCGCAGGCCAGCGGGTGGCCGCTGTAGGTGAGCCCACCCGGGTACGGCCGGTCGTCGAACGTGGCGGCAACCTCGTCGGAGATGAGCACCCCGCCGAGCGGCACGTACCCCGAGTTCACGCCCTTGGCGAAGGTCATGAGGTCGGGCTCGACGCCCCAGCGGTCGACGGCGAACCACTCGCCCACCCGGCCGAAGCCGACCATCACCTCGTCCGCGATGAGCAGGATGCCGTGGCGGTCGCACAGCTCCCGCACGCCGGGCAGGTAGCCCTCGGGCGGCACGATCACGCCGTTGGTGCCGACGACCGTCTCGAGGAGGATCGCCGCGATCGTCTGGGGACCCTCCATCTGCACGACCTGCGCGAGGTGCTCGAGCGCGCGCTCGCACTCCTCCTCGTCGGTCGTGGCGTGGAACGCGGAGCGGTACGTGTAGGGGCCGAAGAAGTGCACCACGCCCGGGAACCCGGGCTCCGAGGCCCAGCGCCGAGGCTCGCCGGTCAGCGTGATCGCCGCCGCGGTCGCGCCGTGGTAGCTGCGGTAGGTGGACAGGAGCTTGTGGCGGCCGGTGTGCAGCCGGGCCATGCGGACCGCGTTCTCGTTGGCCTCGGCGCCGCCGTTGGTGAAGAACACGCGGTCGAGCCGTCCCGGGGCGTGCGACGCCACGAGCCGGGCCGCCTCGGTGCGCACGTCGTTGGCGAACGGCGGGGCGACGGTGCAGAGCACGTCGGCCTGCTCCTTGATCGCCGCCACCAGGCGCGGGTGCTGGTGACCGAGGTTGAGGTTGACCAGCTGCGAGCCGAAGTCCAGGTACCGGTTGCCCTCGTTGTCCCAGAACCACGCGCCCTCGCCCCCGGCGATCGGGAGGGGCTGGATCTGGTGCTGCGCCGACCACGAGTGGAACACCCACCGTCGGTCGTCGGCGGTGCTCGCCGCGTTGGTGGGGGCGGTGCGTTGGCTCTCGGTGGCGGTCACCGGGCCCACGATACGCAGCGCTTGGACCGCGGTCCCGTCCCCTGGTACGCACTCCGCGCATGCCCGACGCCGAGAACGACCCGGTCCTGCTCGTCGAGGACGCCGACGGCGTCCGCACCCTCACGCTCCACCGCCCCGCGGCCCTCAACGCGTTCGACCAGGAGCTCTGGTACGCCACCGCCGCGGCGCTCGAGGAGGCCGCGGGCGACGACGACCTGCGCTGCGTGCTGATCACGGGGTCGGGCCGTGCGTTCTCCGCCGGCCAGGACCTGGGCGAGATGAGCGATCCGTCGGTGTTCGAGGGCTCCGAGCCCGGCTACCACCGCTTCATGCCGGTGCTCGAGACCTTCCCGAAGCCGGTCGTGGCCGCCGTCAACGGCGTCGGGGTGGGCATCGGCCTGACGATGCTCCTCCACTGCGACCTCGTGCTGATGTCGACCGAGGCCCGGCTGAAGGCGCCGTTCATCTCCCTCGGGGTCACGACCGAGGCGTCGGCGAGCCTCCTGATGCCGGCGGTCATGGGCTGGCAGCGGGCCGCCGAGGTGCTCTACACGGAGCCGTGGATCTCCGCCGAGGAGGCCGTCCGGGACGGGATCGCCCTCCGGGCCGTCGCCCCGGAGGCCTTGCTGGAGGAGGCGACGGCCCTGGCCCGCCGCATCGGATCGCTCCCGCTCGGGCCCGTCGTGGGCACCAAGCGGCTGCTGCTCGCCGGCCGTGCCGACGCGGTCGAGGCGGCCCGCCGACGGGAGCTCGAGGCGTTCGAGGACCTGGTCGGGGCCATGATGCGGCACAATCAGGGGTAGCTGTGCTGCCGCCGGGGTCGACCATCCGTGGGAAGACGGGGATCCGGCGGGCCGGAGGGGTGAGGTTCGTGGAGCGTGTGAGCATGCGGCGACGGGTGCCGGGACTGGTGCTGCCGGTGATCCTACTGGTGGTGGCGGCGGTGGCGTGCGTGCCGACGGCGCCCGCGCCGACGACCACCACGTGGCCCCCCGGGGCGACGGCCCCCGTCCTCACGGCGTTCTCCGTCGTGCCCGGGTCGTCCACCGCGCCGGCCGTGGTGACGTTCCGCTGGTCGGCCGCCGACCCGCAGGGCACCGCGCTCACCTGCTCGATCGACGCCGACGGCGACGGCACCACCGACCTCGTCGTGACCCCGTGCCAGGGCTCCCGGAGCCGCAACGTCACGCTGGCCACGCCCGGCACCTACACCGCGAAGATCACCGTCACCGACGGCACCGAGTCGGCGCAGCGCACCACCGGCGTGACGGTGACCGCGGGGCCGTCGGAGCCGTTCGACATCGTCGTGCGCCCGGTGACCCCGCTCGACCCGGCCATCGAGGCGGCGTTCGCCGCCGCCGCCCACCACTGGGAGCAGGTGATCACGAGGGGCGTGCCCGACGTGACGCCGAACCTGCCCGCCGGCTGGTGCGTCGCCGGCGCAGCCCCGCTCGCGTCGATCGACGACCTCGTCATCGACGTCGAGGTGTCGCCCGTCGACGGCGCCGGCGGCATCCTCGGCAGCGCGGGACCGTGCCTCACGTCCACGTCCGACGGCCTGCCCCGGCTCGGCGGCATGACGTTCGACAGCGCGGACGTGGCGGACCTCCTCGCCGCCGGCCAGTTCGACGAGGTGGTGCTCCACGAGATGGGCCACGTCCTCGGCTTCGGCACCGTCTGGACCGACTTCCCCACGATGATCAGCGGCTTCACCGGCAGCGACCCCCGCTTCACCGGCCCGCGGGCCACGGCCGAGTGGCAGGCGCTCGGCGGCACCGGCGGCGTGAAGGTCGAGGCGGACGGCGGCGACGGTACGGCGTACGCCCACTGGGACGAGGCGACGTTCGGGAACGAGCTCATGACCGGCTACCTCGACCCGGTCTCGGATCCGCTCAGCCGCGTGACGGTCGCGTCGCTCGCCGACCTCGGCTACCACGTCGACCTGTCGCAGGCCGACGCCTACTCGCTGCCCGGGCCGTTCCTGCGGGTGGCGCGCGACGTCACGCTGCCCCCGCCGCACGGCCACGTGGTGCTGCTCCACCCGAAGGGGTCGGTCTGACGTGGACCTGACCGTCGCGGCGATCCCCGGCTACTTCGCCAGCATGGGGATCGAGGCGTGGTTCCTCGACCGGCGCCACCGGGCCGGGGGCGCCACGCCGGGCGACTACGAGCGCAGCGACACCATCGCCAGCCTCACCATGGGCGTGGCCAGCCTGGTCACGCCGCTCCTCGCCAAGCCGGTCTTCCACCAGTTCGACGTCGGGCGCGGCCGGTACCGCAAGGTGGTGCTCGGCGTGGCGGGCGGCGCCGCCGTCACCGCCGTGGTCGCCGACGCCCTGGTCAAGGCGCAGGGCCTGCGCGCCGGGCAGGTGCCCGACCCGGTCGACGGGCCGGAGGAGCGGGGCGACGACCCCGACACCTCGGCCACCGCCGACC
>JAEVZA010000278.1 GCA_023392475.1 Actinomycetes bacterium | reverse complement strand
GTGGCCGCCGGCCTCGTGGTGCTCGCGACCGCCGTGGTGGCCGCCTGCGCGACGCCGGCCCCGCTGGTGCAGCTGCCCGACGCCGCGGACGCCGTCACGGTCGCCGCGCCCGATGTGGTGGGGCCGCTCCACGTGCGCGGCGCCGACCTCGTCGACGCGACGGGCCGGGTCGTCCAGATCCACGGGGTGAACTCCGTCGCCAAGTCCGCGCCCTGGGTCTCCCCCGCCACCGACGGCGACCTCGGCCCGACCGACCTCGCCGCCCTCGACCGCGACGGGTTCAACGGGATCCGCCTCGGCGTGTGGCCCGCCGCCCTGATGCCCGCGCCGGGACAGGTCGACGAGGCCTACCTCGACCTCGTGACGACCACGATCGACGCACTCGCCGCCCACGGGATCTGGGTGCTGCTCGACCTCCACCAGGACGTGTTCACCGGCATGCCGTCGTGGGCGACGACGCCGGCCGCGGCGGCGCTCGACGACCGCCCGCCCGCGGGCCTCGAGTCGATCGGCTGGGCGGCCGCCTACACGTCGCCGCGGTCCCTGCGGCAGTGGGACGACTGGTGGGCGAACGCGGAGGTGGCACCGGGCGTCGGCGTGGTCGACGCCTTCGCGCAGGGCGCAGCCGCGCTGGCGGCGCGCGTCGCAGGCTCCCCCGCCGTGATCGGGATCGAGGTGCTCAACGAGCCGTTCCCCGGGACGCCGTTCCTTTCCTGCGTGGCGGGCGGCTGCCCGGCGATCGACCAGCTGGTCGCCCGGCGCAGCGCGACCGTGACCGACGCCGTGCGCGCCGTCGCCCCCGACCTGCCCGTGTGGTGGGAGGGCGAGGGGATGTACCCGGTGTACGCCGGCGCCTCGATGCCCGTCCCCGACGTGACGCCCACCGCCTCGGGGAGTGCCGGCGTCGTGCTCTCGTTCCACGCGTACTGCCTCGGCACGGACTCGGGTGAGCCCGTCGAGCCGTCGAGCGCGGAGCAGACCTGGTGCGACGGCCGGTTCGCCGACGCCTTCTCGCGCTCCGGCGCCACCGCCCGCCGGTGGGGCGCCCCCGCGGTGCTCACCGAGTTCGGCGCGTCGCACAGCCCGCTGAACTCGACCGAGACGACCCGGCTCGCCGACCGCGACCTCGTCTCCTGGTTCCACTGGCACAAGGGGACGTACCCGTCCGAGGTGCAGAGCCAGCTCGTGCGGACGTACGCGCAGGCCACGGCGGGCACTCCGCTGGCGCAGCGCTTCGACCCAGCGACCGGAGCGTTCACGTTCCGCTACGCGCCCGACCCGGCGATCACCGCGCCGACCAGCATCGTCGTGCCGCAGCGGGCGTACCCCACCGGCTACGCCGCGGACGTCACCGGCGGGACCGTGACCTCGGCACCCGACGCCGGGCGGCTCACCGTCGTGCCCGACGCCGGTGCGACCGAGGTGTCGGTCACGGTCCGGCGGGCCTGACCGCGGCCGCCGCGGCGGCGGCCGACCTGGCAAGATCGCGGGCCGACCCGAATCGGGAGGATCCATGGCCGACGTCTCGACGACGCCCGGATGAGCGGCACCGCGGACGACCCCGTCCCGCACGACGCACGGGCCCTCGCCGAGCTCGTCGGGCTCGACCCGCCCGAGTACCGCCGGAAGGACATGGAGCGCCTCGTCGGCATCGGCCACGAGGACATGGTCCGGTGGTGGCGGGCCATGGGCTTCGCCGAGGTGCCCGAGGACGAGGTGGCGTTCGGCGACGCGGACGTGGAGATGGCGCGCCGACTCCTCGCACTCGTCGGCTCCGACCTCCTCGACGACCAGGACGTGCTGCGCCTCGCACGGCTGCTCGGCGCGTCGTTCTCGCGGATCGCCGAGGCGCAGGCCGGTGTGCTCGACGACGTGCTGGAGGCGTTGCCGCCGCCCGACCCGACCGCCACACCGTGGGAACGCATCCACTCGCTGGAGCAGGACCCCGACACGTCGCTGCTCGCGCTGCTCGAGGACTCGGTCGTGTACGTCTGGCGGCGGCACCTCGTCGCGGCGCTCGGTCGGTGGCTCGGGGCGTCGGGTGACGACGTCACCGACACCGCCGTCGGCTTCGCCGACATCTCCGGGTTCTCGAAGATGTCCCGCAAGGCCGCGGCCGGGGACCTCGCCGACGTCGTCGACTCCTTCGAGGAGGCCGCGTTCGACGTCGTCTCCGCGCGGGGCGGCCGCGTCGTGAAGCTCATCGGCGACGAGGTCATGTTCGTGGCCGACGACCTGGGCACCGGCGTCGACATCGGGCTCGACCTCGTGGAGCGCGCGGCGACGAGCACGCCCAAGCTGGAGCTGCACTGCGGCGTGGCGCACGGGCCGTCGATCACGATCGGCGGCGACGTGTTCGGGCCGACGGTGAACCTCGCCAGCCGCCTGACCGGCGTCGCCCGCCGCGGCACGGTGATGGTGCCGCGGGACTGCGTCGACGAGCTCGACGGCCGAGACGACCTCGTCGTGCGGCGGGTGCGCCGCACGTTCGACCTCAAGGGCATCGGTCGGACGCGGGTGCTGACGGTGTCGCGGGTCGACGCACCGGACGACGACCAGGGTGACGACGGCGAGTCTGCTGATGTCCTCGAGGACGGCGGAGCCGAGCCCGGAGTCGCGGACGAAGAGTCGTCCGGGCGCTAGGCGGCGGCGCCGGCCGCGAGCTCGGCACGCCGGGCGCGGGCTTCGCGCTTCCAGCCCTCGGCAGCCCGCGGGGCCCAGCGCATCGACCGCGGCACGAACCGCCAGCTCTCGCGCACCCACACCTCGAACGTCCGCAGCTGCGCGGCCTCGAACGCGCCCCACGGCAGGTCGAAGCGTCGGCGCACGCGCGCGGGCAGGCCGCCGATCGCGGTGAGCCGGAAGATCGGGGTGATCAGCTCCCGCTGGATCGGCTGGGTCCACCACGGGAGGCCGGGGAGGTCCTCGACCTTGTCGTGCAGGGCCATGTCGATCGCCCGCTCGGCGGCGACCGTCATCTCGAGCACGTCGTCGCAGTAGTGGTGCCAGCGGTCGCGGAACTCGGCCCGGTCGGCCGGGACAGGAGCAGTGCTCACGCCGTAGCGCCGGTACCACTCGACGCCCTCGCGGTAGAGCCGCTCCCGGTCCGTTCGGTCGAGCTGGTGCGTGTCGAAGCGGTCGGCCACCCGCTCGACCGCGAACTGGAAGGTCGCGTGCGCCCACCAGAACGTCTCCGGCTTCAGCGCGCTGTAGGCCCGGCCCTGCTCGTCGGTGCCGCGGATGCGGCGGTGGTAGTCGCGCACGCGGGTGCCGGTCGCCTCGGCCTCCGGGCCGTCGTAGACCACGCCGATGATCTCGGGGATCGAGCGGAAGATGCGGTCCCACGGCTCGGTGAAGAACGCCGAGTGCTGGACCACGCCGGCGCCGAGGCCCGGGTGCATCAACTGCAGGATGCCGGCGGCCAGCCCGGTGAAGCCCAGCCGGTTGTCCCCGGCCCACCGCCACAGCAGGGACCCCGGCCCCAGCTCGATCGGCGCGGCCGGGTCCTGCCGCGCCGTCGCATCGTCCCCCGTCACGCCCCCCACGGGCCGAGAGTGTCGCCCGACACACCGCGCGGGTCAAGCACCCCGGCTCCCCTCGCTGCCGGTCGACCTCCGGCGTGCCCGCCGCCGAGTGGTCGCGCCGCCACGGATTCGGCACACCACCCCCGCGGTGGCAAGACTCAGGGCGTGGCGACGGGAAGCACCGACGACGGGCCGGAGGACGAGGCGTCCGACGACGGCGCGACCGTGGACACGGACGCGGTCGACGACGGTCCGGACGACGGCGACGAGCTCGCCGAGCACCTGGGCGAGTCGGGCTTCGACGCCGGCAGCGCGACCGGGCTGCCGCTCGACCAGCCGGAGCAGCGCCAGGCCGTCGCCGACCTCCGTCGCGACCGCCGCCGCCGGCGCCTCGGCGACAAGGAGTGGGGCGAGCTCGCCTACCGCGCCTACACGACGACGCTCGCCGCCATCGTCGCCGTCATCTTCGCCTCGGGGTTCATCGGCGACGACAAGTTCTCCGAGTCGCAGACCGCCACGCTCGTCGACAAGGGCCCGGCGTGGATCGGCCTCCTCAGCGCGGTGATCATCCTCATGGGCGTGCGCTCCGGATCGCGCGGCGGCCCCGTCGCCCTCGAGGTCCAGGACGTCCACCACCTCCTGCTCGCACCGGTCGACCGCGGGATCACGCTGCGCCGCCCGACCGTCGGCATCCTCGCCTACGGCGTGCTCGGCGGTGCGGTGCTCGGCGGCCTCGTCGCCGGCCTCCTCGACCAGCGGCTCAACGGCGCCGCGCTCCCCTGGTTCGGCTCCGGCGCGGTGTTCGGTGCCGCGACGATGGCCCTCGCGCTCGGCGCCGGGCTGGTGACCTCGTCGCGGGTCGTGAACCGCTGGCTGATGCTGGCGCTGGCCTGGATCCTCGTCCTCTGGGGCCTCGCCGACGCGACGGGGTACGCGCCGGCCGCACCCACGACGTTCCTCGGCCGCATCGTCGTGTGGCCGCTGCACTTCGACCCCTTCTCCCTGGTCCCCGTGCCGGTCGCGGTCGCGCTGCCGATCATCGGCCTGCTCGTGATCGGCGGGCTGTCCATCGAGGCCGCGCGTCGGCGGACCGCGCTCGTCGGGCAGCTCCGCTTCGCGGTCACCCAGCAGGACCTCCGGACCGTCGTGCTGCTGCGGCGCCAGCTCGCCTCGGAGCGGCCGCGTGGCCGGCCGTGGTTCCCCGGCCTCCCCCGCCCGATCGCCCGTCGCTTCCCCGTGATGGCGCGGGACATCCGCAGCATCGCCCGCTGGCCGGTGGTCCGGGTCGTCCGGGTCGTCGTGCTCGGCATCGCCGCCGGCCTCGCGGCACGCGCCATGTGGAGCGGCACCACCCCGCTGATCATCGTGTGCGGCCTCGTCGCCTACGTGGCCGCGCTCGACGCGGAGGAGCCGCTCGCCCAGGACATCGACCACCCGGGCCTGCTGACCGGCCAACCCGTCGTCGACGGGCTCGTGCTGTTCCGCCACCTCGCCGAACCGGTCGTCGTCATGATCGGCGTCGGCGTCGTCGCGGTGGCGACGGCGTACCTGGTGGACCCGTCGCCGATGGTCCTGCAGGTCGGCGCGATCGCGCTGCTGCCCGCGGCCCTGGCGGGCGTGGCGGGCGCGGCGGTGACCGTCGTGTCGGAGGCGATCCTCGACAGCACGTCCGAGGCGTTCATCCCGCCCGAGGTGGCCGGGCCGCGGCTGCTGTTCCGCACCGCGTGGCCCCCGGCGATCGCGGTGATCGGCTTCGTGCCCGTCCTCGTGGCCCGGGCCGCCGCCGAGCACGGGCGGGTCGCGACGACCGCGGCAGTGACCGCCGGCGTGCCGGTCGTGCTCCTGTGCGCGGCGGTGTTCGGGTGGGTCCGGTTCCGCGCCGACATCCACCGCTCGCTCGCCGAGGCCGGCATGGGTGGCTCCTCGTGACGGCGGGGCGCCCGGGTGACCGGCGGTTCAGGGTGAGCGGGTGCGGCGCCGACGGAGGCGCGACGAGAGGGAACGGGACGGAGACCCCATGAGCAGGCGAAGCAAGTCGAGGAAGCCGGACCGACCGCCGGCGCTCCAGGTCGAGGAGCTCTCGAAGTACTACGGCGACGTCGCGGCGCTCGAGGAGGTGGACCTCGAGGTCCCCGTGGGCCAGTCGGTCGTGCTCGTGGGCCACAACGGCTCCGGCAAGTCGACGCTCCTGAGCATGGTGGCGGGCGTCCTCGAGCCGACCAGCGGCGAGGTCCGCATCCACGGCCGCCCGAACGACACGATGGCGGCACGCGCCGAGCGCTCGTGGCTGCCCGACACGCCGGTGCTCTACGACGACCTCAGCGTGCGCGAGCACGTCGAGTACATCAACCGCATGCACGGCGGGCAGGGCGAGGACGAGGTCATCGACGAGCTGATCGTGCAGCTCGGCCTGGGCGAGCGCGAGGACCAGCTGCCGTCGCAGTTCAGCCGCGGCCTCCGGCAGAAGACGGCGATCGCGGTCGCGCTCTGCCGGCCGTTCTCGATCCTGCTCGTGGACGAGCCGTTCGTCGGCCTCGACGCGCCCGGGCGGCTCGCCTTCCTGGACCTCCTCGACGAGGCGCGGGACAACGGCGCCACGATCGTCGTCGCCACCCACGACCCCGACGTGATCGACCGGTTCGAGCGCGGGATCATGCTCGCCAACGGCGAGGTGGTCCACGACGGCGACGCCGCCGACCTCCACGCCCTCCTCAGCCCCGACGACCGCCACGGCGGCCGCTGAACCGGCGCTCCGAGCCGACCGCTCCGAGCAGACCCGCTCCGACCTCCTACGACCGAGTTCCTGTGCGGGCGGCTTCGCGGGTGGGGGCTCGTCAGCGGAACGGTGCGAACGCCTCGAGCAGGCCGTCGAGCAGCTCCAGGCGCCGGGCGCCGCGACCGAGCGGCGAGTCGGGCACCACGACCTCGTCGATGCCGACCTCGCGCCACCCGCCGACGACCTCGACGATCTCGTCCCACGAGCCGGCCACCGCGGCGCGGGGCGCCACCGCGTCGAGGAACGCCCGGGCGCGGTCCGGGTCGTCGGTGGGCAGCAGCAGCGCCTGCGTCGACCGGCGGATCGACGCGGGGTCGCGGCCGATGGCCTCGCAACGCCGGTCGAGGACCGCGGCGCGCGCCGCGACGGTGTCGGGCAGGCCCCACATGTTCCACTCGTCCGCGTGCCGGGCGACGAGCCCGAGCATCCGGTCGCCCTTGCCGCCGACCAGCAGCGGCAGCGGTGACTGCAGCGGCTTCGGCTCGCAGATCGCGCGGTCGAGCCGGTACCAGCGGCCGTCGAACGTGGTGCGGCCCTCGCGCAGCAGCGACGTGATGACCGTGCACGCCTCGTCGAGCCGGGCGATTCGGTCCCGCGGCGGGCCGAGCTCGATCCCGTACTGCTCGTGCTCGTTGAGCTGCCACCCCGCGCCGATGCCGAGCACGAGGCGCCCGCCGCTCACGACGTCGACCGTTGCCGCCCACTTGGCCAGCACGGCGGGGTGCCGGTAGGTCGCCCCGAGGACCAGGGGGCCGAGGCGGACCCGCTCGGTCGACGTCGCCAGCGCGGCGAGGACCGCGGTCGCCTCGAGCGTCGGCGTGTCCTCCGCACCGAAGCCGGCGCCGTCGCCCATGAAGTGGTCGGCGACCCACACGCCGTCCCACCCCGTCCGGTCGGCGTGGGTGGCGACACCGAAGACGTCGTCCGCCGGCTGGAGCAGGTTGGGCCACACCGAGAAGCGCATGTCCCGATGCTGCCACCGCCGGGCACCGGGTCCGACACCGGTTCCCGGTGCGGCTCGCGGGTCAGGCGTCGTGGAGCGCGGCGGCGACGAACTGGCGGAGGCCCTGGTCGAGCACCCAGTCGTGGCCCCACTCGACCATCGGCCGGGCGACGCGGCCGACGCTGCGCAGGACCGGGTTCGCGGGCGCCAGCTCCGAGCGGAGCCGGGCCGTGCTCCCGCCGTCGCCGTCGCCGTCGACCGTGAGCACCGCGCCGCCGCGCACGTCGCCCCGGACCGTCGCATCCACCCGTCGACCCTCGTCGATGCGGTCGAGCTGCACGGTGAAGCGCACGACGTACGGGAGCGGCGGTGCCACCACGCAGCGCCAGCACGCCCCGGTCCGGAAGCCGTCGGCGGGGTCGAACGACCGGAGCCACGGCCACCACTCGACGTACTGCTCCACGGTCGTGAAGCGGTCCCAGAGCCGGTCCACGTCCACGTCGAAGGACCAGCCGCGGTCGGAGCGGAAGGGCCGGGCCACGGCCCCCACCGTCGCGCACCCACGCCGCCGCCCGCTCGTGATTCGCGGCACGACTCCCCGACCACCGTTCTGTGTTGTGGATCGGGGGTCTTGACCCCGGATCCACATCACAGAACGTGGTGGGGCGGGAGGGCGGGCGGGCGTCAGTCGGTGCGGCGGACGGTGGCGAGGACGCCGTGCAGGTAGGCGCCCTCGGGGAAGCCGACCGGGTGGTCGGCCGGCTGACCGGTGCGCTGCAGGTCGCAGAGGCGGGCGGCGGCCCGGGCCGCGCCCCGAACCACCGCGGCCTCGAACGCGTCGGCCCCGACGCGGCTCGAGCACGACGCCTGGAAGAGGGTGCCGCCGTCCCGGAGGACCTCGACGGCGAGGCCGGTGAGCCGGGCGTGCGCGTCGAGGGCGCGCGCCACCTCGGTGCGCCGCGAGGCGAACGAGGGCGGGTCGACCACGACCACGTCGAAGCGCTCCCCGCGCCGGGCGAGGTCGGTGAGGGCCCGGAACGCGTCGTCGGCGACCGCCTCGTGGGCCGCGGCCGTCACGCCGGGCACCGACGCGTTGCGGCCGAGGTTCCGGGCCGTCGCGGCGAGCGCGGGGCGGCTCTGGTCGACGCTGACGACGCGGCGCGCGCCGCCGGCGGCGGCGTGCACGGTGAAGCCGCCGGTGCACGAGCACACGTCGAGCACGCCAGCGCCGCGGCAGCGGGCGGCGACGAGGGCGCGGTTGTCACGCTGGTCGAGGAACGTGCCGGTCTTCTGGCCGTGCACGACGTCGGCCTCGAACGCGAGGCCGTGCTCCCGGAACAGGACGGGTCCGTCGGGGGCGTCGCCGAGCAGGACGGTCCCGTCGTCCAGCCCGTGCGTCGGACCCGCCGAGACGTTGCGGGCGAGGCGGAGCACGAGCCGATCGGGCCCCGCCGCGGCCTCGACCGCGGCGACGAGCGCCGGGAGGTGGGGGAACCACGCCGGCGTGTAGAGCTTGAGGACGGCGCTGCCGCCGTACCGGTCCAGCACGACGCCCGGCAGCCCGTCGTTCTCGCCGTGGACCAGCCGGTACCCGGTCGTGGTGCCGGCAGTGGCCTCGGCGTGCAGCGCCGACCGCCGGGCCACCGCGTCCCGGACGGCGGCGCCGAGGAAGGCGTCGTCGATCCGTGCCCGGTCGCCGTGGTGCAGCACCTTCACCACGATCGGCGACGTCGGGTCCCAGAGTCCGATGCCGACGAACCGCCGGTCGCCGTCGAACAGCACGGCGAGGTCGCCGGGCGCGCCCGTGCCGCGCCCGTCGGCCCCGCCGGTGACGCGCCGCACGGAGCCGTCGAACACCCAGGGGTGGCCGCCGCGGACCTGCCGGACCGCGTCGGGTCGCAGGTGCACGGCGAGGTTGCGGGCGGCGGGCGTCGGCAGCGACGCCGACCACGACGGCGACGAGGTCCCCGGGGCGGTCATCGCGCCGCCCCGCCCGCGCCGTCGTAGCGCTCGACGAGGCGCCGCCCGATGCCGGCGAGCCGGTCCCGGAGCTCCGGCGGGTCGAGCACCTCGAGGCCGTCGCAGAACCCCGCGATCTCACCGGCCAACGCCGGCACGCCGTGCCCGCGCAGCACGACCTCCACGCGACCGTCGGGGCGCACGTCGCCCACGACCAACCGGTTGCCCAGCGCCATGCGCAGGACGCGGAGGAGGTCGGGGTCGGCGAGCGCGGCGACGCGCAGCGGCGTGCGCATGTCGTCCATGGCCCGGACGACGGCGGTCCACTCCTCGTCGAGGTCGAACCCGTCGGGTCGGTCGACCGGCTCCTCCGACGGGTGGACGGCCGTGACCCGGTCGACCCGGAAGGTCCGCCGGCCCGCCTCCGTGCCCGCCACGAGGTACCAGACCCGGCCCTTCCTCGCGAGGCCGAGCGGGTGCACCCGGCGCTCCGAGACCGCGCCGTCCCGGGCCCGGTACCCGAGGTCGACCTGCACGGCGGCCACGACGGCGTGCTGGAGGTCCTCCAGGTGGGCGGGATCGGCGCGGCCGCCACGGTCCTCGTCCCAGCCCGACGGGTCCACCACGACCGCCGCCGACGCCGCCTCGGCCGAGGTGCGGAACGGCTCCGGCAGCGCCTGGACCAGCTTGCGAAGCGCCGCCCGGACCTCGGGCGCCGTCCCCGACGCCGGCCCGGCGACCATGAACAGCGCCCGGGCCTCGTCGGCGGTCAGGCCGCTGAGGTCGGTGCGGCCGCCGCCCAGCAGCTCCCACCCGCCGCCCCGGCCCTGCCGCGAGTACACCGGCACCCCGGCCATGCCGAGCGCCTCGAGGTCGCGGCGGGCGGTCCGCTCCGAGATCTCGAGCTCGTCGGCGACCTCCGCGGCCGTCACCCGACCGCGGCGCTGCAGCATCAGCAGGATGGCCACCAGTCGGTCCGCACGCACCCCCGCATGATCGCAGCCGAACCGGTCACCCGTTGACCGGTTCGGCGGCGAGCGGGTCAGGCGTCCCGGCCCAGGCGCACGGCGAGGGCCCGCACGTCGGCCGGCACGAGCACCGAGCCCACCAGGCTCCACACGCCCTCGAACACCTCGGGCGGCGCGCCCGCCTGCATCCCGCCGAGCAGCTCCGTCCGGTCGTCCACGTTCATCGCGGGGAGCATGAGGGCGAGCGACTGCGCCATCTGGTCCGGCGGGATGCTCGACACGATGGACTGGTGGACGGCCAGCACGTCCTGCGCGCCGATCGCCAGCTCGAGCGCCGGCATGACGACGCGCTCCTCCATGTCCTGGTGGCGCAGGTACGACGCCGTGAAGGAGGCGAGCTCCAGGTACAGCTGGTGGGTGTGGGCCCGCTGCTGCGGGGCCGGCGCGTCGACGGCGCCGTCGGCGATCTCCCGCAGCGTGACCATCCGGTCCTCGAGCGACCGGTGGTCGGCCTCCACCAGGCCGGCGAGCACCGGCAGCTGCCGCTCCAGGATCGGCTGCACCGCCGCGTCCTCGTGCCCGGCGTGGTCGACGAGCAGGTCGACGACGCTCCCGACGTGCCCGGCGAGCGACGCCCGCCCCAGGCGGTCGGCGGGGTCCAGCGAGCCGGCCTCCCCGGTCACCGCGAACAGCTCGGCGCGGATGCCCTTGTGGATGTCGCGGTAGAGGTCGACGGCGACCACGCCGAAGTCGAACGGGTCGGGGCGGCCGGCGAGGGCCAGGCCGTCGGCGCCGAGCGGGGCGGCGGTGTGGGTGGCGGTCGGGGTCGTCTGCTCGTACATGTCAGCTCCTCGGGCGAGGCCCCCGGCCGTTCCGGAGGTCGTCGGATCCATCGTCGGGGCGGCGGGGCGGCGGCGGTCCTCAAAGGCCGCTCAGCGTTTGCTAAGAACGTCGTAACGCCATGGCTGAGGACCCGTTCACCCGGTTGACCGACGGCAACGCGCTGCTCGTGGCCACCGTCGACGAGCGCGGCGTGCCGTTCGCGACGCGGGGCTGGGGCGTGGTCCGCTCCCCCGACGACCCCGACCTCGTCCGGCTCGTGCTGGACGCCGACGACGTGGCGGCCTCCGCCGGCGCCTTCGTCCCGGGCGGGCCCATCGCCATCACGGGCGCGGACCCCGTCACCGTGCGCTCCAGCCAGGCCAAGGGCCACATCGTGGGGCTCGAGGAGCTCGGCCCCGACGACGTGGCCACGAGCTCGCGCCACAAGCGGATGACGTTCGCGGCGATCTGCGAGGCCGACCACGTCGACCGGGAGCTGCTCGAGCGCATCGCTCCCCGCCGCCTCGCCGTGTGCACGGTGCGGGTGGAGGAGCACTACGACCAGACCCCCGGACCCGGTGCGGGCGCACCGGTGGGTCCCGGCACGTGACCGCGGGACCGGCCGGCGTCGAGGGCGCGGGCGCGGGCGGCGGCGTCACCGGGCCGGACGACCATGACGACGGCGGGGCGCCCCTCCCCCTGTCCGAGCTCGACCGCTGCTTCGAGGGGGCGATCCCGGCCGTCGTGGCCACGGCCTCCGCGTCGGGGACGCCGAACGTCACGTACCTGTCCCGCGTCCGCCGCGTGGACGACGAGCGCGTCGCCCTCTCGAACCAGTTCTTCTCGAAGACCGCACGCAACCTCGCGGAGAACCCCCGGGCCTGCGTGCTGCTCATTGACCCCCTCACCTACGACGAGTTCCGCCTCGAGCTCGCCTACGAGCGCACCGAGCGCCGCGGGCCCGTGTTCGAGCGGCTGCGGGACGACGTCGACCTCGTGGCCGCGCTGTCGGGGATGCAGGACGTCTTCCGGCTGCGGGCCGCCGACATCTACCGAGTGCTCGACGTCCGGCCCGTGCGGCCCCGCGTCGACGACGCGCCCGCACCCGTGGACCGCACCCGCGGGCTCGTGGAGCTCAGCGCCCGGCTGGCGCGCTGCCAGGACCTCGACGCCCTCGTCGACGCCGTCGGCACCGGGCTCGACGAGCTGCTCGGCTACCGGCACTCCGTGCTCATGCTCCTCGCGGAGGACGGCCGGTCGCTCTACACGATCGCCAGCCACGGCTACCCGGACCAGGGCGTCGGCTCCGAGGTGGCGATCGGCGAGGGCGTGGCCGGGCTGGCCGCCCAGCGGGGCACCACCGTCCGGGTCGGCGACATCCGCCAGATGGACCGCTACGGCCGGAGCGTGCGGGAGTCGTTCGAGGAGCACGGCGTGCACGCGGAGCGCGAGATCCGGCTGCCGCTGCTGGCGCACGCCGAGAGCCAGCTCGCGGCGCCCGCGTTGGCGCTCGGCCAGCTCGTGGGCGTGCTGCTCGTCGAGCGGCTGGAGCGCGTCGGGTTCGACGAGTCGGACGAGCAGCTGCTCGCGCTCGTGGCGGCCCAGGTCGCGGCCGCGATCGAGGCCGACCGCGCCGGCGCGCGCGATCCCGGTGCCGCGCCGTCGGCCCCCGTCGCCGCCGCCCCGGCGGTGGACGAGCTCCACGTGCGGTTCTTCCCCGGAGACGGCAGCACGTTCCTCGACGGCGAGTACCTCATCAAGGGCGTCGCCGGCCGCATCCTGTGGTCGCTCCTCGGGCAGTTCGACCAGGACGGGCGGGTCGACTTCACGAACCGCGAGGTGCGCCTCGACCCGACGCTGGAGCTGCCGGAGTACCGGGACAACCTGGAGAGCCGGCTGATCCTGCTGAAGCGCCGGCTCCAGGACCGCGACGCGCCGATCCGGCTCGAGGGCACCGGCCGCGGGCGCTTCCGCCTCCTCGTCGACGCCACGCTCCGCCTCGAATCGATGGACGCCCCCGGGAAGTAGGGGGGTCCGCACGGACGCTCAGCGTCCGGGAGGACCCGGACGTCCCGCTGCGCCCGCCGGATCGGCGCGACGGGGGGCCTCGATCCCCTTCGGCGAGCGCCGACCGCAGCGGATCAGGCAGATCGGCGTCGTAGCCTCGGGCCCGTGGCACGACCGGACGCCGCCCACCCGCTCAACGTCGCCGGCGACTGGTACGCGGACACCCGCTGCATCGACTGCGACGTCGCCCGCCACTACGCGCCCGAGCTGATCGAGGCCGACGACGAGGGCCTGTCCGTCGTGGTCCGCCAGCCCGCGACCGACGAGGACGTGGCTGCGATGTGGCGCGCCACGCTGGCCTGCCCGACCCGCTCCATCGGCACCCGCTCGCACCTGCCGACCCCGGACGGCGTCTTCCCGTGGGCGCTCGACGAGGGCGTCCTGCTCTGCGGCCACAACGACCGGTCGTCCTTCGGCGCCCACAGCTACCTGCTCACCCGGCCGGAGGGGAACCTCCTCGTCGACAGCCCGTCGTGGTCGCCGGCGCTCGCCCGCTCGATCGAGGCGCTCGGCGGCGTGCGCCACGTGCTGCTGAGCCACCGGGACGACGTCGCCGACGCGGATCGCTACGCCGAGCGCTTCGGCGCCCGCGTCTGGATCCACGCCGACGACGCCGCGGCCGCGCCGTACGCCACCGACGTGGTCGACGGCGAGGACCCGGTCGACGTCGACGACGGCGTGCGCCTCCTCCCGGTCCCCGGCCACACGCGCGGCAGCGTCGTGTACCACGTCGACGACCGGCTGCTCCTGACCGGCGACTCGCTGTACCTCAACCCGGCCAGGGGCCACCTCGACGTGTTCGGCGGCGCCACCTGGTACTCGTGGGAGGCGCTGACGGCGTCGATGGCACGGCTCGCCGACCAGGCCCGGTTCGAGTGGGTGCTCCCCGGCCACGGCAAGTGGGGCCGCGGCGATCCCGACGAGCTGCACCACCAGCTCGTCGCGCTCGCGGGGGACATGGCCCGCCACGACCGCCGCTCCTGGGACCGCCGCCCCTGACGCGTGCGCCCGCCCCCTCTGTGATGCACCACCCGGGGCGCACGACCCCGTGGCGCATCGCAGAGCGGGCGAGGGCGGGGGCTCAGACGTAGCGGCGGATGGCGTCGGTGGCCGCGGCGACGTAGCGGCCGCCGAACTTCACCGCGTGGACGACGAGCGGCGCGACCTGGTGCAGCGCCACGCGCTCCTCCCAGCCGTCCGCGAGCGGCGACGCCTCGTCGTAGGCGGCGAAGCACCGGTCGCCGAACCCGCCGAACAGCCGCATCATGGCGAGGTCGAACTCGCGGTGGCCGCCGTGGGCGGCCGGGTCGATCAACCAGCTCGCGCCGTCGGCGCCGACCAGCCGGTTGCCCGCCCAGAGGTCGCCGTGGAGCCGGGCCGGCGGCTCGGGCCGCCCGCCGACCACGTCGAGCCGCCCCGCGAGCCGCTCCAGGT
>JAEVZA010000269.1 GCA_023392475.1 Actinomycetes bacterium | reverse complement strand
GTCGCCGACGCCGTCAGCGAGGGCCGAACGGCCATGCGGGACCGCGAGGAGGAGCTGACCGCGCAGCGCGACGGCGGGCGGGCCCAGCGGGGCACGAACCACCGCGTCGCGAGCGGCGGGCGGGCGCCGACCAGACCGGCGTCCTGGTAGCCCCGGCGCGGAACCGCTGCCGGGGCCGGGGGCTCGCGCCGGTACGATGACCGGACCATGAGCCCCCCGTCCGCGCCCATCACCACGGCCGACGGGCTGCGGCGCGCCTGGACGGGGTTCTTCGCCGAGCGCCAGCACGCGATCGTCCCGTCGTCGGGCCTCATCCCGACGCACCCGTCGGCCCCGATGTTCACGAACTCGGGGATGATGCCGTTCGTCCCGCTCTTCCTCGGCGAGGAGGCGGTGCCGTACGTCCCGGGGCGGGCGGCCTCGGTGCAGCGCTGCGTCCGCGCCGGTGGGAAGCACAACGACCTGGACGCCATCGGCCGCTCGCCGCGCCACCTCTCGTTCTTCGAGATGCTCGGCAACTTCAGCTTCGGCGACTACTTCAAGCTCGAGGCGATCACCTGGGCGTGGGAGTTCGTCACCGAGGTGCTGGGCATCGACGGCGACCGCCTGTGGGTGACCTGCCACGTCTCCGACGACGAGGCCGCGGCCATCTGGCGCGACGAGGTCGGGTTTCCCGAGGCCCGCCTCCAGCGCCTGGACAAGGACAACTTCTGGGAGATGGGGGAGACCGGGCCGTGCGGCCCGAGCTCCGAGCTGTTCTTCGACTACGGCCCCGACGTCGGGCCCGAGGGCGGCCCGGCCAACCCCGAGGCCGAGCACCGCTACGTCGAGATCTGGAACCTCGTGTTCCAGCAGTACTTCCGCGGCGCCGACGGCACGCTGACCGACCTGCCCACGCGCAACATCGACACGGGCGCGGGCCTCGAGCGGATGCTCGCGGTGCTCGCCGGCAGCACGTCGGTGTACTCGGCCGACGTGCTGTCGCTCCTCGTGGACGAGGCGCAGTCGGTCACGGGCCGCCGGATCGGCGAAGCCGACCTGTCCGACATCGCGCTGCGCCTGCTCGCGGACCACACCCGCACCGCGGCGTTCCTCGTGTCCGACGGCGTGGTGCCCTCGAACGAGGACCGCGGCTACGTCCTGCGGCGCATCATCCGCCGGGCGGTGCGGTTCGCCTACATGCTCGACGTCGACCGGCTCGTCCTGCCGCCGCTCGTCGAGCGCTGCATCGGGATCATGAGCCGCGCCTACCCCGACCTCGAGCGCCAGCGCACCGCGGTGGTCGACACGATCGGTCGCGAGGAGGAGGGGTTCCGGCGCACCCTGGCGCGGGGCTCGGTCCTCCTCGACGAGGAGCTCGACCGCCTCGGCGACGACGGCGTGCTCCCCGGCCCGGTGGCGTTCAAGCTGCACGACACCTACGGGTTCCCGCTCGAGGTCACCGAGGAGATGGCCGAGCTGCGCGGCGTCGCGGTCGACGTCGAGGGCTTCCGCTCCGAGATGGCGGCGCAGCGCGAGGCGGCCCGGGCCGCCGGCAGGCGCACGGGCGTGGCGCACGGCGACGAGGTGGAGGCGGAGCGCGCGCTCCTCGCCGAGCACGGCCCCACGCTGTTCACCGGTCGCGAGGAGGACTCGTCGTCCGCCACGGTCCTCGCCGTCGTCGGCGACGGCGTCTTCCTCGACCGCACGCCGTTCTACGCGGAGTCGGGCGGCCAGGTCGGCGACACCGGCACGATCACCACGCCCACGGGCACGGCCCGCGTGCTCGACACGACCTTCGCCCTGCCCGGGCTGCACCGCCACACGGTCGAGGTGGTGGAGGGCACGATCGAACCGGGCCAGGAGGCCACGGCCACGATCGACGTCGAGCGCCGCGCCGCGATCCGCCGCAACCACACCGGCACCCACGTGCTGCACTGGGCCCTGCGCGAGGTGCTCGGCGACCACGTGAAGCAGCAGGGATCGATGGTCGGCCCCGATCGGCTCCGCTTCGACTTCTCCCACCACGCGCAGGTCACGGCGGAGCAGCTGCGGGCGATCGAGGACCTCGCCAACCACGAGATCCTGGGCAACGCGCCCGTCCACCACTTCGAGACGACCATGGACGAGGCGCGACGGCTCGGGGCGATCATGTTCTTCGGGGACAAGTACGGCGAGGTCGTGCGGGTCCTCGAGGCGGGGCACCACTCGATCGAGCTGTGCGGCGGCACCCACGTCCGCGCCCTGGGGGACATCGGGCCCCTGAAGGTCGTGTCCGAGAGCTCCATCGGCTCGAACATCCGCCGCGTCGAGGCGGTGACCGGCACCGGTCCCATCGACCGGCTGCGCGCCGAGGAGGACACCGTCGCCGCGGCGGCGCAGCTGCTCGGCGTGCCCGTCGAGGACCTGCTCGACGGCATCCAGAAGCGCGTCACCGAGCTCAAGGGCGTTCGGGACGAGGTCAAGGCGCTGCGCCGGCAGCTCGCCGGGTCGCAGGCCGAGGACCTGGCAGCGTCGGCGGTCGACGGCGTGCTCGTCGCCCGCGTCGAGGCGGACAGCCGCGACGAGGTGCGGGACCTCGCGGTCGCGCTCCGGGACCGCCCCGGCATGCGGGCGGTCGTGCTCGGCACGTCGCCCGCCGGCAAGGGGGTCGCCC
>JAEVZA010000248.1 GCA_023392475.1 Actinomycetes bacterium | reverse complement strand
CCACCCGGGCGCGGCGCTGGACCGCGTCCCGGTGCCCACGACGGCGCTCCTGCACGGCGCGTGCGTCGGCGCCGGCATCGAGGTGGCGGCGTTCGCCGACCGGGTCGTCGCCACACCCGGCACGTGGTGCTCACTGCCCGAGCTGGCGTACGGCCTCGTCCCCGGGGCCGGCGGCACGGTCTCGGTGCCGCGACGCATCGGTGCGGCCCGGACGGCGTGGATGGCGCTCACCGGCGAGCGGGTCGACGCCGCGACGGCGCTCGCCTGGGGCCTCGTCGACGAGGTCGTCGACGACCTCGACGCCCCCTGCTGACCCTCCCCTGACCGTTCTGTGATGCGAGCGCGCGGGATCTCCCGCGCCGCGCGGCCTTCCGATCTCGACGTCGATGTCGAAATCGGTGCTACGGTCCGGTCACCTCGGACCCGTGGAGGAGCAGTGCCACCCGTCGCGTTCGCACCCGACGTCTTCACCTGGCCGGCCGACGAGCCGCAGCTGATCGGCGGCCGCTGCGCCGAGTGCGGCTCGGTGACCTTCCCCCGCCCCAGCTCGTGCGCGCGGTGCGGCTCCCTGGAGGTCGAGGAGCACCTGCTCCCCCGCCGCGGCACCCTCTGGACCTTCACGACCCAGGGCTTCCTCCCGAAGGAGCCCTACGCCGGCGGCGAGACCCCGGAGACGTTCCGCCCCTACGGGATCGGCCTCGTCCAGCTCGGCGACGAGGTGCGCGTCGAGTCCCGGCTCACCGAGTCGGACCCGGAGCGCCTGCACATCGACATGGAGGTCGAGCTGCGGATCGTGCCGTTCCGCACCGACCCCGACGGGACCGAGATCGTGACGTTCGCGTTCGCGCCGGTCGACGAGGAGGGCTGAGGTGGAGGACGTCGCGATCATCGGGGTCGGGCTCCACCCCTTCGGGCGGTTCGGGGCGAAGTCGGCGATCGACATGGGGGCCGACGCGGTCCGCGCCGCGCTCCAGGACGCCGGCGTGCGCTGGCCCGAGGTGCAGGTCGCGTTCGGCGGCAGCTTCGAGGTCGACAACCCCGACGCCGTGACGAGCCGGCTCGGCCTCACGGGCATCCCGTTCGTCGACGTCTACAACGGCTGCGCGACGGCCGCGTCCGCGCTGCAGCTCACGGCCGACGCCATCCGCTCGGGCCAGTACGACATCGGCGTCGCGGTCGGGATGGACAAGCACGGCCACGGCGCGTTCACGTCGGACCCCGTCGACTACGCCGCGCCGGCCTGGTACGGCGAGATCGGCCACTTCCTCACCACCAAGTTCTTCGCGATGAAGATCAACCGCTACATGCACGACTACGGCATCTCACACGAGACGCTGGCCCGGGTCGCGGCGAAGGGCTACCGCAACGGCGCGCTCAACCCGAACGCGTTCCGTCGCTCGCCGGTCCCCGAGGAGGACATCCTCGCCTCGCGGATGCTCAACTACCCGCTCACGCAGTACATGTTCTGCTCGCCCGACGAGGGCGCGGCGGCCGTGGTGATGTGCCGGGCGGACCTCGCGAGGAAGTACACGTCCACCCCCATCCGCCTGCGGGCCACCGCCCTCCGGACCCGCCGCTACGGCGCCTTCGAGGTGCACGCCTCGTGGACGGCCGTCGACCAGGACGCGGCGCCCACCGTCTACGCGTCGCGCGCCGCGTACGAGCAGGCGGGGCTCGGCCCGGAGGACGTCGACGTCGTCCAGCTCCAGGACACCGACGCCGGGGCCGAGGTCATCCACATGGCCGAGAACGGCTTCTGCGAGGACGGCGAGCAGGAGCGCCTGATCGCCGACGGCGCCACCGAGATCGGCGGTCCCCTGCCGGTCAACACCGACGGCGGCCTCATCGCCAACGGCGAGCCGATCGGCGCGTCGGGCCTGCGCCAGGTCCACGAGCTCGTGCTGCAGCTGCGCGGCACCGCCGGCGACCGGCAGGTGCCGGGCGACCCGCAGGTCGGCTACGCGCAGCTGTACGGCGCGCCGGGCACGGCCGGCGTCACCATCCTCTCCCGCTGAAGCTCAGCCCCGACCCGGGTCCAGCCCGATGGCGTTGGCCCACAGGAGGGTCAGCTGGCGGGTGGCGGCGTCGAAGTCGTAGTCGCCCCACCCGTCGGTGAACCACACCTCGGCGAACCGGGCGACCATCGCGCCGAGCGCGACGGCGGCGATCTCCGCGTCGATCTCGGCGGACGCCGTGCCGTCCTGCTGCATCCGTCGGATCGCCCGTTCGGCCCGGTCCGCGAAGTGCTTCTGGCGCCGCATCCGCGCGTCGCGCACGTGCCCGTCGTAGCGGGACACCTCCTCGATGACCCCCATGATCCGGGCGTGCTCGCGGTACCGCTCGAGGTACCGGCGGTTCGCACGGAGCAGCCGGCCGAACTCGTCGACGTCCGCCGCGTCGCCCTCGTCGGCCGGGGCGGTCAGCAGCTCCTCCTGCTGCTCGGCGATCTCCCGGAAGATCTGCTCCTTCGAGTCGAAGTAGTGGTAGAAGCTCCCGTGCGACAGCCCGGCGCCCTTCGCGATGTCGGAGATGCGGGCGTCGAGGAAGCCGGCGTCCTCGAAGACCCGCTTGGCGGCCTCCACGAGGCGGGCCTTCGTCTCCTCGCCCTTCCGGGAGCGAGGTCCGACGGTCGCCTGGTCGGGGCGCTGCCCGACGGGCTGATCAGACGGCTCGGTCTTCGGCATCCGGGATCACTTCCTGGTGGTGGGTCGGGTCACTCTACGGTCGGGGTGGTGCGGGATCATCGGTCGGCGGTGGCGCCTCGGCGCCCGTGGCGGCCAGCTCGCCGGACAGCCACCGGGCCCTGAGCTCGCGCCGGAGCGCCTTGCCCGACGGGAGCCGCGGCACGGCGTCCACGACGACGACGTCCCGGGGCACCTTGTACGTGGCCAGGCGTGCCGCGACGAGCGCACGCAGCTCGTCGGCGCCGACGTCGGCCGCCGGATCGAGCTGCACCGCCGCCACGGTCGCCTCGCCCGTGCGCTCGTCGGGGACGCCGAACACGGCGCCGTCGAGCACGGCGGGGTGCGCGAGCAGGACCGCCTCGACCTCGGCGGGCGCGACCTGGAAGCCGCTCACCTTCACCATCTCCTTGGCGCGGTCGGTCAGCTGCACCCAGCCGTCGTCGTCGATCCGGCCGACGTCGCCGGTGCGGAACCAGCCGTCGTGGAACGCCACGGCGTTCGCGTCGTCGGGCAGGTAGCCGGCCATCGCTGCGCCGCTCCGCGCCTCGATCTCGCCGACCCCGCCCTCGACCACCTCGCCCGTGTCCAGGTCGACCACCCGCAGCTCGACGCCCGCCGGTGGCCGCCCGGGGCTGTCGAGCCGCCACTCCGTGGGGCTCGCCACCGGGTGGCTGGTCAGGACAGGGACCTCGCTCGCCCCGTACGCCGACATGACCGGCACGCCGGTCCGGGCCGTGATCTCCTCGGCCACCTCCGCGGCGACGGGCGTCGCGCACCACATGACGTACCGCAGCGACGACAGGTCGTGGGCCTCGAGGTCCGGCAGGTTGGCCATCGCCAGCGCGATCGGCGCCACCGCCATCTCGAGGGTCATCCGCTCGGCCTCGATCGTGCGGAGCTCGGTCCCGAGATCGAACCGGCGGTGCAGCCAGACGGTCGACCCGGCCTCGATCGCCGCGAGGAGGTTCAGGAGCCCGAGGATGTGCGACGGCGGGGTGGCGACCTGGAAGCGGTCGTCGGGTCCGAGCCCGAGCGCGGTGCGCCACTGGCGGGCGGCGACGCGGAGCGAGGCGTGGGTGTGGCGGACGGCCTTCGGCAGCCCGGTGGTGCCGGAGCTGAAGACGAGCACGGCGTCGTCCGACGGGTCGACCGGCACGTCGGGCGCGTGGTCGGGCCCGGGCAGCGCCGGGAGCCGGTCGAGGTCCGTGACGGCCGCGGCACCCAGCCGGGTCGCGACCAGCCCCGCGTCGACGTCGTCGAGCACCGCGTGGGACGGCGCGGTCAGCGCGAGCGCGTGGTCGATCTCGACCTCGCGCCACGCCGGGCTGAGCAGCACGGCCGCCGCACCGGCACGGCTGACGGCCTGGACGGCGACCAGGAACTCCACGCGGTTCGCGGTGCGCACCGCCACCCGGTCGCCGGGTCGGACGCCCCGGTCGCGGAGCAGCGCGGCGAACCGCCGGCTCCAGGTGTCGAGCTCCGCGAAGGTCCGGTCCGTGTCGCCGTCCCGCACCGCGACGCGGTCGCCCCAGCGCTCGGCGGCGACGGACAGCGGCTCGTTGAGGGCGCCCGGCGCGGCCGGGTCACGGGCCGGCCCGGTGGCCGGCTCCGCCGCCCCGGCCGTGTCGCTCCCGGTGGCCACGCGAGACCGCCGCCTAGCGCTCCGCGCTGCCGACCACGTCGGGCAGCCGGCGGCGCAGCAGCTTGCCGGTGTCCGTGTACGGCAGCGAGTCGAGGAAGAACACGTCCTGCGGTGTCTTGGAGCCACGGAGCGCGGCGCGCACGAACTCGCGGAGCTCGTCGGCGCCGACGTCCGTGTCGTCCGTCGTCACCACCGCCGCCGCGATGCGCTGCCCCCACTCGTCGTCGGGCACGCCGAACACGGCGCACTCCCGCACGTCGGGGTGGCGCAGCAGCACGTCCTCGATCTCCGCGGGCGCGATGTTCTCGCCGCCCCGGATGATCGTGTCGTCGGCCCGCCCCTCGATGAACAGGTAGCCGTCGGCGTCGATCGACCCGCGGTCCCTCGTGGGGAACCAGCCGTCGGCGTCGAGCGGCGAGTCCATGCCGGCGTACTCGCCCGAGACCTGGTCGCCTCGCACCCAGATCTCGCCCACCTCGTCGGCGCCGACCGCCGTGCCGTCGTCGCCGCGGACCTCGACCTCGATCGTCGGCAGGACCCGGCCCGCGGAGGACAGCCGCCGCACGGCGACGGCGTCGCCGGCGCGCGCCGCACGGTGGTCCTCGGGCCCGAGCACCGCGATGGTGGAGCTCGTCTCCGTGAGGCCGTACGCGTTCGTCAGGTCGGTCTCGGGCAGCGCGGTCATCAGCCGCTCGAGCACCGTCGCCGGCATCCGGGCACCGCCGTAGGAGAGGGCCCGCAGCGTCGGGACGCCGTCGCCGTCGACCTCCAGCACGTCGACGATGCGGGCCATCATCGTCGGGACGACCATGGCGTGGCTCACGGACTCCCGGCGCGCGGTCTCCACCCAGCGGCCGGCGTCGAACTGCTGCAGGTAGACGATCCGCCGCCCGCCGTACAGGTTGCTCAGCAGGTTGGCGAGCCCCGCCACGTGGTACGGCGGCACGCTCACGAGCACCGCGTCCGCCGGGTCGGCGGCCGCGAACTCGACGGTGCCGATCACGTAGGCGGTCAGGTGCCGGTGGCGCAGGAGCGCCGCCTTGGGCGCGGACGTGGTGCCCGACGTGAACAGGACGACCGCGGTGCCGTCGGCGTCCACGGGGACCTCGCCGACCGCGGCGTCCCGGTCGGCCTCGGTCACGAAGTCGTCCGCGGCCACGACGCGGTGGCCGAGCGCGGCGAGCTCGGCGCCGACCTCGCCCTCGGCCACGACCAGCGGCGTGCCCAGCCGGTGCAGCAGCGCGTCGAGGTCCTCGACGCCGAGCCGGTAGTTCAGCGGCGCGTAGGGCACGCCCGCCGCCGCGGCGGCGAACAGCGCGACCGGCACCGCGGGCCCGTTCGTGCCCACGTAGGCGACCGCGGTGGCGTCACCGACCTGCGCGGCGCCGCCCCAGGCGAGGCGCAGGAGGTCGGCCGCGCCGAGGCGCGCGTCGCCGAACTGCACGGCGATGCGGTCGTCGCCCGCCGACGCGGCCATGTCCAGCAGGAGGAGGAGGTTCACGAGTCGTGCCCCGTCGTGCGACGGACCGGGGCACCCGGCCGGCCGCCGTCGGCGCCTCGGCGGTCAGTCCTCCGCACGGACCCGGTCCTTGAGCGCGGGCTGCACGGGCGGCGCCTGCTTCCAGTTCGGCACCCCGTCCTCCTCGAGCGCCACCGGGTAGCCGTTGTCGTGCACCTGCGCCCAGTGCGAGTGGTTGAGCTCGTGCAGCGTGAAGCAGGCGTTCAGCGCGTTGTAGAAGCCCATGTTGTCGACGCTCTGGTTGACCGCCTCCTTGATGAGGAGGGCCGCCATGGTCGGGGTCTCCGCGATCCGCCGGGCGAGCTCGACCGTGCGGTCGGGCAGCTCGTCGACCGGGAACACCTTCGACACCATCCCCATGGCGTGGGCCTCGTCGACCGACAGCGAGTCGCCGGTGAGCAGCAGCTCCTTCGCCTTCCTCGGGCCGAACTCCCACGGGTGGGCGAAGTACTCGACGCCGCACATCCCGAGCCGGGTGCCGACCACGTCCGCGAACACGACATCGTCCGCCGCCACGATGAGGTCGCACGCCCACATCAGCATGAGGCCCGCCGCGTAGACCGGGCCGTGGACCTGGGCGATCGTGATCTTGCGGAGGTTGCGCCACCGCCGCGTGTTCTCGAAGTAGTGGTGCCACTCCTGGAGCATCAGGCGCTCGGCGCCCTGGCGGGTGGCGCCGTTCTCCTGCCACGAGGGGTGCGTCGCGTACTCCTCGGTCGAGACCTTGGAGCCGAGGTCGTGGCCGGAGGTGAACATCGGGCCGACGCCCCCGAGGATCACCACCCGCACGTCGTCGTCCCGCTCGGCCCGGAGGAAGGCGTCGTCGAGCTCGACGAGCATCCCCCGGTTCTGCGCGTTGCGGGCCTCGGGCCGGTTCAGCAGGATCCGGACGATCCGCCCCTCGTCGACCGGCTCGTAGAGCACGTACTCGTAGTCCGACATCTCGTCGCGATCCCCCCGTGCTGCGTGGTGGGTCCCCCCGCGGGCGACCGTACCACGGGGTCTTGACATCGACGTCAACTTCGGTCCGCCCGCCGGGACGCCCTCCCGGTGGGCGGAACGGCCGTCCCCTCCAGGCGGAAACGCCGTTCTCATCGCGCTAGGTTGCGGGGCGCACCACGGGGGATCGAGGCCATGACCGACATCGACACGCCCGACTTCTTCACCGACGGCGAGCTGCTCGCGGACCCGTACGAGTACCTGCACGGGCTGCGCGACGCCTGCCCGGTGCACCGCGAACCGCACCACGACGTCGTCATGGTGACGGGCTACGACGAGGTCGTCGCCATCTACAACGACACCGAGCGGTTCTCGTCCTGCACGTCCGTCACCGGCCCGTTCCCCGGGTTCCCGGTCCCGCTCGACGGCCTCGACGACATCTCCGAGCTCATCGAGGAGCACCGGGACTCGATGCCGTTCAGCGACCAGCTCCCCACCCTCGACCCACCGGTCCACACGGCGCACCGCGCCCTGCTCTCCCGGATGATCACGCCGAAGCGCCTCAAGGAGAACGAGGAGTTCATCTGGCGCATCGTCGACGAGCAGCTCGACGTCGCGCTGACGCCCGACGGCCGCAGCGAGCTCATCTCGCAGTTCGCGGCCCCGCTGGCGATGCTCGTGGTCGCCGACCTGCTCGGCGTGCCCGAGGCCGACCACGACGAGTTCCGGGAGGCCATGTTCCAGAAGGCGGGCACGGTCGGCAGCAGCGCCGGCAAGGAGATGGTGCAGACCCCGCTCGAGTACCTCTACGAGCGGTTCGGGACCTACATCGCCGACCGCAGGGCGAACCCGCGTGACGACGTCCTGACCGGCGTGGCCACGGCGACCTTCCCCGACGGCTCCGAGCCCGACGTGATGGACGCGGTGCGGGTCGCCGCGAACCTCTTCGCCGCCGGCGGCGAGACCACGGTGCGCCTCGTCAGCACGGCCGTCATGCTCCTGGCCGAGGACGCCGAGCTGCAGGACCGCCTCCGCACCGACCGGGCCGCCGTGCCGAACTTCATCGAGGAGTGCCTCCGCTACGAGTCGCCGGTGCGCGGCGACTTCCGACTGTCGAAGGTCCCGGTCACGATCGGCGGGGTGGACCTCCCGGCGGGCACGACCGTCATGCTCCTGAACGCGGCGGCGAACCGCGACCCGGCGAAGTTCGAGCAGCCCGACACGTTCGACCCCGCCCGCACGAACGCCCGCAGCCACGTCACGTTCGGGCGAGGCATCCACACCTGCCCCGGCGCGCCGCTCGCGCGGGCCGAGGCGGTCATCGGCATCGAGCGCCTGCTCGACCGCACCGAGCACATCGAGATCGACGAGGAGCACCACGGCCCGCCGGGTGCCCGCACCTACCGCTACGTGCCCACGTTCATCCTGCGCGGCCTCACGCGGCTCCACGTCCGCTTCACGCCGAGCGCGCCGTGAGGCTCCGGGTCGACGAGGACTGCTGCGCGGGCCACGGCGCCTGCGTCGAGACCTGCCCGAGCGTGTTCGCGATCGGCGCCGGCGGCTACGCCGAGGTGCTCGTCGACGAGGTGCCCACCGAGCTCGAGGGCCGGGCGCGACAGGCGGTCGACGAATGCCCGAGCGGCGCGATCCTGATCGTCGCCGAACCCGGCTGACCGAAGCCGACCGACCGAGGGAGCCGTCCATGCCGTTCGAGGGCACCGCAGCGATCGTGACCGGCGGTGCGTCGGGCATCGGCCTCGCGATCACCGAGGCGCTCGCAGCGCGCGGCACCGCCGTCGCCGTGCTCGACGTCCAGCCCGAGGCGCTCGACGAGCAGGTCGAGCGGCTCCGCGGGCTCGGCCACCGCGTGGTGGGCGTCCGCTGCGACGTGACCGACCGCGCCGCGGTCGAGGGCGCGGTCGGTCAGGTCCGCACCGAGCTCGGCCCACCGCTGATCCTCGTGAACAACGCCGGCCGCCCGCTGTTCCGGCGCTTCCTCGACATCACCCCCGAGGAGTGGCACGGCGTCCTCGACGTGAACCTGACCGGCACGTTCCACCTCTGCCAGGTCGTGATCCCCGACATGGTCGAGGCGGGCTGGGGCCGCGTCGTGAACATCTCGTCCTCGAGCACGCACGGCGGCCAGCCGTACCTGTCGGGCTACGTCGCCGCGAAGAGCGCCGTCGTCGGGCTCACGAAGTCCCTCGCGCTGGAGCACGGGCCCGACGGCATCACGGTCAACACCATCCCGCCCGGCTTCATCGACACGCCGATGCTCCGGGCCGACGCCGAGCGGGGGCGCCTGGGCCCCGGCGGCGTGGACGACGCCGTGACCCGCACGCCGGTCCGCCGCGTGGGGGTGCCCGAGGACATCGCCAACGCGTGCGTGTTCCTCTGCCAGGACGAGTCGTCGTACATCACGGGCCAGGTCATCGGCGTCAACGGAGGTCGCAACACGTGAGCCAGCGCTTCCCCGCGCTCCGCCCCGACCAGTGGGGCCCCGAGGAGTACGACACCTTCGGGGTGCTGCTCGGCATCCCGGGCGAGCAGGTGCCCCGCGCCGGCTCGGGCGAGCGCTACGACCCCCTGAACTTCCCCGTGATCGGGATGCTCGCGCACCACCCTCCGTTGGCCAGCGCGTTCCTGGCGTTCAACAACTTCCAGCTGTTCCGCGGCACCCTGCCCGACCGGCTCCGGGAGCTGGCGATCCTCCGGGTCGCGCAGGTGCGCCGCTCGCCGTTCGAGTACGGGGAGCACGTGCGCATCGCGCTGGCCGCCGGGATCACGCCGGAGGAGGTCGAGGCCGCGGCGCGCGGCAACGACGGCTTCGGCGGCTCGGACCTGCTCGTCCTCCGCGCCACCGACGAGCTGCTCGCCGAGCACCGCCTCGCCGACACGTGGGACGAGCTGGTCGAGGACCTCGGCGAGCACCCCGCGATGGAGGTGCTGTTCGTCGTCGGGACGTACTCGATGCTGGCCACGGCGTTCGAGACCTGGGGGCTCCCCGCCGCCGACGACGCCGCGCCCCTCCCCCCGCCCGCCTGACCCGGACCCGTCCGCACCCGCACCCTCCCCCACCGTTCTGTTGAGCGCATGGAGCGCTGAGCGCTCCGTGCGCTCAACAGAACGCAAGGGGACTCGAGTGGGTCAGACCTCGCCGGCGAGCAGGCCGTCGCGCAGGTCGCGCTTCGACAGCTTGCCGGCCTCGGTGCGCGGCAGGTCGTCCGCGAACGTCCAACGACGGGGCACCTTGTAGCTGGCGAGGCGCTCGCGGCAGTGGGCCACGAGCTCCGCCTCGACGCCGTCGTCGGCCCGGTCGGGCGAGGTGAGCTCCACCACGGCGACCACCGTCTCGCCCCAGTCGGGGTCGGGCACGCCGAGCACCGCGACGTCGCGCACCGCCGGGTGGTCGAGCAGCACGCCCTCGACCTCCGCCGGGTACACGTTGGTGCCGCCGGTGATGATCATGTCCTTCGCCCGGTCGGCCAGGAAGAGGAAGCCGTCCTCGTCCAGCCGCCCCATGTCACCGAGGCTGAACCGCGTGCCGCGGAAGGCCTTCGCCGTCTCGTCGGGGTCGTCGTGGTACGTGAAGCCGACGCCGTTGTCCGCGTACACGTGGCCGACCTCGCCGGGCGGGAGCTCGACGCCGTCGTCGTCCAGGATCGACAGCCGCACGCCGCGCACCGCTCGCCCCACGGTGCCGGGGTGCTCGAGCCAGGCGTGCGGCTTCGCGATGGTGACCCCGCCCTCGACGCCGCCGTAGGTCTCCCAGATCACCGGGCCCCACCAGCGCATCATCTGCTCCTTGAGCGGCCGAGGGCACGGCGCCGCCGAGTGCACGACCGAGTGCAGGCTCGACACGTCGTACCGGGCGCGCACGTCCTCCGGGAGCTGCAGCATCCGGTGGAACTGCGTGGGCACCACGTAGCCGCTGCGGACGCGGTGCTCGTCGATCGCCGCCAGGGTCGCCTCGGGGTCGAACCGGCCGAGGATGACGAGGGCGTGCCCGACGTTCAGCCCGGCCATGTAGTAGGCGTGCGACCCGCCGTGGAACATGCCGGTGGAGACCAGCATCGGTCCGTCGAAGGGGCGGAAGTCGAAGGCCCGGCCGAACACGGCGGCGTCGTTCGCCACCTGGCCGACGTCGCCCACCGGGAGCGGCCGGCGGATGCCCTTCGGACGACCCGTGGTGCCCGACGTGTAGACGAACAGCCCGCCCGGCGAGCGGTCGGGTGGCGTGGTCGTGGGGTGGCCGGCCCGTGCCGTCTCGAGGCTCACCAGCCCGTCGACCTCACCCGTCGCCAGGACCGACACGGTCGACCGCAGCTCCGGACCCAGCTCCGCGACGAGCGGGGCGAACGGGGGATCGACCACGAGCACGGCCGCACCCGAGTGCTCGAGGATCGTGGACAGCTCGTGCGCCGTGAGGTGGGTGTTGAGCGGGACCATGTGCATGCCGCTCTCGTGGCACGCGAGCGAGGCCTCGACGAGCGTCGTGCCGTTGCCCGCCATCACGGCCACCGGCACGCCCGGTCCGGCGCCGAGCGAGCGGAAGAGGTGGACGAGCTGGTGGGCCCGACCGGCGAGCTCGCCGTACGTGAGCGGGCCGTCGGGCCCCGCGAGGATCGCCGGCGCCTCGGGTCGGTCCTCCGCGATCCACCAGAACCCGAGCCGGCGGTCCCAGGGGTGTGCGGGTGCTGCGCCGGCCATGACCGAAAATACTAACCCATTTTCCGGATCGGGCTATCGTCCGGGCATGACCGGCACGGAGCAGCTCCGCGACGAGGTGCGGGCGTTCCTGTCCGCCCGCTACGACCTGCTCGATCCCCTCGCGGACGACCGCCGCGAGGACATCATCTCCCGCACGCCCGACGGCGAGCAGGCGTTCGTCGACCGGGCGGTCGCGCTGCAGCGCGAGCTGGCGGCGGCCGGCCTCGCGGCGGTGCACGTGCCGGTCGAGCTCGGCGGGCGCGGCCTCACGCCGGCGCACCACGGGGTCGTCGAGTCGGAGCTCCGCCGGTACGACGCGCCGTCGCTGCGCCCGCTGCGGATCGGCATGCACCTCGCGCTGGCGACGCTGCTGCGAGCGGCCACCGAGGAGCAGCAGCGCCGCTGGGTCCCGCCGCTCGTGCGCGCCGACGAGCAGTGGTGCCAGCTGTTCTCCGAGCCCGACGCCGGCTCGGACCTCGTGTCGCTGCGGACCCGCGCCGTCCCCGACGGCGACGGCTGGGTCGTCGACGGGCAGAAGGTGTGGTCCTCGTACGCGGCCCGGGCGGACCACGGGCTCCTGCTCGCCCGCACCAAGCCCGACGCGCCGAAGCCCCAGGCGGGGATCACGATGTTCGTGCTGCCGATGCGGGCGCCGGGCGTGACCGTCCGCCCCCTCGTCGACATCACCGGTGGCCGCCACTTCAACGAGGTCTTCCTCGAGGGCGTCCGCCTCGGGCCCGACGACGTCCTCGGTGCCGTCGACGAGGGCTGGGCGGTCTCGCAGGCCACGCTCGGCGGCGAGCGGTCGGGCTACATGGGCGGCTCCGGCGGAGGGCGGCGCCGTCGCCAGGTCGTCGGGGCCGCGGTCCGGGCCGGCCGCGTCGACGACCCCGTCCTCCGGCAGCGGATGATGCGCGTGGTCACCGAGGAGCGCCTGCTCGAGTGGGTGCGCGACCGCTACGTCGGCGGCGTGCTGTGCGACGGCCACCCCGCCGCGGCGTCGATGATGAAGCTGGCGGGTGGGTCGCTCGAGCAGCGGTGCGCCGAGCTGATCGCCGACATCGCCGGCCCGTCGGGTGCGGCGTGGTCGCCCGACGACCCCGACGGCGACGTCGTGGCCCACGACCTCAACGCGACGCGCCAGGCCCGCATCGCCGGCGGCACGCACGAGATCCAGCGCAACCTCCTCGGCGAGCGCGTGCTCGGCCTCCCCCGCGAACCCTCCTGACGCGCCCCTCTCGTGCGGCTTCGTCAGTGCGTTCCGTCGTCAGACGACGAAACGCACTGACAGAACCGGGTTGAGGGGCGCGGCGCGGCCCGCTCGGGTGCAGGCGGGTCAGTCGAGGGCGAGGGCGGTGACGGGCTCGTCGGGGTCGTGGGCGCCGATCGTGTAGCGCATCGTCGCGTCCCAGTGCGCGACGGCGGCGGCCTCGTCGCCCTCCCGGATGAGGTCCAGCAGCTTGCGGTAGCCGCGCACGGCGCGGCGCATGAGGCGCTGGTCGAAGCGGTCCGTGTTCCGCGTGTAGTAGGCGCGCACCATGCGCTGCAGCAGCTTCGACAGCGTCGTCAGCGTGCGGTTCCCCGAGCACTCGACGAGCACGGCGTGCACGTCGGCCGCCGCGAGGCCGAAGCCCAGCGCGTCGTCCTGCTCCGCGGCCTCGGCGACCCGGTCGACGGCGGCCTGCAGCGCGTCGAGGTCCTTCTTCCGGTGGCGCCGGGCGAGCTGGCCGGCGATCTGCGGCTCGATCATCCGCCGGGCCTCGTCGAGGTCGGCGAGCGTGGTCCCCTCGAGCTGCAGCGACGCGGCGAGCGCCATCGAGATCGGCACCAGGTCGGGGTGCGTCACGATCGGTCCGCCGCCGCGCCCGCGCCGGATGGTGATGAGCCCCTGCGACTCGAGGACGCGCAGCGCCTCGCGCAGCGTGGTCCGCGCGATGCCGAACTGCGCCGTCAGCTCCTCCTCGACGGGCAGCCGGTCGCCCTCGGCGAGCTCGCCGCTCAGGATCTGCCGGCGGAGCTGGTCCGCGACGACGGCGTACGTCTTCCGGTCGGGGGTCCCGGTCGTCATCGAAATCACTCTACGATTTCCCGACGTGCCCGAGGCAGGCGACCACACGACGATCGAGGTCGTGCTCGACGAGCACGTCGCGACGATCACGCTCGACCGACCCGAGCGGATGAACGCGTTCAACCGGACCATGTGCGAGGAGCTGCGCGACGCGTGGGCGTTCGTCCGCGAGACCGACGACGTCCACGTCGCGGTCCTCCGGGCCAACGGCGACCGGGCCTTCTGCACCGGGCTCGACGTGAAGGAGGGCGCGTGGTGGCGTGACCAGAACGTCTGGAACCACGTGGACCCCGGCGCCTACCTCGGACCGCGGTCCAACAAGGTGTGGAAGCCCGTCGTGTGCGCGGTGCAGGCGATGTGCGCCGGCGGCGGCCAGTACATGGTCAACGAGTGCGACATCGTGATCGCCGGCGAGGACGCCACCTTCTTCGACCCGCACGCGAACGGCTCCATCGTCTCGGCCGTCGAGCCGATCGGCATGCTGCACCGCGGCGTGCCGCTCGGCGAGGTCCTGCGGTGGGCCCTCATGGGCTCCGACGAGCGCCTCACGGCCGCCACCGCCCAGCGGATCGGGCTCGTCACCGAGGTCGTCCCCACGGCGGAGCTCCGGGCCCGGGCGCAGGACGTCGCGGCCCAGATCGCCCGCCGGGACCCCATCGCCATCCAGGGCACGGTGCGCGCCATCTGGGAGGCCACGGAGATGCCGCCGTCGGTCGCGAAGCAGAACGGCCTGCTCTACACCCACATCGGCAACCGCCCGCCGGAGGAGCGCCTCCGCCAGCCGCCCGCCGACGGGCCGCCCACCCTGCGCTGACACGCCGCCCCCGGTGCGGGGGGGGCGGGCCCTCAGTCGGCCCGCAGCCGCTCGATCTCGTGCTCGAGCATCCCGGCGATGGAGTCGGCCGGCGGCGACGGCAGCACGACCGGGCCGTGCTCGCGGCTCGGCAGCAGCACCACCGCGGTGCCCGGGCTCGTCTCGACCCCGCGCTGGTTCGTCACCCGGATGGCGAGGTGGACCTCGCTCCGGACGCCGTCGGGCACCTCGACCTGGCGCCGCTCGGTCACCTCGCCCGTGACCCACGACGCGTCGCCGATGAAGTTGAAGCGGCGGTGCTGGCACTCGAGCTTCCACAGCCACGCGTCGTCGCCCATCCAGTCCGTGACCAGGTGGCACAGCCACGCCTCGCGCAGCCCGCCGTAGTCGTAGGAGGTCGGCAGCCCGAGCTCCCGCGCCCGCTCGGGCTCCCAGTGCAGGCGCTGGACGGTGTCGGGGACGTTCAGCGAGTTCGGCGGGTACAGGCCCGGCGCCTTCTGCCGCACCTTCCACGCCAGCCGGAAGCTGCCGGGCGGCGTGAGCTGCATCCCCCAGCCGAGGTGCCACACCACGACGTCCGTGGTCGTGAGCGGGCCCTTCACCTTGGGGTCGACCACGTCACCGACCTCGACGTCCTCGAACCACCGCGGTTCGGCACCCCGCCGGCACTCGGCCGCGTACGCGGCGTCGATCTCCGCCAACGCCTCCGGCGTGTAGGGCTCGGCGAGCTCCGGCTGCCTCGACGGGTCCTTCGACCGCTCCTTCGACGCGCTCCGCTCCGTGTTCACCCACGTGCCACGCCGGATGGCGTGCAGCCGGTCGTGCTGGTCGGCGTAGATGAAGTCGTGCATCACGTGGGCGCTGCGGCCGCCGAAGTCGCTGCGCTTGTCCTGCACGCCGACCTGCGCCCGCAGGCACCGGAGGCGGTCGCCGAGCCGGAGCGGCCGCCACCACTCGAAGCCCATGACCGCCTGGTACGAGCCGAGCCCGGCGAACGGGTCGCCCTTGAGGACCGCCTTGTTCTCCGGGGGCATCGGCCGCGGGGAGGCGTCCTCGCCCATCGTGTAGAGGAAGGCCGGCGGCGCCACGATGCCGTCCCACCGGCTGCCCGACGCGTGGTCGTCGTCGCAGTAGAGCGGGTTGTCGTCGCCGTAGCCGTTGGCGAAGTGGCGGATGCCGTCGCGCGTGACCTCGAAGTTGTGCGGCGGGTTCGGCAGGCGCACGGGCACGCCGATGCGGGCGCGGGAGCGCTCGAAGCTGGCGTCGGTCAGCGTCCCGTAGCCCGGGTCGGCCGTGTCGGTCATCGTGCACCTCCGGGTGCGGTCGTCGGCGCGGCGGTGGCGGCCGTCGTCGGGCCGCCGACGAGGTCGACGATGGACTCGGCGTACGCCGACGCGCGGCGTGGCGACACCATGAACGACGGCACCGAGTGGAACCGCAGGTCGGGCAGGCGGCGCCGCGCCGCCAGGCGGTCCCGGGCCTCGGCGGCGGTGCCGAACACGGCGGTGGCCTCGAGCATCCCCGCCGGCACCGCGGCGGCCATGGCGTCGAAGTCGCCCGCCCGGAACGCGTCGCGGACCTCGAGCACGGCGTCGTCCCAGCCGTGCATCGTCGTCAGCGAGTCGTACGTCTTGACCGTCACGTAGAACCCGACCATGAGGCGGGCGTCCCGCTCGGCCCGGGCCGGGTCGTCGTCGTCGACCGAGGTGATGACCCACCCCCACCGCTGCAGCGACGCGGCGTCCCGCCCGGCCGCGTCGGCGCCGGTGGCGAGGTTCGGGTCGACGACCTCGTCCCACCAGCGGTCGGTGAAGAGACCGTGGCCGATGATGCCGTCGGCCACCCGACCGGCGACCCGGAGCATCCCGGGGTTGAACGCGCCGACGACGATCGGCACGTCGATGGGTCCCAGCACCGGCGCCATGATCGTGGCGTCGACCGGGTAGAACTCGCCCTCGTGGCGGACCGGCCGCCGGTTCGGGGCGGTCAGGTACGCCCGCACCGCCCCGACGAGGTCGGCCATGCGACCGAGGGGCCGGTCGGCGGGCACCGAGAACCAGTCCTCGTTCATCCGGCGGGTGCCGGCCCCGAGGCCGAGGAACGTGCGCCCCGGCGCCAGCTTGTCCACGTGGCGCATGGCCGAGGCGTGCACGAACGGCGAGCGGGCGAACGCGTACGCCACGCCCGTCCCGACCCGTGCCGTCGTCGTGTTCGCCGCCATCTCGGCGAGCGTCACGTAGGCGTTGCCGTCGACGAACTCCCCGGTGCAGAACGCCGAGCACCCCGCGGACTCCGCCCGACGGCCGACCTCGGCCCCCGGCCACCGCATGCCCCACCCCGACCAGGGACCGTCCCCGCCGGACGACCCGGCCGCCTCCGTCTGCTCGGTCACGGTCAGGACCTCCTCATCTCCCGGAACGGCACGTCCGCGTCCACCGCCGGTTCGCGGGGCAGCCCGAGCGTGCGCTCGCCGATGATGTTGCGCTGGATCTCGTTGGTGCCGCCCCCGAGCGACGGCACGAACGCGGACAGGCCGGTGCGCAGCACGCGCCCGCCGTCCGCGGCCGACCCGCCGGCGAGCATGCCGTCGGCGCCGAGCAGCGCGAGCGACACGTCGCGCGACTCGTGGGCGAGCTGCGCGAGGTCGAGCTTCATCGCCGACCCGTCGAGCGCGGTGGGCACCTTCGCCCTGGCGAGGTCGCGCAGCCGCTGCCCGTTGCGGCGGTACACCTCGCTGTGCACGAGGTACCGGACGACCTGGTCCCGGAGCGCCGGACGGTCCGCCACCCCGTGCGCACGGGCCAGCTCGATGACCGCACGCGAGCCCAGCAGGGGCGGCTGGCGCCTGGGCGCGCCGCCCGCGGCCTCGAAGGCGCGGACGAGCTCGCCGACCGGCCGGTCGAGGTTGCCCGGGATGCTCCCGGCCTCGACGACCACCGCGCCTCGGCCGGCGCCGGCGGCCGACGCCGCCCGCTCGTGGGCGAGCGTGGTGCGGGCCACGGCCCAGCCGTCGCCCGGCTCCCCCACCACGTCGGCCACGGGCACGCGCGCCTCGGTCAGGAACACCTCGCTGAACTCGCTGGCGCCGTTCATCTGCACGAGCGGCCGCACCTCGACGCCCGGCTGGCGCATGTCCAGCATCATGAAGGTGATGCCCCGGTGCTTCGGCACCGACGCGTCCGTCCGGCAGAGCAGCATCCCCCACTCGCTCACGTCCGCCTTGGAGCTCCAGACCTTCTGCCCCGTGACCACCCACTCGTCGCCGTCGAGCTCGCCGCGCGTGGCCAGGCTCGCCAGGTCGGAGCCCGCACCCGGCTCGCTGAACAGCTGGCACCACTGCGCCTCACCGCGCGCCAGCGGACCGACGAAGCGCTCGCGCTGCTCGGCCGTGGCGTGCTCGATCAGCGTGGGCCCGCCCATGTTCGGCCCGTTCCCGGCGGGCGCGGCGACGGCCCCCGCCTCGGCCAGCGCGGCCGTGACGCGCCGTGCCGCCGCGGCCGTCGTCCCGGATCCGCCGAGGCCCGAGGGCCAGGTGGGGAACGCGTAGCCGGCGCCGGCGAGCCTTCTCCACCACTCGCGGAGCGTCAGGTCGGGCGACCAGGTCTCCCCGATCCACGCCACGCACTCGCTGTCGGACATCGGCCCCCCGGACGATCTCGGAACCACCCGCCGGAAAAGAGGTGAGTATATTCCGTGCGATGGACCTGACGCTCGACGAGCCGGAGCGCGAGCTCGCGGAGCTGTGCCGCCGGTTCGCGGAGCAGGAGATCGCGGTGCGCGCCCCCGCGGCCTGGGAGCGGGCCGAGTGCCCCACGGACCTCCTGCGGGAGATGGGCGAGCTGGGCCTCCTCGGGATGCTGGTGCCGGAGCGGTGGGGCGGCATCGGCATGTCGACCGTCGGCTTCGTGGCTGCGCTCGAGCAGCTGGGCCACGCCGACCAGTCGGTGGCGGCCGCCTTCCAGGCCCACGTCACCATCGGGTCGGTCCCCCTCCTGCTGTTCGGCACCGATGCCCAGCGCGAGCGGTGGCTGCGGCCGCTCGCCGAGGGGCGGGTCCTCGGCGCGTTCGGGCTGACGGAGCCCGACGCCGGCTCCGACGCCCGGGGCATCAGCACCCGCGCCGAGCGACGGGACGGCGGCTGGCTGATCAACGGGCGCAAGACCTTCATCTCGAACGCGGGGACGGACATGTCGTTCGGGGTGACCGTCCTGGCCCGAACGGGTGAGGCCGACGGCGCCCCACGCTTCGGCAGCTTCGTGATCGAGCGCGACGCGCCCGGCTACACGACCGGCCCGAAGATGCGCGGGATCGGTTGGCGGGGGCTCGACACCCGCGAGCTGTTCTTCGACGACGTCTGGGTGCCCGACGACCACCTCGTCGGCGACCCCGGCCTCGGCCTCGGCCAGTTCCTCCAGACGCTCGAGGTCGGCCGCATCTCGATCGCCGCGCTGTCGCTCAGCCTCACGCAGGCCGTGCTGGACCTGTCGCTCGCGTACGCGGCCGAGCGGCGGCAGTTCGGGAAGCCGATCGCGAAGTTCCAGGCGATCCAGTTCAAGCTCGCCGACATCGCCACCGAGCTCGAGGCGGCCCGCTGGCTCACCTACCGCGCCGCCTGGCTGCGCGACGCGGGGCAGCCGTTCCTGAAGGAGGCGGCCATGGCCAAGCTCAAGGCCAGCCGCCTGGCTGCGTGGTCCGCGTCCGAGGCCGTGCAGATCCACGGCGGCGTCGGCTACATGCTCGAGTCGCCGGTGGCCCGCTTCTACTGCGACTCGAAGGTCCTCGAGATCGGCGAGGGCACCAACGAGATCCAGCACGTGGTGATCGCCCGCGCGCTCGGCTGCTGATGGCCCGGCCCCTGCCGGGTCGCTCGACGACGGCGCCCCGTTGATGGCGCTACGGCGCGGCGTACCCGCCGTCGACCACGAGCGCGGCGCCGGTCGTCCAGGCCGAGCCCTCCCCCGCCAGGTACGAGTACGCGCCGACGAGGTCGCCGGCGGTGCCGAGGCCGAGCGGGTGCCGGCTCGCGATGGCGTCCAGCGCCTCGGGCGGCAGGTCGTCGTGGATGGCCGAGCGGAACGTCCCCGGGCACACGCAGTTCACGCGGATCCCGTCCCGGGCGTACTCGACGGCGGCGACCTTCGCGAGCTCGATCACGCCGGCCTTCGTCACGCAGTACGGCCCGGCGTGGCTCCACGCGGTCATGCCCGAGACGGACGCGGTCAGCACGATCGAGCCGCCGCCCTGCGGGCGCATGACCCCGACCGCGGCCCGGACGGCGTTGACCGAACCCATCACGTTGATCCGGAACGACCGCTCCCAGTCCTCGACCTCCAGGTTGTGGATGCGCCCGTTCGGCGCGAGCACGCCGGCGTTGCTGACCAGCACGTCGAGCCGGCCGAAGCGCTCGACCGCGCGCGCCACGACCGCGTCCACCTGGTCGCGGTCGCCGACGTCGGCGGCGACCGCCTCCACCCCGCCGGTGGGGTCGCGCACGGCGTCGACCGTGGTCGCCAGGGACGCGTCGCTCACGTCGCTCAGCACCACGTCGGTCCGCGGCTCCGACGCGAGCCGCGCCGAGATCGCGGACCCCAGCGCGCCGCCCGCGCCCAGGACCACCACGACGCGTCGATCGGTCACCTCGTCCTCCTGCACCCGGCCCTCCGTTCAGACGAGCAGGTACCCGCCGTCCACGGCGAGCACGGTCCCGGTGACGAACCCCGCGGCCTCGGACGCGAGGAACAGGTACGCGCCGGCGAGGTCGCCGGGCGCGCCCCAGCGGCCGAGGGCCGTGTGCCCGAGCACCGCCTCGGAGCGGCGCTCGTCCGACGTCCAGCCCGCGGCGAGGGGCGAGTCGAACCAGCCGGGGCTCACGACGTTCACGGTGATGCCGGACGGTGCGAGGTCGAGCGCCAGCGACTTGGCGAGGCCGACGAGCCCGGCCTTCGACGCGCTGTAGGCGCCGAGGCCCCGAGCCGGCCGCTCGCCGAGCACCGAGCCGGTGAAGATCACGCGGCCGCCCTGGCCCATCGCCGACGCCGCGGCCCGGGCGCCCAGGAACGACCCGGTGAGGTTGACCTCGATGACCCGGCGCCACACCTCCGGGTCCATCTCCGTCGGCCCGGCGACGACCGGCGAGATCCCGGCGTTGCAGATCCACGCGTCGATCCCGCCCCACTCGGCGGCCACGGCGGCGGCGACGGCGTCGTCGAACTCCGCGTCGCACACGTCGCCCGCAAGGACGAGCGACTCACCGGGCAGGGCGCCCGCCACCTCCTTGAGGTCTCGCTCGGTCCGGGCGACGAGCGCCACGCGGGCGCCGGCCCGGGAGAAGGCGTGCGCGAGGAGCTCGCCCAGGCCGCGGCTCGCGCCGGTGATCACCACCCGTCGCCCGTCCACGCCGGCGTCGGGGAACGACGCAGGTATCTCGATCCGCTCCGGCATCGGTGCCATCGGGCCTCCTCCGGCGACACCATAACCCCTAGATTGGACTGATCGGTACAGCCATGGACCTCACCTACGACGCCACCAGCCGCACGGTCGAGACCGGCGCGGGCCCGCTCCACTTCCACGAGGCCGGCGACGGCCCGCCGCTCCTCCTGCTCCACGGGTCCGGCCCCGGCGTCAGTGCGTGGGCGAACTTCCGGGACAACCTCGGCGCCTTCGCCGAGCACTTCCGGACGATCGCGCTCGACTTCCCGGGGTTCGGCACGAGCCACCCCTGCGACGACAACCCGCTCGCCGTGGCCCCCGGCGCCGTCACCGACCTCCTCGACGCGCTCGACCTCGGACCGGTCGCCGTCGTCGGCAACTCGATGGGCGGCAACGTGGCCGCCCGCGTCGCGGCGACCGAGCCGGAGCGCGTCTCGCGCCTCGTCACGATCGGCGGGCTCGGCGTCGCGCTGTTCAGCGCCAGCCCGCCCGAGGGCGTCAAGCTCCTGGTGCAGTTCGTGGAGGACCCGACCCGCGAGCGCCTCGTGGCGTGGATGGAGTCGATGGTGTTCGACCCGGCGATCCTCACCGACGAGTTCGTCGAGCTGCGGTGGCGGACGGCGAAGGACCCCGCGGCGCTCGAGGACGTCCGTCGGATGTTCAACCCGCAGGTGCTGGCCGCCATGCGCCGTGCACCGCTCGGCGCACCCGACCAGGTCGCCACGCTCGCCCGCATCAAGGCACCCACGCTCGTGACGTGGGGCCGCGACGACCGCGTCACGCCGCTCGACAACGTGCTGCTGCCGCTGCGCGTCGTCCGGCGCTGCGAGGTGCACGTGTTCCCGGACTGCGGGCACTGGGCGATGATCGAGCGGAAGGACGAGTTCGAGCGGGTGGTGCTCGAGTTCCTCCTACGGTGAGCGCGGCTCCCGGGTGACCTCGAGCGGCCGGTCGTAGGACACGTCGCCGTCGTCCCGACGCGGCGCCACGGTGAGCGGGTACCGCGGCGAACCCCCGGCCAGCGTCCCCTCCCACTCCATCACGACCACGCGCCGCTCGATGCGCCACTCGCCGTCACGGCGCTCGAGGCGGTCGACGTAGCGACCGCCGTTCACGAGCAGGCCGCCGCCGCCCGCCGCACCCGCGCCGCGACCCTCCTCGTCGCGCCGCAGCACGCACAGGTAGTAGCTCTCCGCGTGGGCGACGTCGCCGTCGAGGTCGACGGTCGTGTTCGTCACGTAGCGCTGGTAGCCGGGGAACGGGCGGTGCGCGGCGGCCAGGAAGCCCACGAGGCCGTCGAGCCCGCCGACGTACGCGCCGTGGTCCTCGACCGCGTCGTCGTGGTACGCCGAGCGGACCAGCTCGACGTCGCCGCGGTCGACGCCCCGGGCGTAGCGGTGGACGCAGTCGACGATCGCCTGTCGGTCGAGGAGCCGCCGGAGGGCCGCCACGTCGAGGCCGCTCCATTCGAGGCCGGCCCCGCCGCCCGCGCTGCCGTCGTCAGCCACGCTCGCACCCTACGCGCGGGCCCCGTCGCGGCCGGCTCCACATCCCGTCCGATGAGACGGGTGGTTGACCACCCGGGCCGGGCGTAGGTAGGAGCATGGTGTGGCCGAGGTCTCACTGCACCAGGCGTCGCCGACCTTCGACGGGGACGTGGACCCCGAACGGGTCCCCGAGCGCTACCGGCTCGGTCCGGCCTTCGTGCCGAAGGGCCGCTACCTGGATGCCGACTTCCTCCGCCTGGAGCTGGAGCTCCTGTTCCCGCGCACCTGGCTGATGGCGTGCCGGCTCGAGGAGCTGCCGAGCATCGGCAACTACGTCGAGTACCGCATCGGGGACCGCTCGGTGCTGGTCGTCCGCGAGTCGACGGACTCGATCCGGGCGTACCACAACGCCTGCCGCCACCGGGGCACGCGCCTCGCCGAGGGCCGGGGCCGAGTCGGCTCGATCATCTGCCCGTTCCACGGCTGGCGGTGGAACCTCGACGGCTCGATCCGCCTCCAGCTGGACCCCGAGGAGTTCGTGCCCCGGTCGGACGACGACCTCGGCCTCCAGCCCGTCCGCTGCGAGCAGTGGGGCGGGTTCGTGTTCATCAACATGGACCCCGACGCGCCGCCGCTGCTCGAGTACCTCGACCCGATCCCCGAGGTGCTCGCGCCGTTCCAGCTCGACCACATGCGGATCCGCTGGTCCAAGGGAACGATCGTCCCCTGCAACTGGAAGACCGTGCTCGACGGCTTCCTCGAGGGCTACCACATCCCCGGGACGCACCCGCAGCTCAACCGACCGAACCGCGCCAACGACAACCCGGCGACGATGAAGGAGATCGACACGCTGCGGAGCTGGTCACCGACGTCGGTGTACGAGCGCCACGCGATGTACCAGAGCCTCGGCACGAAGCGCCGCCAGACGAGCCGACTGGACAAGGACCCGACGCGCCGGCCCGGCGCGGGCGGCGGCGAGGACGCCCGTGAGGGCATCGCCGGCGCGGTCGAGTACATCTACGAGGAGCTCCGCGCGCTCGAGACCGAGCGCAGCGTCCGCGCCGCCCAGCTCCTCCGCGAGTCGGACCTGCCCGAGGGCACCAACGCCGGTGCGCGCCACCTCCAGATCTACCGGCAGCTGGCGATCGACGAGGGACTCGACTGGCCCGACATCACGCCCGAGCAGTGGGCGAGGGCGGGCACGGCGTGGCACGTGTTCCCGAACACGATCGTGCTGCCGAACCAGGGCGCCGCGCTCGTCTACCGGTCGCGGCCGCACGGGCTCGACCCCGACAGCGCGCTGTTCGAGATCATGTGCCTCGAGCAGATCCCCGTGGACCGGTACGACGACAAGTGGGAGGTCACGCCGGAGTTCCACGAGGACTTCCACGCCGGCGACCTCGGCCAGATCCTCACGCAGGACCTCGAGAACACCGAGAACATCACCGTGGGGATGCACTCCCCCAGCTTCGACGGCCACCGGCTGAGCACGGAGCAGGAGATGACCATCTACAACCACCACCGGGTGGCCGACCGCTACCTGTGGGGCACGTGAGCGCGGGCCGCCCGCTCCGCACCCTGAGCGACCTGCTCCGCGACGTCATCCAGCTCGCGTACGTCACGGAGGACCTCGACGCCGGCGTCGAGTGGCTCCAGGCCACGTTCGGGACGAGCCGCTGCCACGCCATGTACGCCTCGTCGCTCGGCGGCACCGTGGTGGTCGACGGCGAGGTGGCCGAGGAGTGGGTGATCGACGTCGCGCTGGTGAACGCCGGCGCCACGAACCTCGAGCTGATCCGCCCCGTGAGCGGTGCGGTCGACCTCTACCGCGACGCCATCCGCCCCGGTGCCCCGGCCACGTTCCACCACCTCGGCGTCCGGGTCGACGACTTCGACGCCGCCACCGCCCTCGTCGACGCGAACGGCCGATCGTGGGAGCAGTACGGTGCGACGCAGGGCGCGATCCGCTTCGGCTACCTCGACCTGAGCGCGGAGCTGGGCCACCGGATCGAGGTCATGGAGCTCGGCCCCGGCTTCGAGCACCTGCTCGCGGCGCTCGAGGCCGAGTCGGACGCAGCGGGCTGAGCCGGCCCTCCCGGCTCCCCGCGCACTCCCCCGTCGACGCCCCCGCGAACGGTGTTCCGCCGGGAGCAGAACGTGGTTCTCATGACCGTGGTACGGTGACGACACGTCAGGAGCGCCAGGCACCAGGGGGTACGCATGGCGACGAAGGAACGCACGCACGGCAGCGGGACGGCGGGCGGGACGAGCGTGGGGAGCCCCACGCCCGACCCCGGGCTGGACCCCGGTGACCTGTTCGACGGGAGCGAGTCGGGGCGGAGCCTCGTAGGCCGCATCGCGTCGATCATGGACTCCTTCGACCAGCAGGACCCGGTCCTGTCGCTGGTCGAGCTGAGTCGCCGGTCCGGGTTGCCGAAGTCCACCGCCCACCGGCTCGCCGAGCAGCTGCGCGCACTCGGGTGGCTCGAGCGCGACCAGCGCGGCTACCGGGTGGGCATGCGCCTGTTCGAGCTCGGCGGGCTCGCCGCCGAGCAGAGCCAGCTGCGTGACCCGGCCGTGCCGCACCTCCACGCGCTCGCGGGCCGCACCGGCCTCGCCGTGCAGCTCGGCGTGCTGGACGGCGACGAGGTCGTGTACCTCGAGCGCGTGGTCGTCGGCAGCTACCGGCTCCCCACGCGCCAGGGCGGCCGCATGCCGGCGTACTGCACGGGGCTCGGCAAGGCGATGCTCGCCTTCGACGAGGCCGCGGCGCAGCAGGTGCTCGACGCGGACCTGCCCGTGCGCACGGCGAGCACGCTGTGCTCCGACCGGCTGCGGGACGACCTGCAGCGCGTGCGGTCCACGGGCGTCGCCTTCGACCGGCAGGAGGCCTACGAGGGCCTCGGCTGCGTGGCGGCGCCGATCCGCAACTCGGGCCGCGCCATCGGCGCGGTGTCGGTCACCGGTCCGATCGGCCGGATCGACTGGGACGGGCTGAGCACGCTCGTGCAGAACACGGCGACCAGCATCTGGAACGCCCGCTTCGCGCCGCGCACCCACGCCGCGAACTGAGCGGCGGCCGGCTCAGGCCTCGAACTGCGCCCGGACGGTCCCGAGCCCTCGGAACGCGGCCTCGTAGGTCCGGCCGCGCTCGACCGCGGCCAGCGGCCCGAGCGAGCCCGACAGGATGACCTCGCCCGCCTCGAGCGGCGCCCCGCGCTCGGCGACGGCGTTGGCGAGCCAGACGACGGCGTTGACCGGGTGGCCCAGGCAGGCCGCGCCGGTGCCCGAGCTGACGGTGCTGCCCTCGCAGGTCAGCTCCATCTCGACCGCCCGGACGTCGACGTCGGTCGGGCGGCGCGGCGCCCCGCCGAGGACGAAGAGCCCCGACGACGCGTTGTCGGCCACGGTGTCCACGATCGAGATGTCCCAGTCGCGGATGCGGCTGTCGACCACCTCGATCGCGGCGACCACGAACTCGGTCGCCCGGAGCACGTCGCTCGCGACGACGGGCCGGTCGGGCAGGTCCCGCGCGAGCACGAACGCCACCTCGGCCTCGACGCGCGGCTGCAGCAGCCGGTCGGCGGGGATCGGCTCGGAGTCGCCGAACGCCATGTCGGCGAGCAGCACGCCGAAGTCGGGCGTGTCCACGCCCATCTGCTGCTGGACGGCGGCGGACGTCAGCCCGATCTTGCGACCGACGCGCCGGATGCCCGATCGGCTGAGCTCGAGCGAGCGCTGGGCGACGGCGTACGCGTCGTCGATCGTGCCGTCGGGCAGGAGGTCCCGGATCGGCTCGCACGGCACCCGGGTGGTCGCCGCCTCGACGAGGCGCCGTGCCGCCGCCTCGTGGGCCTCGCCCACCGCGACCCCGGTCATCGCTCGGGCGGGGGCGAGAAGCGGTGGCCCCAGAACGCGCCGGCGGTGATCTCGTAGGTGGGGACCGGTTCCTCGACCCGCAGCCCGTCCCAGCCGACCTCGATCGCGTGGTCGTCGGGCGACCAGACGTAGAACGACACCATGCGGTCGTTCGTGTGCCGGCCGAGCGTGTGCATCATCGGGACGCCCATGCGGTGCGCCCGGTCGAGCGCGAGGCCGACGTCGTCGAGGGTGGCCACCTCGAGCATGAGGTGGAGCAGCCGGCCCGGCCCGCGCTGTGCGGTGATGCCGAACGTGTGGTGCCGTGGGTTGCAGCCGAGGAACACGACGCGGCCGCCGGCCATGGTGTTGCGCTCCAGGAACCCGAGCACGCGGGTGTGGAAGTCGTAGGACGCATCGCCGTCCTCGGCGGTGACGATCACGTGGCCCATGCCCATGTCGCCGGTCACGAACCGCGAGACGACCGGCGTCCGGGCCGGCTCGTGCTCGAGCAGCGGCCCGAAGAACAGCTCGATCGGGTTGCCGCCCGGGTCGGTGAAGCGGACCATCCCGCTGACCCGGCGCGCCGCGCACTGCTCCGCCGTCCCGGTGGTCACGTCGATGCCCTCGTCGGCGACGGACGCCGCCAGCGAGGCGAGCTCGCGGCGGTCCATGACCTCGAGGCCGATCGCGGTCGTCGCGGCCTCCGGTCCGGGCTCGACGACGAGCCGGGCCGGGAAGTCGTCGATGCGGAACGAGGCCGTGTCCGGGTCGCCGCCGTCGACCGGCATCATGCCGAGGAAGTCGCCGGCGAAGGTCCGCCACGCGTCCACGTCGGGGGCGGCCAGGCGCACGTAGCCCAGTGATCGAACACCCATCGGCGCGGAACGTACCATCGGCCGGCGGCCGCCTCGGGGAGCCGTCTCGCCGAACGGAACGGGCCCCTGACCGCTCCTGCGGGGATCGGTCACGATGAGCCCATGAGCTCCTCCGCCGTGATCGTGGGATCCGGGAACATCGGCACGGACCTGATGTTCAAGCTGCTCCGCTCCGAGCACATCGACCTCCGAGCGGTCGTCGGCATCGACCCGTCGAGCGACGGGCTGGCGCTCGCCCGCGAGCACGGCGTCGAGCCAGTGTCCGAGGGCGTGGACTGGATCTTCGACCAGCCCGAGCTCCCCGACATCGTCTTCGAGGCCACCTCGGCGTACGCGCACGTCGCCAACGCGCCCCGCTACCAGGACGCCGGCATCCTCGCCGTGGACCTGACGCCCGCGGCGGTCGGCCCGTACGTGATCCCCGTCGTGAACCTGACGGAGCACCTCGACGAACCGAACGTCAACATGGTCACCTGCGGCGGCCAGGCCACCATCCCGATGGTGTCGGCCGTGTCCCGAGCCGTGCGCGTGCCCTACGCGGAGATCGTCGCCACGGTGGCGTCGCGGTCGGCGGGACCGGGCACGCGGGCCAACATCGACGAGTTCACGCGGACCACCTCGTCGGCCGTCGAGGTGCTGGGCGGGGCCGAGTCGGGGAAGGCGATCATCATCCTGAACCCCGCCGAGCCGCCCTTGATCATGCGGGACACGATCTACTGCCAGATCCCCGACGACGCGGACCAGCAGGCGATCGAGGACTCCGTCGACGAGGTCGTCGCCGGCGTCCAGGAGTACGTGCCGGGCTACCGGCTCCGCCAGCGCCCGCAGTTCGACGAGGCGGCCCCCGGCCGCCCGGCCCGCGTGGCGATCTTCCTCGAGGTCGAGGGCGCCGGCGACTACCTGCCGCCCTACTCGGGGAACCTCGACATCATGACGGCGGCCGCCGCGAAGGTCGGCGAGGAGCTCGCCCGTCACCGCTCCCGCACGGAGGTCCGCTCCTGATGCCGTACTCCGACGAGCTCGACATCCGCATCACCGACTCGTCGCTGCGCGACGGGTCGCACGCGAAGGCCCACCAGTTCGACGTCGGCATGGTGCGCGACATCGTGACCGGCCTCGACCGGGCGGGCATGCCGGTCATCGAGGTGACCCACGGCGACGGCCTCGGCGGCTCGTCGTTCAACTACGGGTTCGGTCTCGAGGACGAGCGCCTGCTGATCGCCACCGCGGTCGAGGCCGCGGAGCGGGCGAAGATCGCGGCGCTGATGCTCCCGGGGCTCGGCACCAAGGACGACATCGCCGCCGTCGCCGACATCGGCGCATCCGTCATCCGCATCGCCACCCACTGCACCGAGGCGGACATCGCCATCCAGCACTTCGGCCTCGCACGGGAGCGCGGGTTGGAGACGGTCGGGTTCCTGATGATGGCCCACTCGCAGCCGCCGGAGGTGCTCGCCGAGCAGGGCCGGATCATGGTCGACGCCGGGTGCCAGTGCGTGTACGTGGTGGACTCCGCGGGCGCGATGGTGCTCGAGCAGGCGTCGGACCGCGTGGCCGCGCTCGTCGCCGAGGTGGGCGACGACGCCCAGGTCGGGTTCCACGCCCATGAGAACCTCGGGCTCGGGACCGCGAACTCGATCCTCGCCATCCGGGCCGGCGCGACGCAGATCGACGCCTGCACGCGCCGCTTCGGCGCCGGTGCCGGCAACACGCCGAGCGAGGGGCTCGTCGCCGTGTGCGACAAGCTCGGCATCAGGACCGGGATCGACGTGCTCGCCATGTTCGACGTGGCCGAGGACGTGGTCCGCCCGATCATGGACGGCGAGCCGGCGCTCGACCGGCTCGCGCTGATCATGGGGTACGCCGGCGTCTACTCGTCGTTCCTCCGCCACGCGTACCGCGCCGCGGAGCGCTACGGCGTGAGCGGGGCGGACATCCTGCTCGAGTGCGGCGAGCGCCGCCTCGTCGGCGGCCAGGAGGACCAGATCATCGAGATCGCGGTCGGCCTCGCCGAGGCGTCCCGCTAGCTGTAGATCCCATCCACGTTCGTCATGACGGGCTCCTTGAGGATTGGGGGTGCGACCCACCCTCACCCCAAGGAGCCCGATGGAACTGCACGGTAACGCTCGCCTGACCCCGCATGGCCGGACGCTGT
>JAEVZA010000233.1 GCA_023392475.1 Actinomycetes bacterium | reverse complement strand
TGCCGGTTCCGGCGCGGACCCACGTAGGGTGCCGGCGTGGCAGGCGACGAGCAGGCGCGCGAGATGGAGCGGCTGCGGCCGAGGTCGACGCGATGGCGCCGTACCTCGACCTCGCCCGCGAGATCCGCGCCGAGGTGGAGCGCTTCACCGCCGACGACTCGGCCTCGGTGGAGTCGTTCGCCGCGGCGCTGGACGCCATCCCCGACCGCCGCCGCGCCGAGCTGGCCCGCGAGGTGTTCGACCGGCTCCCGGCCGAGCAGCAGTGGGGCGTGCTGTCACGCCTCTTCGACGACGCCGAGCTCCGGGACGCGCTCGCCGAGACCCACGAGGCGCGCCTGGCCGACGTCCGCCGCCGGGCCGCCCAGCGCGGCGTCCTCGCCGTCGCGGCCGTGGACGGCCGGCTCGCCGTCGACGCCCTGCCGCCCGGCACCCGGCTGACGCTCGGGCTGTTCCGCACGCAGGACGTCCCGGCCGCGCTCGACCGGGGCCCGCGGTCCGACGTCTGCGCCCGCCGGCTGGAGCTCCGGGCGGGGGACTCGCCGGGCACGTTCCGGGTCATCGACGACGTCTTCAACCCCCGTGGCGGCCTCTTCGTGTCGGCGGCGTACGACCAGTCGGTCTGGCGGTCCGAGCGGCTCGCCGGCCACTCGCTGGTGCGCGTCGGGTCGCTCGACCCCGACGCGACCGACGGCCCCGACCCCTTGGAGCCGGCCGTGTACCTGGGTGCACGGGTGGACGTGGAGGTCGGCGGCGAGGCCCGTGAGGGCCGGCTGCACCTCGGCTACGCGCTGGTCGCCGACGTCGACGCCTTCGCGACCGCTTCCTGACGCGACGAACGTACGCTCGGAGCAGACAACGAGCCCCGCACCGGCGGGGCAGGAACCGACTCCGTGCCGACGGAGGGGAAGGCGGCACCACCGATGATCACCGTCGTCATCGTCGTCATCGCCGTGGCCGTGCTGTTGCTGGCCGTCATCGCCCGGAGCTTCCACTCCGTGGGCCCGGCGCAGGTCGGCCTCGTGACCAAGCGCATCGGCCGCAAGCTCGGTGACGACCAGCTCGTCGCCCTGCACGGCGAGGCCGGCTACCAGGCCGCCCTGCTGATGCCCGGTCTCCGCTTCAAGCCGTGGCCGCTCTACAAGGTCGAGCGCTACCCGTGGGTGCAGGTCGCGCCCGACCACATCGGCCTCGTGATCGCGCAGGTCGGCCTAGCCCTGCCGACGGGCGCCAAGTCCGCGGCCTACCGCTCCGAGTTCGGCAACTTCGCCGACCTCGCCACGTTCCTCGAGCTGGGCGGCCAGCGCGGCGTCCAGCGCCCCGTCCTGCCCCCGGGCACCACGGCGCCGATCCACCCGGTCGGGTTCGTCATCATCACCAGCGACCAGACGTTCGGCAAGGTGCTCTCCGAGTCGACGCTGGCCGCGGTCGACCAGGTCGACCCGAACGCCCTGCGCGTCGCCCACATCACGCCGCAGGGCGACCGTGACATCGTCGGCGTCGTCACCACGCTCGAGGGTCCGCCGTCGGGCGACATCGCGAGCCGCATCGGCGGGTTCGCCGACGTCACCGCGATGGAGCAGTCGGGCGCCGGGTCGGCGAGCGGGATCATCCAGGCCGTCCTGAAGGCCAAGAACGACCTGCACGACAACTACCAGGACTACCAGGCGTTCCTGGACAGCGGCGGCTGCATCGGCCTCCAGCACGACCCGTTGCTGTACGGCTCGTACCTCCTGAACCCGTACCTCGTGAACGTCGAGCTGCGGGAGATGCTCGTCGTCCGCCAGGGCGAGGTCGCGGTGATGAAGGCCTACGTCGGCCTGCCCACCGAGGACACCTCCGGCGAGGAGTTCAAGTTCGGCTCGATCGTGAAGCCGGGTCACCAGGGCATCTGGTCGGAGCCGCTGCGCACCGGCAAGTACACGCTGAACCCGCGCATCTACGAGGCGGAGATCGTGCCGACCTCGATCCTGACCCTCAACTGGTCGCACGCCACCAGCGAGGCCCACAGCCTCGACGAGCGGCTCGCACCGATCGAGGCGAAGTCGAAGGAGGCGTTCACCTTCTCGATCGACCTCCAGGTGCAGATCCACGTGCCCGACACCCGGGCGCCGAAGGTCATCAGCATGGTCGGGACGATGCAGAACCTCGTGAACGAGGTGCTGCAGTCGGCCGTCGGCAACTACTTCCGCAACAAGCTGCAGACCCTCGGTGCCACCGAGTTCATCGAGAAGCGCGACGAGGTCCAGAGCGCGGCCGAGGTCTACATCCAGGGGTACCTGTCCCGCTACGAGGTGGAGACGCGGGGCGTCTACATCCAGGACGTCGTGTTCCCCGCGGACCTCGTCGAGGTGCTGACGAGCCGGGAGATCGCGGCGCAGGAGCGGTCGACCTTCGCGCAGCAGAAGTCGGCGCAGGAGGCCCGCGTCAGCCTCGAGCAGCAGCGGGGCGTGGCCGACATGCAGGCGCAGCTCGCGCAGGCGAACGTCTCGATCGACATCGAGAAGTCCCGCGCCGAGGCCGCCCGTGCCCGCGCCGACGGCGAGGCGAGCGTGATCACCGTGACCGGCGCCGCCGAGGCGACCCGCACCCGGGACATCGGCAACGCCAACGCCACGGCCGAGGAGGCGCTCGGCCTGGCCCGGGCCAAGGGCTTCGACGCCCAGCGCCGCGCGATCGGCTCGGAGCAGACGGCCCTGGTGGCCGCGCTCCGCGAGGTGGCGTCGGGCCACGTCAAGATCGTCCCCGACATCCAGGTCGGCAGCGACAGCGGCGGGGTGATCGGCGGGCTCGGCGCGCTGCTCATGCGCAACCTCGCGGCGCAGCCGGGCGTCGACGGGAACGGCAGCTCGAACGGGCACGGCGGCAACGGCAGCCACGACGGCGAGGCCGAGGTCGACGCCGTCGTGGAAGTCGGCGCCGTCGAGCCGGGGGCCACGCCGCCCCCGCTGCCCGACGGCGCACCCCCCGAGGGCGCCTGAGCGACGGACCCAACGCGATCCGCTGGCTCCGCGAGCCGGGCCGCGGGCGGACGACCGGGCGCGGAGCTAGACGGGGTAGTGCGTGACGTCGGTGGCCTTGACCGACGCCCAGACCTCGTCGCCCTCGCGCAGCCCGAGCGCGGCGACCGCTGCGGGGGTCACGTCGGCGACGAGGTCGACCGGTCCGGCGAGGCGCACGTGGACGTGCTCGCCGAGCAGGTCGAAGCCGGCGACCCGGCAGGCCCACACGTTGCGGGCGCTCGTGTCGGGCCGGGAGCGGAACAGCGACACGGCCTGCGGGCGGACGAGGACCAGCGTGGGTCCGTCGACGCCGCTGGCGACCGTGATCTCGGCGCGCCCGCCGTCGACGGCGACGACGTGGCCGGCGCCGTCGCCGCGCAGGAGGTTCACGCCGAGGAGGTCGGCCACGTAGGGCGTGCGGGGTCGCGCCGCGACCTCGGCGACGGTGCCCGCCTGCGTCACCCGACCGTCCTCGAGGATCGCCACGCGGTCCGCGAGGGCGAACGCGTCGAGCGGGTCGTGGGACACGAGGACGGTGGCGCCGGCGAAGTCGTCGAGGTGGCGACGGAGGTCGCGCCGCACGGTGGCGCGCGTCGTCGCGTCGAGGGCGGCCATCGGCTCATCGAGCAGCAGCAGGCGCGGCGCCGTGGCCAGCGCACGTGCCAGCGCGACACGCTGGGCCTGACCGCCCGACACGGCCGACGGTCGTGCGGCCGCGTGCTCGGCGAGTCCCATGCGGTCGACCCAGGCGCGTGCCGCCGCCCGCGCCTCGCCGCGCCCGGCGCCCCTGGCCCGGGGCCCGAAGGCGACGTTGTCCAGCACCGACAGGTGGGGGAAGAGCAGCAGGTCCTGGAAGACCACCCCCACCGGCCGGTCCTCGGGCTGCACGAACCGGCGCGCCGCGGGATCGTCGACCGGCCGACCGTCGATCCGCACGCACCCGGCGTCGAGCGCCTGCAGCCCCGCCAGCGTCCGCAGGACCGTCGTCTTCCCCGCGCCGTTCGGGCCGAGCAGGGCGAGCACCTCGCCGTCATCCACCTCGATCGGGACGTCGAGGTGGAGGCGGCCCAGCCGCAACCGGAGCGCCGCGTCCACGCTCACGACGACGTCGCTCCGCCGAGCCAGCGGTCGCGCAGCGCCACGATCACCGTGAGGGACACGGCCAGCAGCACGAGGCTCATCGCGACCGCCACGTCGGGGTTCGTGTCGAGCTCGAGGTACACGGCGAGCGGCAGCGTCTGGGTCCGGCCGACGATGTTGCCGGCGAACGTGATGGTGGCGCCGAACTCGCCGAGCGCGCGGGCCCACGCCAGGACCGCGCCCGCCACCAGCGAGGGCGCCACCATCGGGAGCGTGACCCGCTGGAAGACGAGGCGACGCCCGGCCCCCAGCGTGGCGGCCACGTCCTCGAACCTCCGGTCCATCGACCGCAGGCCCGCCTCGACCGTGATCACGAAGAAGGGGAGCGACACGAAGGTCTCTGCCAGCACCGCACCCGCGGTGCTGAACGTGAGCTGGATGCCGAACCAGTCGTAGAGGTGCTCGCCGACGATCCCGCGACGGCTGAACGCGCTGAGCAGGGCGACGCCGCCGACGACCGGCGGCAGCACGAGCGGCAGCAGGATGAGCCCGCGGACGAGGGCTCGCCCGGGGAAGCGGACACGGGCGAGCACCCACGCGAGGGGGAGCCCGAAGGCGATCGACAGCGCCGTGGCGCTCAGGGAGCAGACGAGCGACAGCCGCAGCGCGTCGCGGGCCTCGGGGCTCCCGAGGTCGTCGAGGAACCTGGACCACGAGGCCTGCCGCACCAGGCCCACGAGGGGCAGCGCGAAGAACAGGACCGTGATCCCGGCGGCGGCGACCGCCAGCAGCGGTGGTCGCCGCCGGGCGCTCACGGGGCGAGGAAGCCGGCGTCCTGCAGCACCTGCTGGCCCTTCGGCCCGAGCACCCAGTCCTGGAACGCGGTGGCGGTGGGCTGCTCGGTGCTCGCCTTCACGACGGCGATCGGGTACTCGGCGACGACGTTCTGGGCGGTGGCGATCTCGACGGTGGCCACCTTCGAGCCGGCGGCCTTCGCATCGGTCACGTAGACGATGGCGGCCTCGGCGTCGCCGTCGGTGACCGCTCGCAGCGTGGACTTCACGTCGACGCCGCGGGTGACCGAGCCGGTCGGGATCGTCACCTTCGCCTGCTGGAGGATCTGGTCCGCGTACTTGCCGCACGGCGCCTTGACGTCGCAGAGCGACACCGTGCCGACCGTGGCCAGGTCGGCGAGGTCCTTGACGCCCTTGGGGTTGCCGGGCTTGGTCACGATCACGAGCTGGTTGCGGGCGAAGACCTGCGCCGGCGACGCGAGGAGCCCGGCGCCCGACAAGGTCGTCATCGAGGCCTGGTCGGCGAAGGCGGCGGCGTCGGCCGGGGCGCCCTGCTGGATCTGCGTCGCGAGCTGGCCCGACGAGCCGAAGTTGAACGTGACCTCGCTGCCGGGGTTCGCCTGCTCGAAGTCCGCCTTCATCGTGCCGAACGCCTCGGTGAGGGACGCCGCGGCCGACACGGTGATCTTCCCGGTGACCTTCGCCGCGGCGGTGGGGGACGTCGCCGTGGTGGTGGTGGTCGACGCGTCGTCGTCGGACGAGCAGCCGGCGACGAACGCCAGCGCGGTGAGCACCGCGAGGGCGACCACGACGGGACGGCCCGGGTGGGACCGGCGGGCTCGGCGGGACGGGCGGGTGCGCACGGGGGTGGCCTCCTGGGTCGGTGCGGTCACGTCGGCGGGAGCTCGACGACCACGTTGGTGGACTTCACGGCGGCGGTGGCGAGGTCGCCGGGCTGGAGGTCGAGCTCGTCGGCCGCCTCCCGGGTCATCAGCGACACCAGCCGGTGCGGCGGGGCGTGGATCTCGACGACCGCCACCAGGCCGTCCCGCTCGACGCGGGTGATGATCCCCGTGAAGCGGTTCCGGGCGGACTGGGGGAGCACGGACTCGGGTTCGTAGGCGTCCGCCTGCTCGGACAGGTACCGGGCCAGCTCCCGGCCGTCGACGGTGCGGTGGCCGCCGTCGCTCCGGTCGACGGCGAGGCGCCCCTCGTCGCCCCAGCGCCGGACGGTGTCGGGGCTCACTCCGAGGAGCTCGGCGACCTGCGACGTCCGGTACGAGGGCACGACGTGCACCGTAGATCACCAACCCGCAGATCATCGACAGAGCCACCGGTTCCGCCGCATCTGCGGTGTGAGAGTCGGGATCAGCCCGCAGCACCGCTCTCAGGTCGCCGCTCGGGCGCGATCGGGCAGACTGCCCCCGTGCGACTGGGACCGGACGAGTCGGCGCGCCGCCTCGCCGAGGCGGACCACGCGGTGCTCGGCACCCTCGGCGAGGTGGAGACGATCCACCTCGTCCCCGTCTGCTTCGTCGTGGCCGACGGCGTCGTCGCCGTCCCGATCGACCGGGTGAAGCCGAAGGGCACGAGCCGGCTGCAGCGCGAGACCGACCTGGACCTGCACCCGAGGGCCTCGCTGCTCGTCGAGCACTGGGACGCCGAGCGCTGGGACCGGCTCTGGTGGGTCCGAGCCGACCTGCGGCGGGTGCCCGTCGACGCACCCAGGGCCGACCGGTTCCGGGAGCTGCTCGGCGGCAAGTACGAGCAGTACGCGGACCCGGCGACGATCACCACGGTCATCTCCTTCGAGCTCGACCGGCTGAACGGCTGGGCGGCCTCGTAGGGGGCGGATCCCGCTCGCGCCCGCCCGGTGTCGCACCCGTTCCCTACGATCGGGGGCATGAGCACCTCGCTGACCGGACCGGATCTCGAGCTCACCCTGGAGTCGCACCGCCGGGAGCTCACGGGCTACTGCTACCGGATGCTGGGGGCGTCCTCCGAGGCGGAGGACGCGGTGCAGGAGACGATGGTGCGTGCGTGGCGCGCCGCGGACAGCTTCGAGGGCCGGTCCTCGGCACGCACGTGGCTGTACCGCATCGCGAGCAACGTGTGCATGGACATGCACCGGAGCCCGCAGCGCCGCGCGCGTCCGATGGACATGGGCCCGTCCACCCGCACGGCGGACGTCGTGCTCGGCGAGCCGCACGCCGAGTCCACGTTCGTGCAGCCCGTGGCGGACGATCGCGTCATCGCCGGGGACGGCGACCCGTCCGACGTCGTGGCCGCCCGCGAGTCGGTGCGCCTCGCGTTCGTCGCCGCGCTCCAGCACCTCCCGCCGCGCCAGCGGTCCGTCCTGATCCTCTGCGAGGTGCTGCGCTGGCAGGCCGCCGAGGTGGCCGACCTCCTGGACACCAGCGTCCCCTCGGTCAACAGCGCGCTCCAGCGGGCGCGCGCCACGCTCGCCACGTTGCAGGGCCCTCCCTTGGATGACACGTTGAGCGCCGAGCACCAGGAGCTGCTCCGCCGCTACGTGGACGCGTTCGAGCGGTACGACATGTCGGCGCTGGCGAAGCTCCTCCGTGACGACGTGGTGCTGTCCATGCCGCCGTACGACACGTGGCTCGTGGGCCCGGAGGACGTCGTCGACTGGATGACGGGGCAGGGCATCGGCTGCAAGGGGGGTCGGTTGGTGCCGGTCGGCGTCAACGGCACGGCCGGGTTCGGCAACTACCGGCGCACGCGGCCGGGCCTCTGGGAGCCGTTCGCGGTCCAGGTCATCGAGGTCCGCGGCGGGCTGATCTCGGGCCACCACAACTTCCTCGAACCCGAGACCTTCGCCTCCTTCGGGTTGCCGCCGCGCCTCACCGACTGACCTCGTCGGGGGCGGCCGGCCGTCCGACGGAAGTCAGCGCACCTGTTCTCCCATGTTAGGCTCTCCTTCCATGACGGTGGACGAGCGCACCGAGGCGGAGCCCGATCCGCGGGCCACCCGCGTGCTGAAGGCGGCCCACGAGCGCCTCTACCGCTGGCCCGACGGGTTCGCCGGGTTCCGGGCGACGGTCCGAGTCACCGCGGACGGCGCCGAGGTCCGCGGCGAGGTCGACGTGCTCGCCGGCCACGGTGCGGCGTTCACCCCCGACCGCGACCACCGGGTCAACCCGCAGGTGGCGGCCGAGGTGGTCGAGCTCGCCACCCGCCTGGCGCCGCGGCCGTTCGCCACGCTCGACGGCCGCTTCGGCGGCGCGTTCCGCCGGGACCTCGACCGCCCGACCGGCCGCGCCGTCGCCGTGGTCCGCGATCCACGGCGGACCGTCCGGTGGATCCGGGGCGACCGCCTCGTCGAGACGGAGTACGCCCAGCCCGACGGCCGCCGCCAGCTGCGCGTGCTGCTGGCCCACGACGTGGAGGACGGTCGCTGGCTGCCGGCCACGGTCGTGGAGCAGCTCGAGCGGGCCGGCACCACGTCGGGCCGCGAGGTCACCGAGGGGTGGACGGCGATCGACGGGATCGTGCTCCCCGCGCGGCGGACGGTGCGCACAGAGTCCGACGGGACCGAGCGCACGCTCGAGATCCACCTGTCGGACCACGTCGCGGCCCGCTGACGCCGGAGGTCACCTCGCGTGGCCCGCTCACGCCCGACGTCACCCCCGGGGCCCGCGGCCGGCGAGCGCCGCCCGCACGACCGGGGCGACCGCGCCCGCGATGGCGCGCTGGCCCTCCGGGGTCGGGTGCACCGGGGCCATGCTCGACGGGTCGTCGAACCACACCACGGACAGGCCGTACGTCCACGGGTCCGCCGAGCACCACCGGTGCCCGTCCATCACGTGCGACAGGTCGGCGACCGAGACCCCCGGCATCCCCGACACCGCGGACTCGAGCGTCGACTGCATCGTGGCCTGGAGCGACTCGAGGTACGACTGCTCGGCCGCGGAGAGTGGGAACGCGTCCCAGCAGTCGCCGTCGAGCCCGGCCGGCAGCGGGCGGTGGTACGTGGTGAACACGATCCGGGGGACCTTGCCGCGCCCGTACCGGGGATCGCGGCCGCGTGCCTGGATCGCCGCCACGAGCTCGCGGTAGTGGTCCGCGACCTCCCCGCTGTCGATGCGGTCCCAGAAGAGGCGCTGAATCGGCTCGCCCGGGTGCTCGGCCGTGCAGTAGCTCGACGGCCAGTCGGCGCGGAGCGCGTCGTCGCCCCGGCGGAGCGCGTCGGCGATCCCCGGCGCGCGCTGCACGAGCGAGCGGAGCACGGAACCCACGACGTCGGTCGAGGCGGCCAGTGCGGCCACCGCCGCGGACTCGGCGGTGGTGTAGCCCGAGACGCAGTACCGGACGATCGAGGAGAACTCGACGTCGTCCGCCCCGAGCGTGACCACGACGACGTCGGGGTTGGCCGCGTCGTAGGCCGCGTTCAGCCCCGTCGCCGTCGTCCAGTCGCCGAACTGCGCCGGCCGCATGTCGCCCTGGTCGTCGGTCTCGGGCGCCGTGATGCCGGCGAGGTACGTGGCCCCCGTGCAGGCGAACGTGGCCAGCCCGGCGCCGACCTCCCGGGCGACGAGGAACGGGTACGCGCCGGCGTCCTGGTGGCAGCGCGGGTACGGCCCGAGCCACCGCGGGTCGTCGGTGCCGCCCTCCCACGAGCTGCGATCGGGATCCGTGCGGTCGAGGTGGTACCGGTAGCCGTCGGCGAGGCCCTCGCCCGATGCCACCGAGTCGCCGAGCACCACGATGGACGGCGCGCCGGGCTCCGTCGTCGTGCTCGACGTCGAGGCCGTGGCCGTCGACGCCTCGAGCGCGTGGTCGTCGGTGCAGGCCGCCACCACGGCGGCGACCATGAGGAGGCACGCGGCGAGGGCACCGGCTCGGACGGGTCGCACGGGCCCGCACCGTACCGAGGAACGCCCTCGGGCCCCGTGACCGGGCCCGGGTAGCGTGCCCGCGATGCCGGCCGAACGCGAACCCACCGCCGCGCCGGCCGACGTCGAGGGGCCCGGGGGCGCTCCCGGACCGGCCCCGGCACCCCGGTCCGCGGCGCCCGAGCGCCTGCTCACGGTCGGGTTCGCGCTCGTCACGCTGTCGACCTTCTCGTACTTCCTGGCGCTCGGCGCGCTGCTGCCGACCCTGCCGCGCTACGTCGAGCACGGCCTCGGCGGCGGGAGCATCGCGGTGGGCGTGGTGGTCGGCAGCTTCGCCATCGCCGCCGCCCTGCTGCGCCCGTTCGCCGGGCGGGTGGGTGACCTGCGGGGTCGTCGCATCCTGGTCATCGGCGGCTCGGCCCTGGTCGGCGTCTCGGTGCTCGGCTACGCGTTCGTCGACTCGCTCGGACCGCTGATCGCGCTCCGGCTCGTCACGGGCGTCGGCGAGGCGGCCATGTGGGTCGGCGCGGCGACGGCCATCCAGGACATGGCACCCGAGCACCGCCGAGGCGAGGCAGCGTCCTACTTCTCGGTGGCGCTCTACGCGGGCCTCGCCTTCGGGCCGCTGCTCGGCGAGTGGCTGCGCACCGAGCACGGCTACCGCTCGGTCTGGATCGCCGCCGGGTGCCTCGCCCTGCTGGCCAGCGCGTTCGGGCTGGGCACGCCGCGGGACGTCCCCGCCGAGCCGCAGCCCTTCCGCCTGCTCCACCCCACGGCGATCCCGCCCGGCGCGGTGCTGCTGCTCGGGCTGCTCCCGTTCGTCGGCTTCTCGGCCTTCGTGTCGCTGTACGGACCCACGGTCTCGATCGACGACGTCGCGCCCCTGTTCCTGGTCTACGGCGGGCTCGTGCTCGTGATCCGCGTCGTCGGGGCACGGCTGCCCGACCAGCTCGGCTGGCGCCGGGCGTCCACGGCGGCGCTCGTGACGCTCGGGGTCGCGGGCCTGCTGCTCGGGGCCTGGGGCGCGGCCGCCGGCGTGTGGATCTCGATGGTGTTCCTCGCGCTCGGCATGTCGCTGCTGTTCCCGGCGCTGTTCTCGGCGCTGATCGCGTCGGTGCCGCCCGAGGAGCGCGGCCAGGCGGTGGGCACGTTCTCGCTCGCGTTCGACCTCGCGAACGGCCTCGGCCCGCCGCTGCTCGGGGTGGTCGTCAGCCTGTCGTCCTACCGGATGGCGTTCGCGGTCTCCGGCGCCCTGTCGCTCGCCGCGCTGGTGATCGTGCCGCGGCTCACGGTCCGCAACGTGCCCTCGGCCGCCGAGGTGGCGGGGGACCCCGCCTGACCGTCGTCAGCGCCGGCGCCCGGGCGCGTCGCCCGGAAGAGCACCCGGTCGAGCAGCGCGAACTGCACGAGCCAGAGCAGCCCGAACACCGTGAGGTTGGCGGCCGGCAGCGCGACGGCGCGGACGCCGTTCGGCAGCGGCGCCACGACGGCCGCGGTGCGGGCCACGGCGAGGGTCGAGAGCACGAGCCCGGTGAGCGACAGCGCCCAGAACGGCACGACCTCGCGCCAGAGGTCGCCGCGGCCGGAGCGGCCCCAGGCCCACCGCCGGTTCCACGCGTAGGACGGCCCGATCCCGCAGACGGTGCCGATCACGTTGGCGACGGCGGCGGGCACGGCGAGGCCGACCGCGAGCACGACCAGCACGCCCGCGCTCAGCAGCGTCGTCCCGGCCGACACGCACAGGGTCCGCGCCATCGTCGCGACGGTGCGCCGGGTCGGGCCGTCGATCGGGAGGCGCTCGACGGCCCGGTCGAGGAGGCCACCCCCGCCCCGGGCGGCCATGGCACCAGCACGTTCCGGGACGGGGGTGGGGATGGGCATGCGACGCAGTGTGGCGGCGGGACCCGGGAGCCGGCCGTGGCCCACCCCGGAGTTCGCTGGGAGTCGCGTGGCAGGGGCGCGGTCCACGGCGCGATCGGGACCGCGGCGGGCGCGGCATGATGGGGCGCGCCGCGGGGCGACGGTCGCCGCCGGACGGGCGCAGGGGGACGCGTGGGCACGAACCAGCGCAGCCAGGTCGAGATGACCGACGAGGAGATCGCCCGGTACGTCGAGCGGAGCCGCACGGCCACGATGGCGACCGTCGGCCCGACCGGCCTCCCGCACCTCGTCGCCATGTGGTTCGCGGTCATCGACGGCGCGATCTGGTTCGAGACGAAGGGACGGTCGCAGAAGGCCGTCAACCTCCGTCGCGACCCCCGCATCACCGTGCTGATCGAGGACGGCCTCACGTACGACAAGCTGCGCGGCGTGTCGCTCGAGGGCACCGCCGAGATCGTCGAGGACCCGGCCGCGATCTGGGACGTCGGCGTGAGCGTGTGGGAGCGCTACAACGGCCCGTACACCGAGGAGGTGCAGCCGCTCGTGGAGTTCATGCTGCAGAAGCGGGTGGCGGTCCGGGTCGACGTCACCCGCACCCGGTCGTGGGACCACCGGAAGCTCGGCATGGAGCCGATGCCGGTGGCGGGCACGACCGCCGACTTCCTCGACGACCAGCTGGCCTGAAGGAGATCGCCGTGCCGCACCCCCGCCGCCTCCGCTTCGCCGCCGAGCTGCACACCCCGTTCGAGGGCCGCAGCTGGGTCGACTCCGTCCGCGAGGTCGAGGACCTCGGCTACTCCACCGTGTTCCTGCCCGACCACTTCGACGAGGGGCCCGGGCCGATCGCGGCCATGGCGTCGGCGGCCGCGGTCACGACCGAGCTGAAGGTCGGCTCGCTGGTGCTCGACTGCGACTTCCGCCACCCGGCGATCCTGTCCCGGGAGCTCGCCACCATCGACCAGATCGCCGAGGGGCGGTTGGAGGTCGGCATCGGCGCCGGGTGGAAGCGCCTCGACTACGACCGCTCGGGCATCCCGATGGACCCGCCGAAGGTCCGGGTCGACCGGATGATCGAGCACCTCGCCGTGCTCAAGGGCATGTGGGCCGACGGCCCGTTCACCTTCGAGGGCGAGCACTACCGGATCACCGAGCTCGACGGCACGCCGGCGCCGTACACGCCCGGCGGGCCGCCGATCCTCATCGGCGGCGGCGGTCCCCGGCTGCTCGGCTTCGCTGCCCGCCACGCCGACATCATCGGTGTGAACGCGTCCATCCACTCGGGCGAGATCGACACGGAGGCGGCGCACGACGCGCTCGCCGACCGCATCGACCAGAAGGTGGCCCGGGTGCGCGAGGCGGCGGGCGACCGCTTCGACGACCTCGAGCTCAACTCATGGCTGTCGGTCGCGCAGATCACGGACGACACGCAGGGGTTCGCGGCGGTGATGGCCGAGCTGTTCGAGGCCACGCCCGAGGAGGTGCTGGCCTCGCCGCTCGCCCTGATCGGCTCCGAGGCGGAGATCACCGATCGCCTCCAGGAGCGACGCGAGCGCTGGGGCTACTCCTACGTCGTGATCCCCGGCGACGAGCTCCGCTCGTTCGCGCCGCTGGTCGGGCGGCTCACGGGCACCTGACCGGGCGCCGGTGCCCCGCTGCAGCTCCCAGGCGACGGCGGGCCCGGCGCTCAGGCGACCGGCGTCCCGGGAGCCGGGTCGCCGTCGGGCCGCAGCAGGCGGACCGTGCCGTCGGCCTCCACCGCTCCCAGCACGAGGAACTCGCTGCGGAAGCCGGCGATGCGCCGCGCTCCGAGGTTGATCGCCCCGACCACGCTGCGCCCCACCAGCTCGTCCGCCGCGTAGTTCGTGACCTGGGCCGACGTCCGGAGCGTGCCCACGTCGGGCCCGAAGTCGACGACGAGCTGCCAGGCCGGTCGGCGCGCCTCCGGGAACGGCCGGACCTCGAGCACCCGCCCCACCCGCAGGTCGAGCGCGCCGAAGTCGTCCGCGGTGACGTCGGGCTTGCGGTCGGTCATGGGCGGCATCCTGCACCAGGGGGTGCCCGCGACCGCGGCACGGCTGGACGGTGCCCGGACCTGCTGGTCGAATGACGTCCGAGACCCCGAGGAGCACGCATGAGCAGCGACTTCCCCTACGCCGACCGCTACCCCGTCAACCGGACCCTGCCCGAGCACGGCCGGCCGCGGGAGGACATCCTCGCCGAGCTGCAGCAGATGGCGAAGGAGGAGGACGCCTTCTGGGAGACCGGGAAGTGCTCCGGCACGATGTACTGCGGCGATCACGGGCACTACGAGTTCATGAACGAGGCGTTCGGCTTGTTCGCCCACGTGAACGCCCTCCAGCGCGACATGTGCCCGAGCGCCACCCGCTTCGAGGGCGAGATCATCGGCATGGCCCTCGACCTGTTCCACGGCGAGGCGATCGAGGGCACCGAGGCCGCGGGCCTCGTGACCACCGGCGGCACGGGCAGCATCATGCACGCCGTGCTCGCGTACCGCGAGCACGCCGCGCGGACGCGTGGCGTGACGCGACCGAACTTCGTGAAGCCCGAGACCGGCCACGCAGCGTTCGACAAGGCCTGCCACCTGTTCGGCATCGAGCTGCGGGTGGCGCCGATCGACCCCGACACGACGCGGGTGGACCTGGACGCGGTCGCCGGCCTGGTCGACGACCAGACGATCGCCGTCATGGGTTCGGCCTGCAACTACCCGTACGGCACGGTCGACGACATCGCCGCGCTGTCGGACCTGGCGCTCGAGCGGGGCGTCGGCCTCCACGTCGACGGCTGCCTCGGCGGGTTCATCCTGCCGTTCGGCCAGGAGCTCGGCTACGACATCCCGCTGTTCGACTTCCGCCTGCCGGGGGTGACCAGCATCTCCGCGGACACCCACAAGTACGGGTACTCGTTCAAGGGGACGTCGGTCTGCCTGTTCCGCGACAAGGCGGTCCGCAACAGCCAGTACTTCTACCTGACCGACTGGACGGGCGGGAAGTACTGCTCGCCGGGCATGGAGGGGTCGCGCTCGGGCGGCCTGCTCGCCGCGGCGTGGTCGTCGATGGTGCAGCTCGGCCGCGAGGGGTACCGGCGCTACGCAGAGGAGATCTTCTCGACCGCCGAGGCGATGAAGGCCGCCGTGACGAGCCACCCGGAGCTGCGGCTCGTCGGCTCGCCGACGTTCTGCTTCAGCTTCACCTCGGACGAGTTCGACATCTACCTGGTCAACGACTTCATGCGCGACCGGGGCTGGCGCTTCAACGGCCAGCAGTACCCGAACGCGATCCACATGGCCGTGACCCGTCCGCAGACCCAGCCCGGGGTCGTCGACGAGTTCTCCCAGGACCTCGCCGACGCCGTGGAGGACGCGAAGCGGCGCCACGCGGCGGGGGAGAGCGCGTTCAGCGGGGCCATCTACGGCGGCGTGGCCGGCGGCATGAACGACGAGGCCGACGAGTTCATCCGCACGATCATGGAGTCGATGATGGACACGCAGCAGTCGCTGCCGCCGGTCTGATCCGATCGCAGCCGAGCCGCTGGTCGGTCGCGTCGTGTGGGGTGAGGTCCGCGCCGAGGAGCTCGAGCGCGTCGTCGTGGTGTCGCCGCACCTCGACGACGCCGTGCTCGGCGCCTCCGACCTGCTCGGCAGCCACCCCGGGTCCACGGTCGTCACGCTGTTCGCCGGCCGGCCCGAGCGCTACCCCGACCCGCCGACGGACTGGGACGCCCTCGGCGGGTTCGTCGCCGGCGACGACGTGCTCGCGCTGCGGCGGCAGGAGGACCGGGCGGCGCTCGACGTCCTCGGGGCGACCCCGGTGTGGCTCGACGCCGTCGACTGGCAGTACCTGGACGACGCCGAGCGCTCGTCCGTCGACGAGCTCGCGGCGATGCTGGAGCCGGCCCTCCGGGCCGCCACGCCGACCGCCGTCTTCGCGCCGCTCGGCATCGCCAACCCCGACCACGACCGCACGGGCGACGCCGCCCGATCGCTGATCGCCGCGTTCCCCGACGTGTCGTGGTTCGCCTACGAGGACGCGGGCTACAAGCACCTGCCGGGGTTGCTCGCGTGGCGGGTGTCGTCGCTGTTCCGCTCGGGGTTGTGGCCGACGCCGGCCGTGGTGCCCGTCCGGCCCGATCCCGAGCGCAAGCGGCGCGCCGTGGCGTGCTACCGGTCGCAGGTCCCGCCGCTCGAGGACGGCAACTGGCTGCGCGAGCAGCTCGACGCCCACGTGCCGGAGCAGTTCTGGCGGCTGGCCCCGCCGCCCGAGGGCTGGGAGGCCCTCATGGAGCTGTGATCCGAGCGGCGACCCGGGTCGTGGCCGGACGGTCGCGGGGGTCCGCCGGTGGATGACTCGCTGCGGGCCGCGGTCGAGGTCGACCTCGGTGCACGGATCGTCGCGGCGTCGGTGGTCCACGGCGGCGACGTCGCGGCCGCCCACCGGGTCGAGCTCGACGACGGCCGCACGGTCTTCGCGAAGACCCACCCGTCGCCGCCGAGCGGCTTCTTCACGACCGAGTCCGCCGGGCTCACGTGGCTCCGGGACGCCGGCGCCGTCGGCATCGGCGTGCCGGAGGTCCTCGCGGTCGCCGACGACGCCCCCGCCCGGCTGGTGCTCGAGTGGATCGACGTCGGCCGGCCGGCGGCTCGCACGGAGGACGAGCTCGGGCGCGGCCTCGCCGCCGTGCACCTCGCCGGCGCGCCCGCGTTCGGCCGGGAGGACCGCCGCACGACGGGGAGCCGGGGGCTGCCGAACGAGCCCTGCGCCACGTGGATCGAGTTCTACGCCACCCGACGGCTGCTGCCCCTCGCCCGCCTCGCCCGGGAGGGCGA
>JAEVZA010000204.1 GCA_023392475.1 Actinomycetes bacterium | reverse complement strand
CCGCGTGAACGGCGCGGCGCCCGGGAAGCCGGCCTCGTCGGCCGCGCCGGGTGCGTGGTCCCGGGTGTAGAGGGGGGCGATCGTGACGCCGTCGGCGGTGCGGGACTCGAGGCGGGTGAAGGGCGCTCCCTTGAGCACCTTGTCCACCGCGGCGACCCAGGCCTCCTCGTCGGCGGGGTCGAACACCCCGGCCAGGACGGGCACCTCGCCGTCCTGCGTCGTCTCGGCCCCTGTGGCCACGGTGACCTCCACGATCGAGGTGCGCGCCCACGGCGTCGCACCGAACCGACCGGAGGTTACCGAACGGCCGCGTGCTCCTTCGAAGCGGGCCCGACCCGCCCGGCGGCCCGCCGCGGCGCCCCGCTCCGGGTCAGGAAGCGGTAGGTGGCGAGCCCGACGAGCACGACGGCGAGCCCGATGGTCACGATGCGGAACCAGACGTTCCCGGAGTCCGTGCCCGCGGTCATGGCGTGCACGCCGATCATCAGGGCCACCGGGTACGAGAGGTAGTGGAGGCCGCGCCAGGTCCGACGAGGCAGCCGGCGCTGCAGCAGCGAGGTGCCCTCGACCACGACGAGCATCCACAGGGCGCCGACGCCCCACGCCACCGCACCGGCCTTCCACGCCGACGCGAACGGCACGAGCAGCTCCTTCCAGGCGAAGTGCTCGTACGAGTCGGCCCACAGCGCCAGCAGGTGCAGTCCGATGAAGCAGCACGCGAGGCCCCCGAGCCCGCGGTGCAGGTCGGTCAGCCAGGCCGGCATCCCCTTGCGCGGGATCGCCCGGGTCGTGAGCAGGAGGCCCCAGATCAGCGTGAGCGCGATCAGGACCGCGGCGACCATGCCGCTCGCTCGCGCCACGTACCACCAGAGCTGCTGGATCATCCGTCGGGCCTCACCGGGGTGTTGTCGGCGCGCCGTGGGGAACCGGTTGAGCGCGTCCGCGACGAGGACGCTAGGGACGGCGGGTCACGTGCGGACGAGCGCCGGGTGAGGATCCGGTGAGAACGCGGATCAGGACGAGGCGCCCTCGGGCTCGGGCGGGCGGTGGAACACGAGCAGCGTCAGCACGCCGACGCCCACGCCGAGCACCGCGGCGATGATCGCCCCCCGCCAGTCCTTGGTGAGGTCGTCCGCGATGCCGATCGCGTGGTCGATCGAGATCCGGCCCGGGCCGAGCGCGGCGATCCCCCAGGCGAGGAAGCCGTACACCATCACGTACTCCCAGCCGTTCTTGAACATGAAGAACGCGCCGCGGTGGTCGGTGCGCGAGGCCACGACCATGATCCCGATGAGCCCGGCGGCCGCGAACGGCGTGATCAGGCCGATCGCGAGCAGCACGCCCGAGCCGAGCTCCGTGCAGGCGGCGGCCCAGGCGTGGAGCTTCCCCGGCTTCATGCCGAGGCTCTCGAACCACCCCGCGGTGCCGGGGATCTTCCCGCCGCGGAACACCTTGTTGAAGCCGTGCAGGAACAGCGTCGCGCCCGCGACCACCCGCAGCACGAGCATGATCACGTCGAACTCCGTCTGGCTCACGTACATCTCGACCTCCCGGGCGGTCGATCGTAGGCGCCAGGTCAGCGCGCGCCGCGCAGCAGCGAGCCCGGGCGCTCGCCCTGGTCCTCGCCGTCGAGCAGCGTGACGGCGCCCGACTTCACCGTGGCCCGGTAGCCGTCGGCGCGCTGGATGAACCGCTTCGCGTCGCCCGGCAGGTCGTGGACCATCTCGGGGCGGTGCAGCCGCAGGGCGTCGAGGTCGATGAGGTTCACGTCGCCGACGAGGCCGGGGGCCAGCACCCCGCGGTCGCCGAGGCCGTAGAGCTCGGCGGTCTCGGAGGTGATGGCCCGCACCGCCGACTCGAGCGGCATCCCCGCCTCGCCGCGGTCCCGGGCCCAGTGGGTGAGCATGAACGTCGGCGTCGACGCGTCGCACGTGGTGCCGCAGTGGGCGCCGCCGTCGCCGAGTCCCCAGCGGGTCGTCGGGTGCACGAGCATCTCGCGGACGGCGTCCAGGTTGAAGTCGCTGTAGTTGAGCAGGGGGCGCATGATCAGCGCGTGGCCGCCCTCGTCGAGGAGCCGGTCGTAGTACTCCTCCATCGGGTCCACGCCACGGGCGCGGGCGCGCGCCCCGATCGTGTCATCGAGGTCGGGCTCGTAGTCGGGGCTCGGGCCGAGCGGCACGACGCGCTCGGGGTCGAGGAACTGCTTCATGACGTCGTCCATGCCGGCCGACTCCTGCAGGAGCCGGCGCCGCAGGTCGGGGTCACCCATCGCCCGCACCCGCTCGTCGAGCGGGAGGAGCGCCACCTCCGACCAGGACGGGCAGTAGGAGAACGGGTGGAAGGTCTCGAGGCCGAGCAGCAGGTTGATCGGGCGGGCCGCCACCTGCGGGATCACGAGCGAGCCGTCGGCCTGGGCCTCCGCGCACAGCTCGAGCATGCGGCGGTACGACAGCGGGTCGTGGTCGTTCTGGTTGAGCGCGAACACGACGGGCCGGCCGATGGCGGCGCCGAGCTTGCGCATCCACGCCATCTCCCGCTCGGGGGCGGCGAGGTCCTCGCCGAGGGCGCCGGCGGGCGCGAGCTCGAAGACGCCCGCGCCGGCGGCCGCGAGCGCCGCGCCGATCCCGAACAGCTCGTCCTCGGCGGCGAAGGTGCCGGGCACCGGCTCGCCGTCGATCGCCATGTGGGCGATCGTCCGCGAGGTGGAGAACCCGAGCGCGCCGGCCCGCAGCCCCTCCTCCACGATCGCGGCCATCGCCGCGATGTCCTCCGCCTCGGCCGGCTCGTTCTTCGCGCCGCGCTCGCCCATCACGTAGGCGCGCACCGCGCCGTGCGGGATCTGGGTGCCGACGTCGAGCATCTTCGGCGCCCGGTCGACGGCGTCGAGGTACTCGGGGAACGTCTCCCACCCCCACTTGATCCCGTCCGACAGCGCGGCGCCGGGGATGTCCTCGACGCCCTCCATGAGGCCGATGAGCCACTCGTGGCGATCGGGGTGCACCGGGGCGAAGCCGACCCCGCAGTTGCCCATCACGACGGTCGTGACCCCGTGCCAGCACGTGGGCGTGAGCAGCGGGTCCCACGTGACCTGGCCGTCGAAGTGGGTGTGGATGTCGACGAAGCCGGGCGTGACGAGGAGGCCGTCGGCGTCGAGTTCGCGTGCCGCCGGGCCGTCGACCCGGCCGACCTCGGTGATGACGCCGTCGGTCACGGCCACGTCCGCGGTCCGCCCCGGCTCCCCCGTCCCGTCGACGACGGTGCCGCCGCGGATGACCAGATCGTGCACGGTCCTGCCCCCTGTGCCGCGGACGGGTGCCGCGGCGACCCGCACATCTTGGCAGCCGTGCCCGATCCGGGCCCCGCGTGGGCGCCGGATCCGGGGCTCCGGGCCGCCGAGTTCTCCAGTCCCCGCCGGCGCGCGCCGACCCCTGGGGGGACATGATCGAACCCAGGACCCAGTCGAACGCCGACGACCGCGCCCGCGCATGAGCGCGCCCCGCTCGCTGCACGCGCTGACCGCGGCCATCGACCGCCTCACGGGGCACGTCGACGACTGGACCACGCCGCGCCTCCTCGACGAGGGGCTCGACCTGGTGCGCGACGCGTCCTGGGCCGACGCGTGCGCGCTGCTCCGCTGCGACGGCCCCTCGATCCTGCCCGTCCACACCCGACCCGCCGACGTGGTCGGCGACGAGGGCCCGATCGCGTCGGCGGTGCCCGACAGCTGGTTCCCGTGGGGCCTCGCGCCCGTGCGCCCCGACCGGTTCCTCCTGGTCGACGACGCGCGGCCGCTCGCGATCGAGCCCGACGGCCGCACCCTCGGCGACGCCGGGGTCCGCTCCTGCCTCCACCTGCCCCTGCTCGAGCGCGGCGAGCCGGTCGGCGCCATCCACGTCTTCTGGTCGGAGCCCCACCTGGCGTGGGACGACGACCGGGGTCGGCTGCTGCGCAGCCTCGGCCGGTTCCTGCTGACCTGCAGCGTCCCCGACCCGGCCTGAGGTCAGGCGTCGTCGTCGGGGTCGTCCCCGTCGCCCCGCTCGGCGTCCTCGCTCTGGCGCCGGAGGATCTTCTTCATCGCGACCCGGGCGGCCGAGTCGCCCTCCTCGTCCTGGATGCGCTCCAGCTCGGTGAGGTGCGAGTCGACGACCTCGTGGCGCTCGAGGATCGTCGAGACGAACGCCTGGACCACGCCCGCCGCCGGCAGCGCCATGATCGCCCCCATCGGGCCGAGCAGCGTGCCGCCCACGATCGCGGAGCCGAACGCGACCGCGGGGTGCAGGTCCATGGTCTGCGCGGTGACCTTGGGTGCGAGCAGGTAGTTCTCGACCTGCTGGTACACGACGATGAAGCCGAGGACCCACAGCGCGTCGATCGGGTCGTTCAGCAGCGCGATGAGCACCGGCAGCGCGCCGGCGAGGTAGGTGCCGATCGCCGGGATGAACTGGCTGATCAGGCCCACCCAGAGCGCGAGGGCGAGGGGTGACGGCACGCCGATCACCGCGAGGAAGATCCACGTGCAGGTGGACGAGAGCGCGGCGAGCACGAGCCGCGAGTAGATCCAGCCACCCGTCTTCTGGATGGCCAGCTCCCAGAGGAGGAGCACCGTGCGCTGGTTCCGCTCGGGCAGCACCGAGCACACGGATCTTCGGAGCTGCGGCCCCTGCGACGTCATGTAGTAGCTGAAGAGCCCGATCGTGAACGCCTGGAAGATCAGCCCGATGAACGTGCCGGTCACCTCGAGCACCCGGCCGCCGAGGTTCGTGGCCACGCTCGTGAGGTCGTCCTGGTAGCTCTCGATCTGCTTGGTGATGTCGTCCGTGGTGATGTCGGTGCCGAACGTGTCGTTGACCCACCTCGCCGAGTCGTCGAGGTAGGTCGGCGCCTTGTCGACGAGGTCGGACACCTGGCTCACCACGAGGTTGCCCATGACGAACAGGAACAGCCCGCTGATCAGGAACAGGACGAAGAAGCAGAACAGCGTGGCAGGGCTCCGGCGCCAGCCCCTGTCCGACAGGTAGTTGACCGCCGGCTCGACGGCGAAGGACAGGAACAGCGAGATCGCGACGATCAGCAGGAAGCCGGCGAGCTGCGTGAGGATCGATCGACCGAACTGGTAGGCGGCGACGGACAGCGCGACGGCGACGATCGCACGCCAGAACCAGCGGGGCAGCGCACGGCCCTCGCCCATGCGCAGGACGAGGAGCGGCCGCTCGTCGGCGTCGGTGCCTGACGCCTGATCGGCCTGGTCGGTCACCCGGCCCACTGTGGCACCGGCCCTCGGGCCGGACGCGGACCGTCGGCGGGCGCTCGACCGGTGGGTCTCGGGCCGCGCGAGGGGGTCGGTGCGCTCAGCCGGGGCCGAACATCATCAGCCACTGCTCGGCGGAGCGCGGCTTGAACACGACGTTGCGCGCCCGCGTGTCGCCGAGCAGGTCCGACGACTCGACCGAGTACTGGTGACCGGGGAAGAGGATCGCGTCGTCGGGGACGGACGCGAGCGTGCCGGTGAGGCTGTGGTACAGCGCCTCGGGATCGCCGCCGGGGAGGTCGGTGCGACCGCAGCCGTCGAGGAACAGCGTGTCGCCCGAGACGAGGCAGTTGTTCACGTAGAAGCACTGGCTGCCCGGGGTGTGGCCCGGGGTGTGCAGCAGCTGGATCGGCAGTTCGCCCACGAGCACGGTGTCGCCCGCCCCGTGGGTGACGAGGTCGCCGTCGGTCAGGTCCGTCACCTTGGTGACCCACTCGGCCTCGTCGGCCTGGACGTGGATCGGCACCGGCGCCAGCTCGAGCAGCTCGGACGCCCCTTCGATGCGGACGCCCATCATCGAGCCGCCGCAGTGGTCGGGGTGGTAGTGGGTCACGAGGGCGCCGGTCAGCCGCATGCCGTCGGCCGCGACGAGGTCGACGAGCTCGCCGACGCCGTACGCCGGGTCGACCACCATGCACTCGCCGGCGGCGCGGTCGCCGATCAGGTAGACGAAGTTGACCATCTGGCGGGCGACCGGGTCCGCGACCGCGAAGTCCCGCCCGGCGAGGAGCTGGCGGAAGTAGAAGCGGTCGTCGAAGGCGCCGGCGCCGTGCGATCCGGCGTCCCTCGGGTGCTGTCCTGCATCGCTCACGGCCGCCAACGTACGCCCCACCGCCGTTCCGGCGTACCCGTCGGTCGTGATCGGACCGCTCGGTGGCTCAGGCGGCGGTGAGCCAGCCCGCGAGCACCGCGCGGTACGCGCCGTCGTACCGCTCGTAGTCGGCGCGCAGGGCATCGCCGGGCCACCGTCGTGGCAGCAGCTCCCGCGGGAGGAGCGGGTCGGCGTTGAAGTGGCGCAGCACGGCGGCCGACAGCAGGAAGCCCGGTGCCAGCGCCTCGGCCTCCCCCGCGTCGAGCGGGCCGGCGAGGCCGGCCATCTCGCGCCGCAGCACCGTCGCCCGCTCGGCCCAGCCCTCGAGGTCCCAGAGGGCGGCCGCGAGGTCGCCGTCGTCGTCGGGGTGGGCCACGAACCAACGGGCCTGGCCGTCGACGACCGCCCGGTCCTCCGGGAGCCGCGTCGGGTCCAGGTTGTCGGGACGGAGCCACACGCCGTCGCGGAGCTCGCCGAACCGGAGGCGCTCCATCGCGCGTCGGAGATCCGCGCGCTCGCCCGCCGGCCGCCCACCGGCGTCGACGACCGCCTCGCGCCACCGCCCGCTCCACTGCTCGGTCACCGCGGCTCGGCTCTGGCGCTGCCGCCCCTGCCGCTCGACCATGGCGCCGGCGAGCGCGTACCAGCCGTCGTCGGTCCGCGAGAGCTCGCCCACCGAGGTCATGCGGGACAGCGCGGTGCGGACCGTGCCCTCCTCGAGCCCGAACAGGGCGCCCGCGCGCACCAGACGGCCCGGCGGGAGGCGGGGCGGGTCCGTCCCGAGCAGCGTCGACGCGAGGACGGACCGGGCGGTGAGCGGCCGGCCGCCGGTGAGGGCGCGCATGCGGTCGAGGGACGTCACGGCCATCCGCCACACCGTACCGGCGCGACCCGTCGCCTTACAGACTTGTCACAGCTATCCAGGATTCGTAAGATGACGACGTGGCCGTCGCCGTCCGTGCCTCCGGGACCATGCTCCCCGACCCCGACCTGCTGGTCGACGCCCTGCCCACCGATCGGCTCGGCCCCACCGGCCGGCCCACGGGCGAGCTCCGCGACGAGCTCCGCCGCATCCCCGACGTGGCGAACGTGTTCCACGTGATCGGCCTGTGGGTGCAGTCGGTCGGCGTGCTCGCCCTCGCCGCGTGGTGGGGCAACCCGGTCGGCTGGATCATCGCCTTCCCGCTGATGGGCCGGGCGATGGGTCGGTTCGCGATCCTGGGCCACGAGGCAGCGCACCGGCTCCTGTTCTCGAACCGGCGGGCCAACGACTGGGTCGGCGCGTGGCTCGTCGCCTACCCGGCGTTCGTCCCGCTCGACGCCTACCGGCGCAGCCACATGGCGCACCACAAGGAGGAGTTCGGGCCGAACGAGCCCGACCTCGGCCTGTACGCCGGCTACCCGATCACGAAGGACTCGTGGCGGCGCAAGCTCACCCGGGACGCCGACGGCAACAGCGGCTGGAAGAACCTCAAGGGCCTGCTCCGGGCGCTGCGCTCGGAGTACGGCCGGCCGGTGGCGCTGAAGATCCTCGGGTGGCAGGCCGTCCTGTTCGTCGGCCTGTGGGTGGGGCTCGGCAGCTGGTGGATCTACCCGCTGTTCTGGCTCCTGCCGTGGATGACGTTCTGGCGCGTGCTCAACCGCCTGCGCGCGGTCGCCGAGCACGGCGGGATGCAGGCGTCGAGCGACCGCCGGCTGACGACCCACCACGTGCGACAGCGGCCGTGGGCCCGGTTCTGGATCGTGCCGTTCAACACCGGGTGGCACCTTGCCCACCACGTCGACATCGGCGTGCCGTTCTCGAAGCTGCCGCAGCTGCAGCGCGAGCTCGAGGCGGCCGGCTACGCGCAGCCCGGTCTCGAGTGGCCGAGCTACACGGCGCTCTGGCGCCACGCCTCCTCGCGTCCGACCCGCTGACGGACCCGCGCCCGCGCCGCTCGGGGCACCCTCGCTCAGGCGGTGGCGGCCACCGCCGCACCCACCGCGTCGACCGCCAGGGCCATCTCGGCCTCGTCGACCACCAGCGGCGGCATGAAGCGGATGCTGTTCGCCCAGGTCCCGGCGTTCATCAGCAGCAACCGGCCCTCGTCACGGCAGTGGCCGACCACCGCGGCCGTGCGCACCGGGTCCGGCGCGCCGGTGCGCGGATCGCGGAACTCCATCGCCACCATGAGGCCGGGCCCGCGGACGTCGGCGATCACGGGGTGCTCCGCCGCCAGCTTCCGCAGCCCCTCCCGGAGCTGCTCGCCGCGGGCGTTCACCGCGTCGAGGAACCCGGGCCGGGTGAGCACGTCGATCGTGGCCAGCGCGGCGGCGCAGCCCATCGGGTTGCCGCCGTACGTGCCCCCGTGCGATCCGGTCGGCCACTGCGACATCAGCTCCGCCGACGCACCGATCGCCGCGATCGGGAACCCCGAGCCGATGCCCTTCGCCATGACGAGGACGTCGGGCCGGATGCCCGACGCCTCGACGAAGAACATGTGACCGGTGCGAGCGAAGCCGGACTGGACCTCGTCGGCGATGAACAGGATCCCGTGCTCGTCGCAGAGCTCGCGGAGGCCCCGGAGGAACGCGGCCGGCGCCGGGTAGTAGCCGCCCTCACCGAGCACCGGCTCGAGGATCATGGCCGCGGTCTCGGCCGGCGCGGTCTGGCTGGCGAGCAGGTAGCGCACCCCGTCCAGCGCCTGCGAGACCGCCTGCTCCTCGGTCAGGCCCGTGCCGACGGTCTGCGGGAACGGCGCCGGGAACACGCCCGACGGGAGCGGCGCGTGCCCGGACCGGTAGCTCGTCTTCGAGGTCGTCATCGCCATCGCCAGGTGCGTGCGACCGTGGAAGCTGCCCTGGAACACGATGACGTTCGGCCGGCCGGTCGCCTGCTTGGCGAGCTTCACCGCTCCCTCGGTCGCCTCGGCGCCGGAGTTCGCGAAGAAGAACGTGTCGATGCCGTCGGGCGTCACCTCGGCGAGGCGGGACGCGAGCGGCTCGAGGAGGTCGTGGCGGTAGCAGTTGACCTGCGCGTGCACGAAGCGCCCCGCCTGCTCCGCGATCGCGGCCACCACCTCCGGGTGGCAGTGCCCCGTCGAGACGACGGCGATGCCCGCCGTGAAGTCGAGGTAGCGGTCGCCGTCGACCGTCGTGACCCAGCAGCCGTCACCGGAGGCGACCTGCAGGTCGGTGACCTGGAACCAGACGGGCGCGAGGTGCGACATGCGGGCATCGTAGGGCCGCGCCGCTCGGCCGCTCCGGGCGTTCCGCCGCCACCCGACGGTGCCGGAACCCGGTGGGGTCCTCCGAGGAGCCGCCGATAGCCTCGGCCCATGCCTGCCTCGCCGACCACGCCCGACGCCGACGCACCGCGCGTCGCGTTCCTGGGACCGGCCGGCACCTTCACCGAGCAGGCCCTCCACCGCGAGGCGGATCTCGCCGCGGGCCGGCTGCTCCCGCTCGGCTCGATGGCCGACGTGCTGTTCGCCGTGCACGAGGGCGAGGCGGAGATCGGCGTCGTGCCGATCGAGAACGCCATCGAGGGCACGGTCAACGCCACGATCGACACGCTGGCGTTCGACGTCGACCTGCTGATCCAGCGGGAGCTGGTGGAGCCGGTGCAGCTGAACCTGCTCGTGCGACCGGGCGCCACGCTCGCGGACGTGAAGCGGGTGCTGTCGATCCCCGTGGCCGCGGCGCAGTGCCGGGCGTGGCTGCGCGAGCACCTGCCCGCCGCCGAGCTCACGACCGCGAACTCCACGGCCGAGGCGGCCGAGACGTGCGCGTCGCTCGACGACCCGTCCGTCGCCGCGATCGCCAACGTCCGCGCCGCCGAGGTGTACGGCCTCGACGTGCTGGCCACCGACATCGAGTCGCACCCGGAGAACCGCACCCGGTTCGTCGTGGTCGCCCGCAGCGGCATCCCGGCCCCGACGGGCCACGACAAGTCCTCGATCGTCGTGTACCAGCGCGCCGACCGCCCGGGTTCGCTGCTGGCGATCCTCCAGGAGTTCGCGGCCCGGTCGATCAACCTCACCCTGCTGCTGTCACGGCCCACCAAGACGTCGCTCGGCGACTACTGCTTCCTGCTCGAGCTCGACGGCCACGTCGCGGACCGCGTCGTCGCCGACTGCCTCCGCACGCTGCGGGCCACCCAGGCCGACGTGAAGTTCCTGGGCTCGTACCCCGCCGCCGGCGAGCGCGGCCCGGGCGTGCGGGCCGAGGTGGACGCGGCCCAGCAGCTGGCCGACGAGTGGCTCGCCGGGCTCCGCGACCAGATCGGCGGCTGAGGGCTCACCCCGCGCCGGCGTCGAGCTCGGCCAGCAGCCGCTTCGTGGCGACCACGCGGTAGGCGTCGAGCACGATCGCCGCCACCTCGTCCCAGTCGACGTCGACGTCGAGCCGCACGCCGAGCCACCCGCGGTGGCCGACGTACGGCGGCACGAAGAAGCGCTCCGGCTCGGCGTCGACCATCGGCCCTGGGCACCGGCCGGCGCCGCGCACCAGATCGCGAGGCGGCCGTCGCCGTGGTGGTCGTCGTGGAACATGACGAAGGTCTTCCTCACGAAGAACGTCGGCGAGCCGTGGCTCAGCTTCTCCGTGACGCCGGGGAGCTCGCCGCAGAGGCGACGCACCTCGACGAGCGCGGCGTCGACGTCCGCCGCCGTGTACCCCGTTCCGTCCTCGTCGGCAGGCATGACCCCCATGCTCGCCCACCGGGGATCGCCCGCGCCGGACCGACCGCAGGGCCCCGGGACGGCGGGGGTCCGCCGGTACGATCGGCGGTGCACCATCCGGGAGGGATGGCAGAGCGGACGAATGCGACGGTCTTGAAAACCGTTGAGGCTTCACGGTCTCCGGGGGTTCGAATCCCCCTCCCTCCGCTCCGAGACCCTGCGCGCAGCCGAGTCGTCCTGGCGCGACCGACGGGCCCCGGCCGGTTCGGGCCGGGGCTCGTCGCGTCCGTGACGGCGGACCTCAGTCGTGGCGGACGAGGTCGAGGTTGCGGAAGGTCGGCTCGCCCTGCGCGAGCTTCGCCATCCCCTCCGCGATCCGCGACGTCGCCGGCAGGTCGTTGTTCACCTGCGCCGCCTCGGCCGACGGGAACTCCACGATGATCACGTACGTGTCGTCGCTGTCACGGTCGCGGCACACCCACTCCTGGGCGACCGTCCGCTCGCCGACCGTGTCGGCCAGCCACTGGTCGTGCAGCCGCTCCAGGTCGTCGAACCGGTCGGTGCGCAGCTCGATCACCTGCAGGTAGCGGCCCTCGCCGTCCGGCTTCAGGCTCTCGCGGATCGCGTCCCGCAACCCCGGTTCGTCGGCGTGCTGGTGCACCGCCACGGCGTGGAGCGCGGCGGCCTCGACCACCTCGTCCTCCTCGCCGACGATCGTCAGCGTGCAGCCGCTGTCGCTCGGCATGTCCCTGCAATCGGCAACCACTCTCATGGCTCGTCCCCCTCTCGCCGCTCGCCGAGGGGGACCGGGGCCGATCACCGCCGACGTGCAGCTGGCTTCTCCTTCGACCCTCGCGCCGTGGGTGACGTGACTCAACCCCCAGCCTCACGCGATCAGGGCCTCGACGATGAGCACGACGCCGAAGAACAGGAACAGCACGCCGGCGCCGATGCGGATCGCCTGCTCGGGCAGCCGGGCCCCCAACAGGGCTCCGAGGCCGATCGCCAGGGCGTCCGCGGCGACCATCCCGGCGGTGGAGCCGAGCCAGGTCCCGAACGGACCCTCCTTGGTCGCCAGGGTGATCGTGGCGAGCATGGTCTTGTCGCCGAGCTCCGCGAGGAAGAACGCGACGCTCGCCGCGACGACGGCCGAGCGGTCGTCCCGCTCGACCCGGGCCGCCTCGTCCTCGTCGAGGCGGTCGCCACGGAAGGTCCAGAGCCCGAAGCCCAGGAACATGATCCCCGCGATCACCGAGATCGCGGTGGTGGGCAGCTGCGCCCCGATCACCGCGCCCAGCAGCACCGAGAACGCGTGGACGAGCGCCGTCGCGGCGGTGATGCCGATCAGGATCGGGAGCGGCCGGTAGCGCGTCGCGAACGCGAGGGCCATGAGCTGGCTCTTGTCGCCGAGCTCGGCGACGAAGATCACCGCGAAGCTCAGCAGGAAGGCGTGGACCACGTCGTCTCCTCACCGCCCGGTGAGGGACGACGACGGGGTGCCGACCTCGACCGGGCACCAGATGTCCAGGGTGCCGGTCGAAGGTCTTGCCCACCCGCTGCTGCGGGCCCGGGGGCCGGGGCTCATCACCCAGCATGTCGACCACCCGGCGGCGGGCTACTCCCCTTCGCCACCGGGCATCCTACGGCCGTCCGTCGACGGGGCGGCATCGCGTCGGGCCGGGACCGCGGCTCGGCGGGCGCGGCGTCCCCCGCCGGCCTCCGTGCCGCGGATCCCCGGTTCTGGGCGCTCGCGGCGCGGGGAAGGGGTGCGTCACAGCCACCGACTGAACGGCCCTCGGGATCGCCCTCACCGGAGCGTCCCGGGGGCCGTGACAGCTCCGGGGTGGTGCAGCGACCCATGGGCGGATGTTCCCGGGCGGGTTCGACTCCCGGGCGCCCTCTCGTACCGTCGACCACACGGCGGGAACCGTCGGGGTGGTGGCTCGTCCCCGACCCAGCAGACGGGCTCGGGTCACCGCTCCGACCGGTTCCGCAGATTTCGTGCATGGATCGCGACGGCACGGGTACAAGTCCCGTGCGGACTTTCCCCTCCGCGCCCAACTCAAGGAACGACCCCCGGTCTCGCCCGAGCCGGGGGTCGTCCGCTTTTCCCCCGCCGTCACCGGATCCGGCGTTCTGCGGACCCGGGCTGCGGGTACGCATCGTGGGACGGTGTTCGCCAGACCCGTCGCCTCCCAGCCAGAACACAGCACATCCCAGACACGACACTCCCAGACACACAGCAATCCCAGGTGCAGCGGCCCCGTCTCCACTCCCTCCGAGTCGGGGCCGTTGCGCGTCCGGGATGCGGCGTCGATGGCGGTCGAGCGGGTCGGGCTCAGCCCTCGGCCAGCAGCTCGGCCCGGGCGGACGCCAGCGCCGCCTGCTCCTCCGGCGGCAGCACCGGGTCGCTGATCGGCAGCCCGTCGATGACGTCCACGAGCACCTCCGAGACCAGCGCCCGCATCATCCACTTCCGGTCGGCCGGGATCACGTACCAGGGCGCCTCCTCCGTGGAGGTGGCGCGGATGGCGTCCTCGAAGGCGTGCTGGTAGTCGTCCCAGTGCCGTCGCTCGGCGACGTCGGCGGCGGAGAACTTCCAGTTCTTCTCCGGCGTGTCGATGCGGTCGAGGAACCGGTCGCGCTGCTCGTCCTTCGAGAGGTGCAGGAAGAACTTCACGACCTTGATCCCGTTGCGCACGAGGTGCCGCTCGAACGCGTTGATGTCGTCGTAGCGCTGCTCCCACAGGTCCTCGCCGCGAGCGCTCTGCGGGAGCCGCTGCCGCTCCAGCACCTCGGGGTGGACCCGCACGACGAGCACCTCCTCGTAGTAGGAGCGGTTGAAGATGCCGATCCGGCCGCGCTCCGGCACGCGGTTCGAGTAGCGCCAGAGGTAGTGGTGGTCGAGCTCCTCCTCGGACGGCACCTTGAAGCTGGTGACGTCGACGCCCTGCGGGTTCAGTCCGCTCATCACGTGCTTGATCGTGCCGTCCTTGCCGGCCGCGTCGATGGCCTGGAACACGACGAGCACGCCGTAGGTGTTGTTCGCCCAGAGCTTCGCCTGCGCGCGCTCGAGCAGCGCGCGGTTCTCCTCCAGCACCTCCTCCGCCCGCTCCTTGGCCAGGTCCTTCCGCGCCTTCGGGAGCTCCGCCGTGCCGACCCAGTCGGTGGGGTGGTCGCGCAGCCGGAACGTCCCGTCCGCGGGCACGCGGCAGAGGTGGATGGCGTCAGCGTGACGGGCCACGGTCGGTCCTCCCGGTGCCGTGCGGTGCGGCGTCGCATCGCCGTAGGTGGCACCCGGAAGATGACGGTACAGTGACGCCGCCAGTTGGAGAGGTGCCGGAGTCAGGTCGATCGGGCCTCCCTGCTAAGGAGGTGTGGGGGCAACCTCACCGTGGGTTCGAATCCCACCCTCTCCGCACGGCCGAGCCGGGCCCCGGCACCCTCACGGTGTCGGGGTCCGTCCTCCCGTCCGGCGCCCTCCCCGTCGGTCCTCCCCCGACCGGTCACGCCCGGCTCGCCGACCCCGTCCCGCGCGTTCCTGACACGCTCCGGAGCGGCGCCGACGCCGCGCGCGGCGAGGTTGGGTGAACGTACCCGGATGTGACGAACGCCCTGCCGATCGTGTTGCAATTCCGTGACGGACTGTCGTACAACGTCTCCCGACCACCAAGAGCGGTGACCTGCCACGAGGTGCACGGAGCGTCCCCGAACGGGACCGAGGACCAGCGATCCCCGTCCGCACCGGCAGCGGTTCCACCCTTCCCCTGATCTCAGACGCGCCCACCGCGGGCGCTCGTTTGGAGGACCCCGCAATGACCACCAAGACCGTCACGCGCGCGCTCGTGCCCCTGCTGCTCGTCGGCGCCTTCGCACTCGCCGCGTGCACCCCGCAGCAGCAGGCAGCCGTCCGCGCCGCCTGGGAGGCCAACAAGGCCGACCGCTTCGCCGGTGCCATCAGCGACGCCGGGCTCGCGCGGCTCCGTGCCTGCGAGTCGGGCGGCAACTACCGCTCCGTCAGCTCGAACGGCCTCTACCGGGGCGCCTACCAGTTCAGCCGGAGCACCTGGAACTCGGTCGCCGGCAAGTACTACCCCGGCCTCCGCAACGTCGATCCCGCCGGTGCCGCGCCGTCGGACCAGGACCGCATGACCCGTGCGCTCTGGGCCACCGGCGGCCCGCGCAACTGGCCCGTCTGCTCCCGACGGGTCTGACCCGCGCCGCACCGGCGGCGACCGGACCTCGTGCACGACCGGGCGGCGACGCCCGGTCGTGCCGCGTCCCGGGCCGCATCGATCTTGGAGGGCCGACGCGACCCGTCTAGGATCTGCCGGTCCAACCGGCGCTCGTAGCTCAATTGGATAGAGCATCTGACTACGGATCAGAAGGTTGTGGGTTCGAGTCCCGCCGAGCGCACCCAGCGGATCCCCTGCTCCGGCGGGGATTCTCACGTTCCACCCGCAGTTCGTGACGAGCTCGACGTCGAGCAGGTCGCCCGCTCCACCGAGGCGATCGCCCCGGACGGCCACGAGCTGGTCGGCGCGTCCCGGTCAGTTCTTCTCGGTGACCGCCATCAGGATGCCCAGCAGCAACAGCACCGAACCGAGCACCACCGCACCGACGTCGAACAACGTGCTCTCACGGCGGTTCTTGAGCATGACGTCCCCCACACCGATCGCGATGGCGAACAAGCCCAGGAGCACGAGCGCCATCCCGGTGCTCGCCGACCGCCTGTGAGGCTCGGGCGGCGCGGGTGACGGTGGATCCTCGGGGTCGACGTGCACCGAGGAGCTCGACGTCGGCGACGGGGCGTGCCACTCGCCATCCGACGCGCGCCACCACCCTCTGCCGTGCTTCGGCCGCGTGTCGCTCATCCCGGTCTCCTTCCCGTCGTCAGGCGTCGGGACAGACGGGTCGGAGGTACCGACCGTCCCGTCGAGGGTCGCACGATGAGCGTCGGCCGTCGCATGAGGAGAATCGCCCACATCGGCCCGGGGGCTCGTCCCCGCGCCGGCGCCGACCTCTCGGTCGGTGCCGTCAGCCGGTCACCCCGGCGACGTCCGTGACCGCGTGCGCGCACTGCGGTGACTCGATGCGGGCAGACGAGATCGACGTCCTCCCGGGCCCCGGCGCCGCCACCTGGGCGACTCCCGCTCGCCCGACGGTCAGGTGAGTCGGGCGAGCGCACCCTCGCTCCGCGCGCGGAGCAGCGGAGCGTCCAGCGCGCGGTGGGCGTCGCGCGCGAGCTCGAGGTCGGCGCGGGCCTCGGCGACCCGACCGAGCACCTCGCGGAGCTCACCCGTGACCTGGGCGACCGAGCCCGCGACGTACGCGCCGTTGAAGTCGACCTGCGCGCGCCAGGGGTCCAGCAGCTCGACCAGCCGCTCCGCCGCATCCGGCAGCTCGCACCGAGCGGCGACGCGACCCCACGCGCCCGCGACGGTCAGCAGGAACTGGTCGGGCACGGTCGCGAGGCTCCCGTCCACCTCGGCGCGGAGCAGCTCGGCGGCCCGCTCGCGGTCGCCGACCTCCGCGAGCACCGCCGCGCTGATCGGGCGGCTCGACACGTTCGTCGCCGGCTGGTCGAGCGCGGCCCGGATCCGGCCGGCCAGCTCCAGCAGCCGGCCCTGCGCGCCGCGGAGGACGAGCAGCTGCCCGACGTACACCCCGAACGCGTCCGCCTCGCCGATCTGCCGGCCGCACGCGAAGGCCTCGGCCGCCAGTCGCTCCGCTGCCGGGAGCCGGCCGTGCAGGAGGGCCACCCACGCCTCCGTCATCCGGAGCCCGAAGCGGTGGGGCGCGCCGTCGATCATCTCGGTCGCGGTGCGGAGCTGCTCGAGGCGCACCGGGACCTCCTCGCCGAGCCCCGCCTGGACCGCGGCGGCGAGCCGCGTGAACGCGGCGGTCCACCACGAGTCGAGGTCGTCGGTGTGCACGGCGATCCGCAGGTGCTCCTCGGTGCAAGCCAGCCGCTCGTCGAGGTGGGCGGGACCGCAGTAGGCGATCGGGCGACGCGCGAGCACGTCCGGCAGCAGCCCGGCCCGGCCGACGCGCCGGGCGCAGGCGAGCGCCTCGTCGGCGAGGGCCCGGCGGCGCGCGCCATCGGCGGCGGGCGCGAGCTCCTGCGCCAGGGCGCTCAGGAGGCGGGCCCGGCCGGCGTCGTCGTCGACCCGCTCGAGCGCGTCCTCGAGGACGGCCACCAGGTCGTCGTCCGGCGTGCTGGGATCGCGGGGCGCGGTCATGCGGGTGCCGCCGGTCGCGGCCTCGACGAGCGCGTCGCGGTCGTCCTCCGTGGCGGCCAGCTCCGCGGCGCGGTGCATGGTGACCCGGTACGCCGGATCGCCGGCGAGCCGCTGGCGGGCGCCGAGGTGAGCGACGGCGAGCGCCCGCTGCGCGGCGAGCAGCTCCTCGTCGTCGGGCACCCCGGCATCGGCGCCTCGCGACGCGATCGACCGGTCCAGGGCCTGGAGCACGGGACCCGGATCGAGCCCGAGCTCCTCGCGCATCAGCGTGCGCACGCGCTGGAAGACCCGCAACGCCTCGGCCGGGCGGCCGCTGCGGTCGAGGGCGACCATCAGCAGCGCCCACCGGCGCTCGCGCAGCGGTTCGGTCAGCACCGCCGCCTGCAGGTCGGGGATGGCGTGCTCGTGGCGGCCCGCGGCGATCCGGGCGTCCAGGCCGTCCTCGGTCGCGAGCGCGAGCAGCTCCTCGAGCCGCGCCCGTTCGGCGCGCGCGGGCGTCCAGTCGGGAAGGTCGACGAAGGGCGTGCCCCGCCACAGCCGCAGCGCGTCCGCGAGCACCGTGCTCGCCGCCCCTGGCTCGCCTCGTTCGAGGGCGTCGCGGCCCTCCCGCGCCGTGTGCTCGAAGCGCCGCACGTCCGTGAGCTCGCCGTCGTCGCCGAGGACGTACCCGCCGGGGCGGGTGAGGACGAGGTCCTCGCCGAAGTCGCGGCGGAGTGCGAGCACGTGGTTCTGCACGACCTTCACCGCGCTCCGCGGCGCGTGCTCGCCCCAGATCGCGTCGACCAGCTCGTCGACGCCGGTGACGCGGTCGGGCGCCACCGCCAGGGCCGCCAGGGCGCGCCGACGCTTGTCGGCCGCGGGCGACTCCCAACCGCCGTCGCCCAGGACCTCGACCGGCCCGAGCACGCGCACCTTCACGCGGGTGACGGTAACCGTCCGCGACCCGGCTCGGACCGCCGGAGGCGACCCGCGAGACCGAGACGGGACCGGCGACGGCGACGGTGCACCCAGGTCCACACGAGGAGGAGACAGATGATGCACCGCACACGCACAGCAACCACCACCTCCCAC
>JAEVZA010000114.1 GCA_023392475.1 Actinomycetes bacterium | reverse complement strand
GTGCCGGCGAGGTGGTGTCGGCGGCGGCGCGGACCGAGCTGGGCGACACCGGTGCGGCGGGCCCGCTGCTCGGCGCGGCCGCGGCGCTGGGCACGCCCGGGCCGCTGCGGCTGCTCGCCTACGGAGGCGGCCGGGCCACCGCGGTCGCGATCGAGGTCGACGCACCGGTCCCCGGCGCGGACCGCGTGGCCGAGGACCTGGCGCGGGGTGCGCCCGCCACCTACGCGCAGGTGCTGCGGGCGCGCCGCGTGCTCACCCCCACGGGCGAGTCCGTCGAGATGGCCGTGCCGCCCGGCAGCGCGATGTTCGTCCGCGGCAACACCGAGGTGCTCGGTCTGCTGGGTGCCCGCTGCGTCGACTGCGGGACCGTGAACACGCCGCCGTCGATCCACCCCGCGTGCATCGCCTGCGGGGGCGACAAGTTCGACGTCGTCCCGCTGCCCACCCGCGGCACCGTGCAGACGTTCGTGGTGAACCAGACGATGCCCGCTCCCTTCGAGGCGCCGCTCCCGCTCGTGGTCGTCGACCTCGAGGACGGGTCGCGGGTGATGCTCCAAGGGGCCGGCGACGGCGAGGGCATGGCCGTCGGCGACCGGGTGGAGCTCGTGCTGCGGCGGTACACCGTGGAGCGGGGCGTGCCGGTGTACGGGTGGAAGGTCGACGTGCCGGCCGGGGAGGTCGAGTCGTGAGCTGGAACAAGGTGGCCGTCGTCGGGGCGGGCCTCATCAAGATGGGCGAGCTGTTCGAGCAGAGCTACGAGCAGATGGCCAAGGGCGCGTTCGACGCGGCCGTGGCGAGCGTCGACCTCGGCTTCGACCCGGCACTCATCGACGGTGCGTTCGTGGCCACCCAGCGGGGCACGCTGTGGGGCCAGGAGGGCATCGGCGGCAACACCGTGCCGAGCGCGCTCGGGATCTCCGGGGTCGCCTGCACGCGCATCGAGAACGCCTGCCCCACGGGGTCGGACGCGTTCCGCGTCGGGTGCATGGCCGTCGCCTCGGGCGTGCACGACGTCGTGCTCGTGATCGGCGTCGAGAAGATGCGCGACAAGTCCTCCGAGGAGGGCCTGCTCGCGCGGGCCGCCGCGGGCCACCCCGTGTACACCCGTGGCGAGTCGGCGCCCGTGCTGTTCGCGCCGTTCGCCACCCGGCACATGCACGAGTTCGGCACGACGCGGGAGATGCTGGCGTCGGTGGCGGTCAAGAACCACCACAACGGCAAGCTCGACCCGTACGCGCACTTCCAGAACGAGGTCACGGTCGACCAGGTGCTGGCGTCGCCCGCCGTGTGCAGCCCGCTCCACCTGCTCGACTGCTGCCCGCAGACCGACGGCGCCGCCGCCGTCCTCATCACCTCCGCGGAACGCGCCGGCGAGTTCACGGACCGGCCGGTCTACGTGGCCGGCTTCGGCGTGGCCACCGACCACCCGTACCTGCACGAGAAGTCCACGTTCGTCGGGCTGCCCGCGACCGTCGAGGCGTCCCGGCGCGCGTACGAGATGGCGGGCATCACCGCGGCCGACGTGGACATGGCGGAGGTGCACGACTGCTTCACGATCACCGAGATCCTGGACATCGAGGACCTCGGCTTCGTGGAGAAGGGCAAGGGCGGCATCGCGTCGCTCCAGGGGGAGACGGCGCTCGACGGACGGATCCCGATCAACACGTCGGGCGGGCTGCTGGCCAAGGGCCACCCGATCGGAGCGACCGGCATCGCGCAGCTCACCGAGTGCTGGTGGCAGCTCCGCGGCGACGCGGGCGACCGGCAGGTGGCCATCCGCAACGGGTTCGCGCTCCAGCACAACGTCGGCGGTCGCGGGAGCGGCGTGTCCGTGGTCAACATCCTCACGGCGAACCGCTGATGCTGCGCTACGAGGTCGGCGGGGACCACGTCGGGCGGATCACGCTCGACCGCCCCGACGCCGCCAACGCCCTGACCGTCGAGATGCGCGACGACCTCGTCGACGCGGTGCGTGCGTGCCGGGCCGACGACGACGTGCGGTCCGTCCTCGTCACCGCCACGGGCGACTCGTTCTGCTCCGGCATGGACCTCCGCGGGTCCACCGTCGCCCAGGCGGGCACCGACGGCTTCGACCCCCGCTCCACCTCGCAGGCCCTGCGCATCGGCGTGCAGACCTTCGTGCAGGAGCTGTGGGAGCTGGACAAGCCGACGGTCGCCGCCGTCCACGGGCCGGCTGTCGGGCCCGGCGCGCACCTCGCGCTGGCCTGCGACTTCGTCCTCACGTGCGACACGACCAAGTTCCTCTGGAGCTTCGCGAGGTGGGGACTCGTCGTCGACGCCGGCGGCGCCTACCTGCTGCCGCGGCTCGTCGGGCTCCCCCGTGCGAAGGCGATGGTCATGCTCGGCGAGGGTGCCGTCGGCACGGAGGCCGTCGACCTCGGGCTCGCCTACAAGCACATCGGGATGGCCGACGAGATGGCCGAGCACGCCGAGGCCCTCGCCGTGCGGCTCGCCGCCGGGCCCACGCGGTCGCTGGGGCTGTCGAAGCAGCTGCTCAACCGGAGCTTCGAGACCGACCTCGCGCACAGCCTCGAGCTCGAGGGCCACTTCCAGGCGCTCGCCACCGCGTCCTCGGACCTGGTCGAGGGCATGGGCGCCTTCAAGGAGAAGCGGCCGCCCGACTTCACCGGCCACTGACGGCCGGCGTCACTCCTCGATGGAGAGCGCGTCCTCGGGGCAGGACGCGACCGCGGTCCGGGCGCTGCGCTCCTGGTCCTCGCCCGGCTCGGGCACGAGGACCACGCAGTGGCCGAGGTCGTCGGCGTCGAAGACGTCGGGGGCGAGCGAGTAGCAGCGGCCGTGGCCGGTGCACGCGTCCTCGTTCAGCACGATGCGCACGGACGCCCCCTCACGCGGACGAGGCCGTGACGGCCGTGTGGAGGTCCATCGGCAGCTCGGCGATCTCGCGGATGCCCGGCGAGTACACGAGGTCGACGCCGTCGGGCACCGTGTACTCGGGGATGCGCCGGTGCCACTCCTCGAGCGCGATGCGCAGCTCGAGGCGGGCGAGGTGCGACCCGAGGCAGCGGTGCGGGCCGCCGCCGAACGCGAGGTGCCGGTTGACGTCCCGGTGGACGTCGAACTCGTGCGCCTCGCCGCCGAACTCGTCGGGATCGGTGTCGGCCGCGCCGAGCATCAGCATCACCGTGTCACCGGGCGACATCGACACGCCGTGCAGTTCCACCGGCTGCTTCACCACGCGGAGGATCTGCATCACGGGCGTGTGCAGCCGGAGCAGCTCCTCCACCGCGGCGGGCACGAGCGACGGGTCGGCCGAGAGCGCGGCCCGGTGCTGCGGGTGCGCCGCGAGGTAGGCGAGCGAGCAGTCGAGCGTGGACGTGACCGTGTCCAGGCCGCCGAGGATGAAGAGGTAGCAGATGTCGAGCATCTCCTCCTTGGACATGCGCCGGCCGTCGACCTCGGAGGTGAAGAACCGGCTGAGCAGGTCCTGCCCGTCGCCGCCTTCGCGCTCGTCGAGCGCGGACTCGAAGTAGGCGTACATCGCGGCGCCCGTCTCCTTGCGGATGCGCGCCGCCTCCTCGGGATCGAACGTGGCCGGGCGGATGATCCCGTCCTTCCAGGCGAGGAGGAGGTCGAGCTCGTCCATCGGGAGCCCGCACAGCCGCAGGAACACCGTGCACGGCAGCGGCACGGTGAACTCGGCGTGGACGTCCACCGTGCCCCGGTCGACGAGGCCGTCGATGAGGTCGTTGACGAGGACCCGGACCTCGGCGTCGAGCTGCTGCACCTCGTGCGGGCCGAGCGTGGGGTCGATCACGCGGCGGTACTTCGCGTGCTCCGGCGGGTCGACCTGCAGCGGGATCAGTGGGCGGTCCTGCCCGATGTCCACCGCGACGAGGTCGGAGCTGAAGATCTCGTGGTGCTTGAGCGCCCAGCGGACGTCCTCGTACCGGCTGATGATGTGCGTGCCGTGGCCGAACCCCTCGAACCCGGCGACCGGGCACTTCCGGAGCTCCGCGTAGAAGGGCACGGGGTCGGCCGCCACCTCCATCAGGTACGGGTTGGCCTCGCGCTTCTCGTGGTTCACGGCTGCTGCAGGGTCCATCGGGGCCTCCGGGTCCGGTCCCCGCGAGCATATGACACGCGTGTCAGGTCAGGACGCCGATCGTGGCCCCGGCACCTGCCACCACACGCCCGTCCAGTCGACCTCGTGGATCGGCGCCCCGATGCCGTGCTCGGCCCGGTAGTCGTCGACGGCGGCCCGGCACGACGCCCAGCCGCCGTAGTCGTCGACGATCACGAAGCCGCCGGGCGAGACCTTCGGCGCCAGCGACACCAGGGCGTCCATCGTCGAGCCGTACAGGTCGCCGTCCAGCCGCAGCACGGCGATCCGGTCGATCGGCGCACCCGGCAGCGTGTCGGCGAACCACCCCTCGAGGAACCGCACCCGGTCGTCCAGGAGGCCGTACCGCGCGAAGTTCGCACGCACGGCGTCGGCGTCGACCTTGAGGACGCCGACGTCCGACCAGTCGAGCCCCGCGTCGGCCGGGTAGCGCTCGTCGGGCTCCGGCAGGCCCTCGAAGGAGTCCGCCACCCACACGCGGCGCGCCGAGTCACCCAGCGCCTCGAGCACGCCCCGCATGAGGATCGTCGTGCCGCCGCGCCAGACCCCCGTCTCGACGAGGTCGCCGGGCACGCCGTCCTGCAGCGCCTGCACGCAGCAGCGCGCGACGTTGCCCAGCCGCGCCGTGCCGATCATCGTCTCGGCCGTCGGCGGCCAGTCCCGGCCCTCGTCCCGGGCCGCCGGGTCGCCGCGCCGCACCATCCGCCACCCGCGCTCGCGGAGCGCGGGCAGCACGGCGTCCGGCCCACCCGGCCAGTCCCGCAGGTCGGCGTCCCACCACTCCTGGTCGAGGAACGCCTCACGGGTGAGGCAGCGCTGCAGCAGGTCCAGGTAGGACCGCGCCGCGGGCGCCAGCCCGTCGAGCGCGCCGGCGAGGGGATCGTGGTCGGCCATGGGGCGACGGTACCCTCGGGCCGTGGCCGCGCCCGACGAACCGCTGGTCGTCCGGCCCGGGCTGGTCGTCCCCGCCACCGAGCTCGACGAGCGCTTCACCACGTCGGGCGGGCCCGGCGGCCAGCACGCCAACCGCTCGCGGACCCGCGTCGAGCTCCGCCTCGACCTCGCCGCGTCGACCGCCTTCTCCGAGCACCAGCGCGCGCAGCTGGTGGAGCGCTTCGGCACCGAGCTGCGCGTCGTGGTGGACGAGGAGCGATCGCAGCTCCGCAACCGGGACCTCGCCCGCGAGCGCCTCGCCGGCCGCCTGCGTGCCGCGCTCGTGCCGCAGCGGTCGCGGACGCCCACCCGGCCGACCCGCGGGTCCCGCCAGCGCCGGCTCGACGCCAAGCACCGCCGCTCCGACGTGAAGCGCGACCGGCGTCGCCCGTCCGGGGACGACTGAGCCGCCGCGCTGCGCCGGCCCGTTCAGGCCAGGCGGATCACGATCTTGCCGGTGTTGCCGCCCGTGAACATCGCGTTCAGCGCGTCGACCGACGAGTCCAGGCCCTCGAACACCTCGGCGTGGTAGCGCAGGCGGCCCTCCTGCTCCCACGTGCGCAGCTGCTCGCCGATCTCGGGGAAGCGGGGCACGTCGTCGAGCGCGAGGAAGCCGGTCATGGACGCGCGCTGCTGGATGAGGTTGAGGTAGTTGGACGGACCGGGCGCCTTCTCGGTGTCGTTGTAGGTGGAGATCGCGCCGCAGAGCACGACGCGCGCGTGCATGCCGAGGCGGCTCAGCACGGCGTCGAGCACCGGGCCGCCGACGTTGTCGAAGAAGAGGTCGACCCGGGGACCGAGCTCCTTGATGCGCGCCGACACGTCCTCCGTCCGGTGGTTGATCGCGCCGTCGGCCCCGAGCTCGCCCACGAGCCAGCGGCACTTCTCGTCGGTGCCCGCGATGCCGATGACGCGCGCGCCGCGCATCTTCGCGATCTGCACGGCGACGGAGCCGGTCGCACCTGCCGCGGCCGACACCACGACGGTGTCGCCCTCCGCCACGCGCCCGACCTCGACCATGCCGATGTAAGCGGTGCACCCGGTCGAGCCGTAGAGGGACAGGAAGGCCGTGGTGTCGTACGCGGCGTCGGGCGCCGACAGCCACGTGGTGAAGAGGTCGTCCCGGACGATCGAGTACTCCTCCCACGCGGCGAGCGAGGTCACGACGTCGTCCAACCCGTAAGCGTCGCAGCGGGTGGACACGATCCGCCCCGCCGAGGAGCAGCGCACGCCCTCGCCCAGCTCCACCGGCGGCAGGTAGCCCTTGGCCGGGCTGAGCCAGGAGCGCACCGACGCGTCGATGCCGAGCACCTCGTTGTGCAGCAGCGCCTCGCCCTCACCGGGGACGGGCACGTCCACCTCGACGAGCTCGACGTCGTCCCACGTCACCAGGCCCTCGGGCCGTCGGCGGAGGACGATGCGCTGCATGCGGGCGGGGATCTCGTGGGTGGGCTCCGGCATGGCCGCGAACCCTAGTCAGCGACCCTCCCGCGGGATCCCTGCCGGTCACACCCCCCGGCCTGCGAATTCCTGTGCAGGCGGAACGCTCAGCGTTCCGCCTGCACAGGATTTCGGTGGTGGTGGTGGTGGTGGACGCGGTGCGGTGCGTGGGCCGGTGGGGCGGTCGTCAGATCGGGCGCGGGCGCAGGAAGGTGCCGCTGAGGCCCTCGCCCCACATGGCGAGGTCGGGCGCCGCGGGGAGCCCGAGCGAGCGGAGCTCGAGCGCGGCCGGCGAGTCGCCGAGCTCGAGGCGCACGTCGGCGGGGTCCACCAGGCCGGTCGGCAGGTCGATCGTCAGCGGCACCTCGGTGGCGACGCCGTCGAGGTACGAGTACGTGATCGTCTCCTCGGGCGAGGGCGCCGAGGCGGCGGCGACGCGCGGCAGCGACACGACGAGCGTCGGCTCGCCACCCATGACGAGGCGGAACGTGACCTCGTCGGCCGAGTAGTCGACCGTGAGGTCCTCCACCGTCTTCGGCAGGCCGAGCACGCGGTTGCCGGCCTCCTTCGTGAACTCCTGGTCCACGGGCATCCGCCACTGGAACGCCCCGACGCGCTCGGGCGCCCCGGCGGGGTGCACGAGCAGCCCGAAGTTGACCTCGTTGTAGTCACCCCACGGGTTCCGGACGTAGTCGCAGAGCGCCAGCACGAGCATCGCGGCACCCGGCGCGACCTCGGCGACCTCGAACGCGTCGCCGGGCACCAGCGCCGCCGCGGCGGCCGCGGGCACGGTGAACGTGAGCGTGGCGGAGCGCATCTCCTCCACCACCAGCGGGAAGTCGATCGACACGCCGTCGACCTCGCCCCAGTGGTCGACCTGCTCCGTTGCTCCCATGGTGACTCCCGTCTCGTCGGCCGGCCAGCAGTATGGCCCGGTCGACGTCCTGTGGCACTGTGGCTCCATGGAGACCGGGACCGACCCCCGCCCGGCCGACGGCAGCGCCTGCGGTCCGTCGCACCCGCTGCCCGCGCCGGTGCACGTGTTCCCCTTCGACTTCAACGACCCGCTGGGCGTTGCGTCCCGGCTGTTCTGGGCGTGGCCCTGGTCGAGCGGCGTGGCCGTGTCGGCCGACGAGATCTGGATCCGCTACGGGCCGTGGGTGCTCCACACCGAGCTCACCAACATCAGGAGCGTGCGCGCCACCGGCCCGTACCGCTGGTGGAAGGTGGCCGGACCGGCCCGCGTGTCCGTGGCCGACGGCGGCGTCACCTTCGCCACCACCGCCCGGCGCGGCGTGTGCCTGCGCTTCCGCGAGCCGGTCCCCGGCGCGCTGCCGACCGACTCCGTCCGGCACCCGGGGGTCACCGTCACGGTCCAGGACCCCGACGGGTTGGTGTCGCTCATCGACACCCTGCTGCGCCCGGGCTGACCGGATCGGGCGCCGGGGCGCCGGGTGCCGCACCCGTCACCCCGGTACCGGTGTACCAACGCGATTTGGGTAGGCCTGCCCACCGCGTCGGGCGTCGCGGCCCATTCGGTTCCGTGCGCGGCACCTGCATGCTGGTTGCGATGTTGCTCCGCGCCCCCCGCCTCCCCCGTCGCACCGCCCGCCGCGATCGCCGCGAGCGTGCTGCGACGATGCCCGAGTACGCCCTCCTGGTCGCCGTCCTGGCCGTCCCCACGATGATGGGGCTCCAGTTCGTCCAGCAGACCGCGGCGGCCAAGGTCGGCAACATGGCCTCGGGCATGTCCCACGGCTACGAGACGACGACGACCGTGTCCGACGGTTCGGGGGGTTCCGGTGGCTCGGGGACCTCGACGACGGTGGCGCCCACCACCACGTCGACGACCACGACCACGTCGACGACGACCACGACGGTGAAGCCGACCACCACGACGACGACCACCACCACGACCACGATCCCGAGGGCCACGAAGAGCACGGCGTCGCTGGCCGCGATCACCACCGACTCGGGCAACAGCAAGAAGAACCCGACCTGGTGGACCGCGACGACCACCGCGACCATCAAGGACGACCTCGGCAAGGCGGTCGCCAGCGCCACGGTCACCTTCACGTGGACGACCTACAACAGCTCAGGCCGGGTCGTCGCGACGGGCATCGACACCGCCACCACCGACAGCACCGGCAAGGCGGTCTGGACGACGGACCAGATCACCTACTCGGGGACGGCGTCGATCACCATCGACGTCACGAAGGTGACGACGTCCGGCGGGCTCACCTTCGACGGCAGCTCCTCGGCCGTGTCCGCCAACCGCCCCTGATCGCCGCCCCGCGGGGACGGCCCGCGATCCGGCCCGGGCCTACGCTTCCCGCATGAGCCAGACGACCGCCACCTCGCTGCTGGTGATCGCCGTCGCCGCCGTGCTGGCACCGATCCTCGCCGAGCTGCTGAGCCGGTTCCGGATCCCCAACGTCCTCTTCGAGCTGCTGCTCGGCATCATCATCGGGCCGTCGGTGCTCGCCCTCGCGTCGGTCGACAGCTTCGTCAACGGGCTGAGCACGCTCGGCCTCGCGTTCCTGTTCTTCGTCGCCGGCTACGAGATCGACTTCAACCGCCTGCGGGGCAAGCCGCTGAACCGCGGCCTCGGCGGTTGGGCCGTGACGCTGGCGATCGGCCTCGTCGTCGGGCTCGTCCTGATGACGTCGGGCTTCGTGGTGTCGAGCCTGCTCGTCGGCCTCGCGCTCACCACCACCGCGATCGGCACGCTGCTGCCGATGCTGCACGACCGGGGCCTGCTCGAGACGCGGTTCGGCGACTACCTGACCGCCGCCGGCGCGATCGGCGAGTTCGGCCCGATCCTCGCCGTCACGATCCTCCTCGGCACGTCGAGCCCGGGCGAGGAGGGGCTCCTCCTGCTCGCGTTCATGGCCCTTGCGCTGGCGGTCGCCTGGATGGCGTCGCGGCCGCAGCCGCCCCGCTTCGTCGAGACGATGCAGCGGCACCTCAGCACGTCCACGCAGCTGCCGGTGCGCATCATCATCCTGCTCATCACCGTGATGGTCTTCGTGGCCGCCGCCCTCGGGCTGGACATGCTGCTCGGCGCGTTCGCGGCCGGCCTCATCGGCCGCCTGGCCTTCCGCCCCGACTCCTCGTCGACCCTGGAGCCGAAGCTCGAGTCGATCGGGTTCGGCTTCCTCATCCCGGTCTTCTTCATCGTGAGCGGCATGCGGTTCGACGTGACGGCGCTGGGCGACGCCTCGACGGCCGTGCGGGTCCCGATCTTCCTCGGGCTGTTCCTCGTCGTCCGCGGCCTCCCCGCGCTGCTCGTGTACCGGGGGCTGCTCCCGTCCCGGCAGCGGGCGGCGATGGTCGTGCTGCAGTCGACCGCGCTCCCGCTGCTGGTGGTCATCACCGAGATCGGCCTCGAGACCCACCGCATGCGGCCGACGACCGCGACCGCGCTCGTCGGTGCGGGCATGCTGTCGGTCCTCCTGTTCCCGCTCGCCGGGTTCGCGCTGCTCGGCCGCGTCACCGGCCCGCCCGAGGAGGGGGCCGACCTGCCACCGACGCTGCAGCCCGAGGACGAGCCGGGGCCGCCGCCCGACGAGCTCGATCCCACGATCGACCCGATCTGACCCGTCGCCCGGGCCCGACCGCCGCAACGGCTACCGCAGGGAGCTCCACTCCCGGAGGCCCAGCAGGATCATGGTCAGCTGACGGGCCGCGTCGTCGGAGATCGCCGCCATCCTCCCCACGTCCTCGGGATCGGTGTCGAGCGTCAGCTCCGTGGCGTACATCACCGTCTGGACGACGAGCGACGCCACGAGCCGGAGGTCGGCCGTGCTCACCTCCGCGAGCGTCCGCTCGCGGGCCAGGTCGGTGGCGAGCTCGCTCGTGAACAGCCGCACCTCCTGCCTGATGGCGGTGCGGAGCGTCGTCGAACCGCCGTACCGCTCCTTGGCGATGAAGCGGAAGTGCAGCTCGTCCTGGCGTGCGTGGCCGAGGAACGTGTCGACCGACCGGCGGATCAGGTGCGTGGTCGGTGCGCGGGTGCCGCGGATGTCGCGCATCGTCCGGCGCAACGTCGCGAACGACTCGTCGACCAGCGCGAGCCCGAGCACCTCCATGTTGTCGAAGTGGCGGTAGAACGCCGCCGGCGACAGGCCGGCCTCCCGCGTGAGCTCCCGCAGCGACAGGCTCGAGAAGCTCCGCTCGCCGCTCAGCAGGACGAGCGCCGAATCGAGCAGCGCCCGGCGGGTACGGGCCTTCTGCCGGTCGCGCGGTGCGAGCCGCTCCACGGGCGCCCCCGCCGCGGCGAGGTCCGGCGGGGCGGCGGGACCGGCGGAACGGCGGGGACGAGCGGGCACGGCGCCACGGTACCAACGGCCCGGCCCCTCCCCGCCGGCTCGGTGAACGACTGTTGACCGAGTTCCTTACCGTCGGTAAGGTCGATCGCGTGCTCGCCCGGGTGCTCCCTCGCCTCCCTCGGATCACGTCGGTCCTCACCTGGCCCGCCCCTTCCGGCGCCTACACCCGGCTGGTCGACCCGCTGCACGGGCCGGGCCACCGGGCGCGGATCGAGGCCGTCCGGGCCGAGAGCGCCCGCGCCGCGACGTTGGTGCTCCGTCCGGGAGCCGGCTGGCCGGCGCACGAGGCGGGCCAGTGGGTCGCGGTGGGCGTCGACGTCGACGGCGTCCGCCACCGGCGCTGCTACTCGCTCACCTCGGTACCCGGCCGGCGCGACGGCACGATCTCGATCACGGTGCAGGCCGTGCCCGACGGCGCCGTGTCCAACCACCTCGTCCGGCACGCGCGCGTGGGCGACGTCGTCCACCTCGACGAGCCCCAGGGCGACTTCGTCCTCCCGCCCGTGCGCTCGGGCCCGCTGCTGTTCGTCACCGGCGGCAGCGGCCTCACGCCCGTGATGGGCATGCTGCGCACGATGGCGGCGCGCCGCACGATGGGCGACGTCGTGCTCCTGCACCACGCGCCGACCGCCGACGAGTCGCTCTTCACCGACGAGCTCCGGGACCTCGGTCGCCGCTGCACTCGCTTCCACCACGAGGTGGCCCTGACCGGCCCCGGCGCGCCGCCGCCCGAGGCTCGCCTCTCGGTCGACCGGCTCGACAGCGCCTGCCCCGACTGGCGGCGGCGCGAGGTGTGGGCCTGCGGCCCGGCCCCGCTGCTGGACGCGGCCGCGTCGCTCTGGGGC
>JAEVZA010000074.1 GCA_023392475.1 Actinomycetes bacterium | reverse complement strand
CGTACCGCGCTGCGTTCCGCACGAACAGGATCTCGGTCCTGGGTCGGCCCGCGGGTGGGGACGCGGCCGTGTGGGAGCATCGGCCGCCATGGGTGCGCTCCTCGCCGCGATCTCGGCGATCTCGTTCGGGATCGGCGACTTCCTGGGCGGGCTGTCGGCACGGCGGATCGCCGCCGTCACGACGACCCTGGTCGCGCAGGTGACGGGCCTCGCCCTCCTGCTCGTCGCGGCTCCGATCATGGGCGGCAGCGCGACCGGCACCGACCTCCTGTGGGGCGTCGCCGCGGGCGTCGCCGGCTCCTCGGCCCTGATGCTCTTCTACTGGGCGCTGAGCGCGGGGCAGATGAGCGTGGTGGCCCCGATCTCGGCGGTCATGTCCGCGCTCGTGCCGATGGTGTTCGGCCTCGTCGACGGCGAGCGCCCCAGCGCGGTGGCCCTGGTGGGCGCGCTCGTCGCGCTGCCGGCGATCGTGCTGATCTCGCGCGAGCCGGGCGACCCGCGGGGCGACGACGAGCGCGACGACCCGCCACGGCCGTCCACCCCGCTCCGGGTGCTGGTCACCTCCGTCGTCGCCGGCATCGGCTTCGGCGCCTTCCTCGTGTGCATCTCGCGGTCCGGCCACGACAGCGGGCTGTGGCCGCTGACGACGGCACGGGCGGTCGCCATCCCGATCGTCGGCGCCGCGGTGCTCGCCACCCGCGCCTGGCGGGTGGACGCACCCGGCCTCCGCCTGGCGCTCGGCGCCGGGGTGTTCGACGTCAGCGCGAACGCGCTGTTCCTCGTCGCCAGCCGCCACGGGCTCCTCACGCTCGTCGGCGTGATCGGCGCGATGTACCCGGCCTCGACGGTCGTGCTCGCCCGCGTCGTCCTGAAGGAGCGGCTGGCCACCCACCAGCTGGTCGGCCTCGGTCTCGCCGCGGCGTCGCTCGTCGCCGTGACCGCGGGCTGACCGCGCCTGCCCACCCTCAGGCGCGCTGGTTGAAGCGCTGCATCGCCGCCTCGGGCCCGTCGGCGAGGATCACCTCGACCGCGTCCGCGGCCTCGGCGACCATCACGTCGAGCTCCTCGCGCTGGCGCTTCGGCACCTTGTTGAGCACCCAGTCGGCGCCCCGGTCCGGCCCGCCGGGCGGCTTGCCGATCCCCATGCGGATGCGCACGAAGTCGGGCGTGTGCAGGTGGGCGTCGATCGAGCGCAGGCCGTTGTGGCCGGCGAGCCCGCCGCCGTCCTTGACCTTGATCCGGCCCGGCTCGAGATCGAGCTCGTCGTGGACCACGACGAGCCGCCGGGGATCGTCGATGCCGTAGCGGCGCACGAGCGGCGCGGCGGCCTGACCGGAGTCGTTCATGTACGTGGTGGGCACGGCCAGCGCGACGCGGCGACCGTCGATCCGCACCTCGGCGACGAGCGCGTTGGCGCGCCCGTCGGCCTTCAGGGGGCCGTCGTGGCGACGGGCCAGCTCGGCGACCACGTCGGCGCCGACGTTGTGGCGCGTGCCCGCGTAGCGGTCACCGGGGTTCCCGAGCCCGAGGACCAGGAGGTCCCACGGGGTGCCGGTCCGCTCGGACGGCTCGCGCCGCCGACCGGGCACGGTGTCCTCGCTCCTGGGGCTCAGCCCTCGGCGCCGTCGCCGGAGGCCTCGTCGGACGCGGACTCGCCGTCCTCGCCCTCGCCCTCGGACTCGCCCTCACCCTCCTCGTCCTCGCGGCCGGTGACCGCGGCACGGGTGAGCTCGGCCGTGACGACGGCCTGCTCCGGGTCGGTGACGAGCTCCACGCCGGCGGGCAGCGGGAGGTCCGCGGCCGTGATCGTGGTGGTGAGCGTGAGGTCCGTGATGTCCGCCTCGACGCCGTCGGGGATGGAGTCGGGCTTCACGAGGACCTTGAGCGACATCAGCCGCTGCTCGGTGATGCCGCCGTTCTGCGACACCTCCTTGGCCTCGCCGACCAGGTGGATCGGGATCTCGACCTCGATCGGGGCGTCGGGGTCGACGGTCAGGAAGTCGATGTGGGTGACGTCGCGGCGCACCGGGTGGCGCTGCAGCTCCTTCACCACGGTCAGGTACTGGCTGCCGTCCACCGTGAGGGTGATGAGGGCGTTCTGGCCGGCGTCGGTGCTGAGGGCCCGGCGCAGGTCGCGGCGGTCGACGGCCACCGAGATGGCGTCCTTGCCCTCGCCGTACACGACCGCGGGGACCTGGTCCTCACGACGGAGGCGACGGGACGGGCGGGTCCCGGTCTCCCGGCCGGTGGAGGCGGTGAGCGTGACCTCGGACATGACGAACTCCTGCGAACTGCTGCGAACGGGGGCGGCCCCGACGGGGCGACCCACGATGCTACCGGCGGGCCCGCGCCCGGGGCCAGCCGGTCCCCGCCCCGTCAGGCCCGGGTCAGACCGACCGGAGGTCCTGTGGTTCGGGAGTGGCCCTCAGTGCTGGTTCTGGCCGTCGAAGATCTCGCTGACCGAGGTGTCCTCGAAGACGGCGTCGATCGCGTCGGCGATGATCCCGGCGGCGGACAGCACCTCGATCTTGTCGATGCGCTTGTCGTCCGGCAGCGGGAGCGTGTTCGTGATGACGACCTTCTCGATCGTGGAGTTCTTGAGGCGGTCGATGGCCTCGCCCGAGAACACGCCGTGGGTGGCCGCGCAGTACACCGCGCTGGCCCCCCGCTCGGTGAGCTGCTCGGCGGCGGCGACGATCGTGCCCGCCGTGTCGATCATGTCGTCGATGAGGACGCAGGTGCGGCCCTCGACCTCGCCGACGACCTCCTTCGCCTCGACCTGGTTCTTCGCGCCCTTGATCCGGCGCTTGTGGACGATCGCCAGGTCGGCGTGCAGCTGGTTGGCGTAGCGCTCGGCCACCTTCACGCGACCCGCGTCGGGCGAGACGACGACGAGGTCCTCCGGCAGGTTGCCCGCCATCCAGTCCACGAGCACGGGCATGGCCGTGAGGTGGTCCACCGGGCCGTCGAAGAAGCCCTGGATCTGACCGGAGTGCAGGTCGACCGAGACGATGCGCTTGGCGCCGGCCACCTCGAACATGTTCGCGAGCAGCTTGGCAGTGATCGGCTCCCGGCCCTCGGCCTTCCGGTCCTGGCGGCCGTAGCCGTAGAACGGGGCGACGATCGTGATGCGCTTCGCCGAGGCCCGCCGGGCCGCGTCGACCATGATCAGCTGCTCCATGAGCGCGTCGTTGATCGACATGTCCGCCGTGGAGCAGTGGCTCTGGAAGATGAACAGGTCCGCGCCGCGGATCGACTCGCCGTACTTGCAGTGCAGCTCGCCGTTCTTGAACTCGGCGACCTCGATCGGACCGAGACCGATGCCGAGGCGCTCGGCGACCTCCTCGGCGAGCTCCCGGTTCACGCGGCCCGCGACGAGCGTGAGCCGCTTCTTGGTGACCAGTTCCATGGTCGACATCGCCTCCCGGCGCCCCCGTGCTCCGTTCAGGAGGCGGCGTCGGAAGTGTAGAACGGCCCCGTGATGACGTCAGACGCGATCTCGGCGCCCGGACCCAGCGAGGCGTAGGGACCGACGACCGAGCGGTCGCCGATCCGGGCCGACCGGGCCGTGGTCTGCTCGATCACGCAGTCGGCGCCGACCTCGCAATCGACGAGCCGGGTGTTGGGCCCGAGCTCGGTGCCGTCGCCGACGGTCGTCGCGCCCTGCAGGATCACCCCGGGGAAGAGCGTGACGTCCTTGCCCACGGCGACGGTCGTGTCCACGAACACCGAGGTCGGGTCGAGCATCGTGACGCCGTGGCGCAGCAGGCCGTCGTTCGTGCGCCGGCGGAGCTCGGACTCCGCGGAGGCCAGCTGCACCCGGTCGTTGACGCCCTGGGTCTCGGCGGCGTCGGCGGCGACGAGCGCCTCCACGGCGTGCCCGGTGGCGGAGAGGACCGACACGACGTCGGTCAGGTAGTACTCGCCCTGCACGTTGTCGGGCTCGAGGCGGCGCAGCGCCGGCGACAGCAGGTTCCGGTTGAAGCAGTAGATCGACGTGTTGATCTCGTCGATCGCCAGCTCGTCGGCGTCGGCGTCGGCCTGCTCGACGACCCGTCGCACGGCCCCCGAGTCGTCCCGCACCACGCGCCCGTACCCGGTGGGGTCGGCCATCCGAGCGGTGAGCAGCGTCGCCGCCGCGCCCGTGGCGCGGTGGTGGGCGACGAGGTCCGCGACCGTGCTCGGCCGGAGCAGCGGGGCGTCGCCCGGCAGCACGAGGACGTCGCCCTCGTCGTCGTCGTCGGGGAGGCCGACCAGGCCGACCATCGCCGCGTCGCCGGTGCCGCGCTGGACGCGCTGCTCCACGAACTCGATCTCGACGTGGTGGGCGTGCTCCTGCATCTTCTTCGCCACCCACTCGCCCTTGTGGCCGACGACGATGACGGCGCGGCGGGTGTCGGTCTCGGCGAGCGAGTCGAGCACGTACATGAGCATCGGGCGGCCGCAGAGCCGGTGCAGCGGCTTCGGCCGCTCCGAGTTCATGCGGCGCCCCTCGCCGGCGGCGAGCAGCACTGCGGAGAGCGGAGGGTGGGTCTGGGGCGTCATGCTGGCGGGGCAGGATTCGAACCTGCATTCTCCTGATCCAAAGTCAGGCGTTCTGCCGTTGAACTACCCGCCACGGGCGTCCTCACGGTAGTGCCCGGGGCGGACGGGGTCGGGGGGCGGCCACGGGTGCGCGGCGGTCCGTCGGCGCGGATCCGGTGGGGTGGCGCGGGCCGTCGCGTCAGCGACGGCGGCCGAGCATCGTCGGGATCGTGCGCAGCCCGATCACGAGGTCCCGCCAGAGCGACCAGTTCTCGATGTAGCGGTTGTCCAGCCGGACCCGCGTCTCGATGCTGGTGTCGCCCCAGTAGCCGTTCACCTGGGCCCAGCCGGTGATCCCGACCGGCACCCGGTGGCGCTCGTGGTAGCCGTCGATCTCGGCGCCGAACTGCTCGACGAAGTGCGGGCGCTCGGGCCGTGGGCCCACGAGGGACATCTCGCCCCGCACCACGTTGATCAGCTGCGGCAGCTCGTCCAGGTGCGACGGGCGCATGAACCGGCCGGCCGCCGTGACGCGGTCGTCGTCGTCCACCGACCACTGGGTGGCCGAGTCGTCGTTCACGCGCATGGTGCGGAACTTCAGGATCTCGAACGGGCGGCCGCCGATGCCGACCCGCACCTGCTTGAAGAAGATCGGGCCGGGGCTCGTGAACTTCACCGCCAGGGCGCAGAACAGGAAGACCGGGGCCGTCAGCAGCAGCAGGAACGACGAGGCGACGAGGTCGAACGCCCGCTTGGCCGGCCACAGGTGCGACGAGGTGCCGGGGCGCCGGACGGGCACCAGCGGCAGGCCGTCGACCTCGTGGCCGACGTCGTCGTGGCTCACGCCCAGCTCGAACAGCCGGGGCACGGCGTAGAAGCGGATGCTCGTGTCGTGGCAGCGGCGGATGATGCCGACGAGCTCCTCCTCGCCGGCGGCGCCGAAGGCCAGCACCACGTGGCGCACGCCCGTGCGGGCGAGGATCTCGGGCAGGTGCTCCGGCCGGCCGACCAGCGGCAGGTCCAGCTCGTCGTCGTAGCGGTCGACGAAGCCGCAGGGCACCAGGCCGAACTGCGGGTTGTCCGCCAGCGCGTTGGACACCTCGACGCCGACCGGGCCGGTGCCGACCACCAGCGTGTCCTCGAGGTCGTAGCCCCGGGACCGGGCGAGGCCGGTGAGGCGGAAGGTGATGAGGCGGCCGATGAAGACGAGGGGGAGGGTGAAGAGCAGGATCTTCACGAGGGCCAGCACGTCGATGAATCGACCGGTGCGGGAGATGTCGGGGAAGCGCGTGAGCGTGATGAGCGCCGAGGTGACGATCGGCGCCAGCCCGATGCGGGTGATGACCGACACGAGGCCCTCGCTCGGCCCGACGACCAGCCGGCCGCGCCGGTGGGTGGGCCAGAGGAGGATCGTGCCGACGAGCACGAACAGCGCGACGACGGCGACCGAGATGGTGCCCTGCCGGACCTGGCTCGAGAGCAGCAGCGGCGTGGCCAGCGCGCCGGCGTCGAACAGGTGGCCCAGGAACTTCAGCGTGCGGCCCACCGCACGACGGTCCTGCTGCGAGATCGACGACGCGGGGTCGCTGAGGACGACGTCGCTCACCGACGGGTCCGTGAGGTCGATCACGACCTCGTCCTCGGTTCCCAGCAGTCGAAGCTTCGGGGTCGTCCGCCCCCCAGCGGACAGCCCTTCGGCGTCGGAGTACCTCAGCATGTCGCCCCAATCGCTTCCCACCGGTCCCCCAACAGAACCGGAATCACGCACCCACAGCCTCTTCCCCGCCTGAGCCCCGCACAGCCCGCCTTGTCCCGTCACCCAGTAAACGTGTGACCGCCGCCACCGTCAAGGGTGACGGGAGGAAGTTCCCACCGACTTGGCGTGCACGAGCCGCCAGGTTCACCGCCCGGTCGCCCGCCGTGACCGATGTCATGGTAGCGAGGTCCGACGGGCGATGTCGGGCGCCGGCGATGTGGCCTCCCCACGGGGGCGGAGCGGGGGATCCCCCGGCCACCCGCCGGTCCGGCCCGCCGACACGACCCGGGTGACCTCGCCCGTTGGCAGGGGCACCGGACCTCGGCCACACTCGGCCGATGCGCGTGCAGGTGGTCCCGCGGCTCGGGGCGCTGGCCAAGGCCTGGGACGAACTCGTGGAGCGCCAGGAGGTGCCGTCGCCGTTCCTCGCCTCGTGGTGGCTCGACCACGCCGCGGGCGGCGAGCCGGCGATCGTGTGCTGCTTCGACGGCGACGAGCTCGTCGGCGGTGCCGCCTTCGAGCTCGACCGGATGGGTCGCGGGCCCCTCGGACTGGACCGGGTGCGCTGCCTCGGCCACGGACCCCTCGCCCCCGATCACCTCGACGTGGTCGCCGACCCCGGTCACCGGGCCGACGTGGTCGACCGCGTGGTCGGTTGGCTGCAGCGCCCGGGCACGCGGCTCATCGACCTCGACGGCCTGCTCGCCACGAGCGAGCTGCCCGGGCGGCTCGGCGCCGAGATCCTCCGGCGCGACGTCGCCCCGGTCGTCGACCTGCCGTCGACGGCCGACGAGCTGCTGGCCCGGCTGCCGGGCCAGCTGCGCAACACGATCAAGCGCGCCCGGAAGCGCCTGGAGAAGGCGGGCTACGAGCACCGCGTCGCCGAGCCGGGCGAGGCCCGGCGGGCACTGGCGGAGCTCGCCCGCCTCCACGATGCGAGGTGGAGCGACGACTCGGTGTTCCTCGAGGCGTGGTCGCGCTTCGAGGCGGCCGCCGTCGCCGGCATCGAGGCCGGACGGGTGCAGGTCCACGAGCTCGTCGGGCCCGACGGCGTCGTGGCCACCGAGCTCGACCTGCTGGCCGGCGACCGCATGTGCTTCTACCAGGCGGGCCGGTCCCTCGAGCCCGAGCACCGGGGCGCCGGGTCCGTCCTGAAGTTCGCCGCCGCGTCCGACGCCATCAGGCTCGGGCTCGCCGAATACGATCTCCTCCGCGGCGACGAGTCGTACAAGGGCCAGTGGGCGACCCGCCGCCGGGACCTGGTCAGGGCCGTCGCCTCGCACGGCGCGGTCGCCGCGGCGGTCCACCGCGGCGGGCTCGCCTACATCGGCGTGGTCGGGCCGATCCTCGACCAGCGCGCAGCACGACGACAGGCTCGACCGGACACTCCGGACGGGGCGGACACGGGGAACCAGATGACGACCGACGACCGCATCAGCAGCGAGCAGCGCTTCCACGACGAGCGGTACTCCTCCGAGGAGGAGCGCACCTCGGCGTTCGCCTACTCGATCACGACCTCGAGCGCGACCGCCTACCACGACGCCGTCGACCGCGCGACCGGTCCGACGACGCGCGTCCTGGAGCTGGGCTGCGGCGATCACAGCCAGGTGTGGGAGCACACGACCCGGGACGCGGACGTGCTCGCCATCGACATCTCCCAGGTCGCCGTCGACGCCGCCCGCGAGCGTGCCGCCGAGGAGTCGCTCACCGGCGTGGAGTTCCGCCTGATGAACGCCGAGGAGCTGGAGCTCGAGGACTCGTCGTTCGACGTCGTCATCGGCTCCGGCATCCTCCACCACCTCGACACGCCGAAGGCGATGGCCGAGGTGGCACGCGTGCTCCGCCCCGGCGGCCGCGGGGTGTTCCTCGAGCCGCTCGGCCACAACCCGATCCTGCGGGCGTACCGGAGGGTGACGCCCGGCGACCGGACCCCCGACGAGCACCCGCTGCTCCGCAGCGACCTCGACGCGATGTCCGAGTGGTTCGGGGACGTGGACCTCGAGTTCTTCCACCTGCTGTCGCTCGCCGCGCTCCCCGCGATCAAGACCGACGCCTTCGACCGGATGGTCGTGCAGCTCGACCGGTGGGACCGCAAGGTGCTGGCCAACTCGCGTCGGCTCCAGGACCAGTCGTGGTTCGTGCTGATCGAGGTGGCGGAGCCCAAGGCGCTCAAGCGCTGAGGCTCACCGCCCGCGGATCGTGTTGATCAGGCCGAGCACCTCGGCGCGGGCCGGCCGGTAGACCACGAGGGCGACCAGGGCCCCGGCCACCCCCGCGGCGGTGATCTCCACGAGCGAGGCGAAGCTCTCCTCGGTGAGCAGCCGCACCGGGAGCGCGGCGGCGACGATGAACGCCGCGACCACCAGGCCCGGGACCAGCGAGGCGAGCACCGTCGCAGTGCGGGCGCCGATCAGGTGGTCGACGATGCCCTGGCGGATCGACACGAACACGACCTGGATCACGAGGTGGACGCAGGCCACCCAGATGACGCCCTGCGGCGCCACGAACCACATCGCGATGAGCATCACCGGCACCATCACGGCGTTGATCCGCAGGAGCACCCCCGGGCGGTTCGTGGCCATCAGGAGGTCGCCGGTGGCGAACCCGATCCCGGTCACGGCACCGGCGATCGAGATGATCTCCATCGTCTGGATGCCGACCTGGCTGTTGTTCCCGTAGAAGACGGTGAAGGAGTCGCGGGCGATGAGGGCGAGGCCGACGCCGACCGGGACGGAGAACAGCGCCACGATCCGCAGCGCCTTGTACATGGCCTCGCACAGCGCCTGGTTCCCCTGCGACCGGATGCGCGAGTACATCGGGAACAGGACCGCGGAGAGCCCGTTGAGCTGGGCCCCCATCGTGAACTCGGGGAGCCGGAACGCCTGGTAGTAGAGCGAGTACTGGCTCGGCTTCCGGTTGCCGACCACGAAGTAGTCGCCGTTGAGGGCGAGCAGCCCGAGCACCCGGTTGCCGGCCACCCGCCAGGCGTAGGCGAACAGCTGCTTGACGGCCTTGGTGTCCCACTTGAGGGTCGGCCAGAACGGCAGGACGATCCACGTCAGGACCCACTGGACGGCGTAGCAGGCGAACAGGCCGATCATGACCGACCACGCGCCGTACCCCGCGAGCGCGAGCCCCAGGGTCACGAAGAACCGGCTGAGGTCGCGGCACACCTCCACGAGGGCCTGTCGCTGGAACTGCATGTTGCGCTGGAACAGCGACCACGGGACGGTCGACAGCGACGACAGGACGATGACGATCGCCATGCACCGGAAGACCGCGGTGTAGTTCGTGGACGACGTGTTCAGGTGGAAGTACGCCGTGATCCACGGCGCGGCGACGAAGGCGATGGCGGCCAGTCCGAACCCGAGCAGCACGTTGGCCGAGAAGGCGACCTGCACCCGATCGGTGACGCCCTCCTCCTGCTCGTACACGAGCGCCGCCCCCATGCCGAGGTCGAGGGCGTTGTCGAAGTAGAAGACGACCAGCATGATCGTCACCATCACCGCGTAGTCCTGCGTGTTCAGGATGCGGGCGAGGACCGCCGCCAGGATGAGGGCGATGACGTAGCGGGTGAAGATCCCGACGTTGGCCCAGAGGAAGCCGCGGCTCGCCTTCGTGCCGAGCGACTGCTCCTTCTTCCCCGAGGCGTCGTCCGTCCCCGTGCCGTCGTTGACGGCGACGTCCGTCTCCGCGTCGGGGCGGACCTCGCCGGCCTCGTCGGGTCCGGCCACGACTAGCGGCGCAGGACGACGACGCCGGCGGGGCCGGAGCTGAACGACCGGAGCGTGTCACCGGCCGACCGGGCGTCCGTGAGGCTGGTCTGGCCCTCGGCGACGACCATCAGCGTGGCGTCGGCGAGCGACAGCAGCTGCGACGTGGGCACCGGACCCGGCACCTTCGGCCCGTTGATGATCACGACGTAGCGGCCGGCCATGCCCTCGAGCACCCGGTGGAAGGTGGAGCGCATGCGCAGGATGTTGCGGCTGCGGTCCACGCCGGCGCCGAGGAACCGCACCATGCCCTCGGGAGCACGGAGGCCGTCGAGGTTCGACGGGAGCTGCGCGTCGGACAGCGTCAGCAGCGCCTTGTCGGGGTCCAGCTGACCGGCGAGGCACTCGGAGAGGCCGGCGACGTCCTCGGCGTGGACGAGGTCGGTCAGGGTGCCGCGCTCGAGGTCGGCATCGACCAGGGCCACGGGCTGGCCGAAGCTGCGGGCGATCACGCAGGCCAGCGCGAGGGCCAGCTGCGGGCGGTCGACCCCGTCGTCCGCGCCGACGAGCACGAGTCGGTGGATCGGCTCGTTGAGGCTCAGCCGCTCCACGGCGGAGATCACCCCCGCCACGGCGTCCTGCGGGTTGCTCCCGCGCCCGGACAGCGACGGCACCTTGACCAGGATCGGGAGGTCGATCGCCGCCGTGACGTCCTGGGCCGAGGCGACCACCGGCTTGCGGAGGTTGCGGAACAGGAAGAAGAGGTACGGGACGAGTCCGCCGAGCAGGGCGCCGAAGACGCCCGCGAACCACGCCGGGAACTTCGACGTGGCCTGGAGGGGCTTCGAGAAGACCTCCTGGAAGATCGGACCCGGGATGCGCTGCTCGACCGGGATCTCCCGCTGGTTGGCGTCGAACACGCCGCGCATGGCGGGGATCACCTGGGCGCTCACCGCCTCCGACCGGGCCCGGTCGGGGCTCGAGACGATCACGTCCATGTACGGCGACAGCGGCGAGCGGTTCGTGCTGATCATCCCGGAGATCTGGTCGATCGACTCGGGGAGGTTGCCGCGCCGCTTCACCTCGGCGGCCAGCCCCTTGGAGGCGGCGAGGCTCTCGAGGGCCTGCGACAGCACCTCGTTGTCGTTCGGGTTCGCGCCCGACAGCACGATCACCGAGCGGGTCGTGTTGTAGACGGGCGGCGACAGCGACGCGAACACGACCGCGACGATCGCCGTGATGACGGCCGACGCGACCACCACCAGGGTCTGGAACCTGGTGAGGCGCATGACCGGACGGCGCTCCACCACGGGTGGTGCCTCGCCGCCGGTGTAGCCGGCCACATCGGTCGGCGTTCGCATCGGGATCATCAGGACCCGTGATCTCCTCGTCGCACCGCATCCGGGCCCGTCGGCCCGACCGGTGAGTGTACCGAGCGCCGGAGGCCGATCCGAATCGCCCCCTCGGACGCGACGCGGTTTGGGATCCCGCGCCGTCGGCCTCTACTGTGGCCGACGCCATGGGCTCGTTGATCAAGAAGCGCCGTAAGCGCATGCGGAAGAAGAAGCACAAGAAGCTGCTGCGGCGGACACGCCACCAGCGCCGCGCCCGCGGCAAGTAGCGCGCCGGTCGGCGCAGCCGCCCGGCGGGCGGCTCCGACCTCAGCCGGCGCCCGCCGCGCCGGTCCGCGGGGTGGTCCGCACGACCGCCCGGCCGGGCCCGGGGTGCGCGCCCTCGACGAACCACGTCGAGCCGCTGCCCGCCAACCGGGGCCGCTGCCCCGTCGCCGCGCTCAGCTCGTCGCGCCACCGCGCCAGCTCCGGGTACGCGTGCAGCGCGGCCGGTTCGAGGTCGTTGCCCGCGTCGCCGACCGGCCCGCCGAGCTCGTCCCACGCCCGGTAGACCACCGGCGTCGAGCAGTGCAGCGGCGGCGTGAGCAGCGTGAGGGTCCGCTCGACGTGCGGCAGCGGGTCGAGCAGCTCGCCGATGCCACGCACGCGCGCCCGGCCCCCGACGACGCAGAAGGCCACGTCGGCACCGAGGCGCACGGCGACGAGCGGGTCGAGCTCGCCGGCCCAGCGCAGGACGGCCGCCGCGTCGGCGCTGCCGCCACCCAACCCCGCGCCCCGGGGCACCGCCTTCCGGAGGACGATCCCGGCACGGCGACCGACGAGCCGCAGCGCCCGCAGGACGAGGTCGTCGGGGTCGCCCGGGTGAGCGTCGTCCCCGTCGACCACGACGAGCCCGTCGCCGTCGGGATCGACCTCGAGGGTGTCACCGAGGTCGAGCGACACCATCTCCGCGTCGAGGAGGTGGTACCCGTCCTCCCGCACGCCGGTGACCCGCAGCCCGAGCGTGAGCTTCGCCGGTGCGAACAGCACCTCGGTCACGGCCGGCCTCCGGTCGGGGGCACCGGGCGGACGGCGACGGCGAGGCGGACCCAGTCGGCCAGGGCCAGCTGCTCGGGCCGGGCCGTCGGCTCGATCCCCGCCCGCTCGAAGGCGTCGGGCGCGAGGTCCCGGCCGATCGTCGACCGGAGCATCTTCCGGCGCTGCCGGTAGGCCTGCTCGACGAGCGGGAACACGTCGCCGGGGCCCACCTCGGAGGACGGCGGTGCGTGCCGGTCGACCACGACCACCGACGAGGTCACGCGCGGGCGCGGCACGAACACGTCGGGGCCCACGGTGGCGGCGATGCGGGCGTCGCCGTACCACGCGACCTTGATGGACGGGATGCCGATGGTGCGCCCGCCCGGGTCGGCGACCAGCCGCTCGGCGACCTCCTGCTGCACCATCACCACCAGCCGCTCCACGAGGGGCGCCCGCTCCAGCACGCACATCACCACCGGGACCGCCACGTTGTACGGGAGGTTGGCGACGAGGGCCCAGGAGCGACCTGCGGTGAGCGCGGGCCAGTCCGCGAGCAGCGCGTCGGCCTCGACGAGCCGGACCCGGCCGGACTCGACGGGGTCCGCGCCGTCGGGACCCGCCGACGCGACGAGCACCTCCCGGAGCACCGGCAGGAGGGTGCGGTCCTTCTCGACGGCCAGCACCTCGGCGCCGGCGTCGAGCAGCGCGAGCGTCAGGGAGCCGAGCCCGGGGCCGACCTCGACGACGGCGTCGCCGGGTCCGACGCCCGCGATGCGGGCGATGCGACGGACCGTGTTCGGGTCGGCGACGAAGTTCTGGCCGAGGGAGCGGCGGGCCTCGAGCCCGTGGCGGGCGAGCAGCTCGCGCACCTCCGCCGCACCGAGCACGTCAGCCCCCTCCGGTGGTGCTGCGCGTGGTGCGCGGGGTGCCGGTCCCCGAGCCGGCGCCGGCTCCGGTCGTGCCGCTGCCGCCCCTCCCGACGGTGGTGGTGGAGGTGGCGGTCGTCGTGGTCGTCGGTTCGGTCGTGGTCGTCGGTCGCCGGTCCGAGTACCGACTCGAGCCCTTCCGGTACCAGTCCGGGCGCAGCACGATCGACGAGGGCGGGGCGGCCGCGACGGTCACCTGCGTCGTCGTGCTCGACGAGGTGGTCGTCGTGGCGCTCCCGCGGTCGGCGCCACCGCCGCGCAGCGCGAACCCCACCAGCACGAGGACCGCGACGAGGCTCACGCCCCCGGCGACCAGGATGCGCGGCGGCACGTCCCTCACGAGATCCCGAGGCCGTAGAACGACGAGGCCGTCGCGGTCGTGGCCGCCGCCACCTCCTCGACCGCGCGGCCCTGCAGCGCGGCGACCTCCTCACCCACCCGCGCCACCAGCGCGGGCCGGTTCCGCCGGCCGCGGTGCGGCACGGGGGCGAGGAACGGCGAGTCGGTCTCGACCATGAGCCGCTCGAGCGGGGCCGCAGCGACCGCGGCGCGGAGCTCCGGTGCGCTCGGGAACGTCGCGATGCCCGAGATCGAGAGCATCGCCCCGACGTGGAGCGCCCGCTCCGCCTCGGTCGGGCCGCCGGTGAAGCAGTGGAACACCGTGCGCTCGGGGACGCCCTCCGACGCGAGGACGGCGAACGTGTCGTCCCACGCCTCCCTCGTGTGGATCACGAGCGGCAGGCCGCACTCGTGGGCGAGGCCCACCTGGTCCGCGAACGCCGCCCGCTGCGCGTCCCGGGGCGAGTGGTCGTAGTGGTAGTCGAGCCCGCACTCCCCGATCGCCACGAGCCACGGGTCGCGGCCGCCCTCGAGCACGAGGCGACGGAGGTCCCCGGTGCCCGCCGCCGCGTCGTGCGGGTGGACCCCGGCGGTCGCCCACACGCCGTCGAGCCGGGCGGCGAGGGCGAGGCAGGCGGCCGAGCGGGCCGCGTCGGTGCCGACCGTGATCATCGCCCGGATGCCGGCGGACGCCGCATCGGCGACGACCGCCGCCGGATCGTCCTCGCCGTCGAGGTGGCAGTGGTTGTCGATCCACGGGCCGCCCGGCGTCCGTCGGGCGTCGTCCGCGATCACGGCGTCACGGTACCGCGGCCCCGGCAGGCGTCGGCCACGGTCAGACGTCGAGCAGGACGACCCCGGCGGGCGACCCGACGAAGGTCCGCACCTGCGCGGCGGCGTCCTCGGCATCGAACGTGACGGTGCGCCCCTCGACCAGGGCGAGCACCACCGCGTCCGCCCAGTTCAGGATCGCACCGGCCGGCACCTCGGACATCAGCGACGGCGCCAGCACGACGACCGTGACGTCGGGCCCGAAGCGGTCGAGCACGCCCGGCCGGACGTCGACGATCCGGCCGCGGCGGACGCGGCCCGCCGGCACGAAGCGCAGCACGTCGCCCCGGCCGCGCAGGAAGCGGCGGACCGAGGTCGGGAGGCGCCAGCGGTTCACCCGCCGCACCACCGAGTCGATCGGGACCTCGCCGTCGACGGCCTGGACGAGCCCCGACCGGAAGCGGCCGCCGAGCCGGAGGCTGAGCAGGCGGTGGTCCAGCTGCGCGTCCACCAGCACGACCCGCCGGCCCTCCGCCGCGAGCGCGCCGGCCACGCCCATGGCGAGGCCGCGGGCGGCGCGGTCGGGCCGCGGCGTGCTGATGACGAGGTGGCGCGGCAGCTCGCCGGGCGGGACCAGCTGCTCCGCCGACGTGACGACCTGCGCGTACTGGTCCTCGGTCGCCGCGTACCGGCGACCGGCCCGGCCGACGTGCGTCCACACCCAGAGCCCGATGGCGGACGGGAAGTCGTCGTCGTTGTTGACGCGTGGTTCGCGCTGCTGCAGGAGGACGAACCCGACCGCGACCAGCAGCCCGGTGAGCGCACCGATGAACATGCCCCACGCGACCCGTGGCGGCTGCGTCTCGAAGAACGTCTCGTCGCCCATGTGGAGGTACAGCGACGTGTTGTCGTACCGCTGCTCACCCGGGAACTGCGGCCGGAACTCGTTGCGCAGCTCCTCGTCCGCGAACGAGCGCGTCTTCGCCACCACGGCGTCGAGGGCCTCGAGGACGTACGGCTGCGCCTGCTCCACGATCGCCCTGTCGTTGTCCGTGAACTGGATCGACATGAACGCCGAGAAGCCGTCCCGCACCACGTCCACGCGGTCGCGGATGTCCTCGACCGAGAGGTCGATGCCCGACAGGCGCTTCAGCTCCACGGCGTACGCGTTCGAGATGGCCAGCGTGTGCACGATCTGCTGGCTCACGGGGCTGAAGGCGATGCTGTCGGCACCACGGGTCTTCTGCAGCGCCGGGACGAGCACGTTGCCCGACGCCGTGTACTGCGGGGGCAGGGCCGAGAACAGCGCGCCCATGGACAGCGCGCCGATCAGTAGGCCGGCGAGCAGCGAGAAGCGGAACCGGCGGGACACCCTGACGTCCCACCGGGCGAGCACCGGCTCCGACCACTCGGGGGCGGCCAGCGCCGACGCCGGCACGGTCGGGTCGGGCACGGTGACCTGCGCCGGGTCGACGCCGACGTCGGTGGACGCGCCGGCGGCCAGGCCGGCACCCGGACCGGCGGGCGGCAGGGCGTGCTGCGACGTCGCCGCGAAGCCGCGCCACCGGGTGCCCCACGACGGGACCTGGAGCGCG
>JAEVZA010000053.1 GCA_023392475.1 Actinomycetes bacterium | reverse complement strand
GCCGCACCCTGCGGCGACCGCTGCGAGCGCGACGACGGCGCTCAGCCGGACGACGCGGGTGCGGTGCCGGCGCGAGCGGGCGCGCGGGGATCGGGAGGCGGGAGCCACGACCCCAAGTTCGACCGGCGGCGGCCACGACTTGAGGACACGGCCGACCAGGGGCCGGGACGGGGGTCGGTCAGCCCTTCACCATGACGTGCTTGATCTCCGTGTAGTGCTCGAGCGCGTAGATCGACATGTCCTTGCCGTAGCCCGACTGCTTGTAGCCGCCGTGAGGCATCTCCGAGACGATCGGGATGTGGTCGTTGACCCACACGGTGCCGAACTGCAGTCGCTTCGAGAGCCGCATCGCCCGGCCGACGTCGTTGGTCCACACCGACGCCGCGAGCCCGTAGTCGACGCCGTTCGCCCACTCGAGCGCCTGGTCCTCGTCGGCGAAGCGCTGCACGGTCACCACGGGCCCGAAGACCTCGCGCTGCACGATCTCCGCGTCCTGCGCCGGGCCCACGACCACCGACGGCTCGTAGAAGAACCCGTCCCCCTCCGGCGCACGGCCGCCGATGGTGATCTCGGCGCCCGCCCCGGCCGCGCGCTCCACCATGCCGGCCACGCGCGCCCGCTGCTCCGCCGAGATCACCGGACCGACCGCCACCTCGGGGTCGGCGGGATCGCCCCACCGCAGCGCGGCGACCGACGACGTCAGCCCGGCCACCACGTCGTCGAACACCTTCGGCCCGGCCAGGACGCGGCAGGGCGCGGTGCAGTCCTGGCCGGAGTTGTAGAAGCTCATGTCGGTCAGGCACTCCACGAGGGCGGCCGGGTCCGCGTCGTCGAACACGAGCACCGGTGCCTTGCCCCCGAGCTCGAGGTGCACGCGCTTCAACGTGTCCGACGCGTCGCGGGCGATGAGCTTGCCCGTGCTCACGTCGCCGGTTACCGACACCATCGCGACGTCGGGGTGCGCCACGAGCGCGGCGCCGGCCGCCTCGCCCTGGCCCAGCACCACGTTCAACACGCCGGGGGGCAGCACGTCGACCGACAGCTCCGCGAGCCGCAGCGCGGTCAGCGGCGTGAGCTCCGACGGCTTCAGGACGACGGTGTTGCCGGCCGCGAGCGCGGGCCCGATCTTCCACGTCGCCATGTTGAGCGGGTAGTTCCAGGGCGCGATGGACGCGATGACGCCGAGCGGGTCGCGCCGGACGAACGACGTGTGGTCCTCGAGGTACTCCCCGGCCGCACGACCCTCCATGAAGCGCGCCGCGGCCGCGAAGAAGCGGAGGTTGTCGACGGTCAGGTCGAACTCGAAGTCGATGATCGACATCGGCTTGCCGACGTTGCGCGACTCGAGCTCCTTGAGCCCGTCGAGGTCCGCCTCGACCGCGTCGGCGAGCGCGGTGATGCGCTCGAACCGCTCACGGGGCGTGGTCTCGGACCAGGTGGCGAACGCGGCGCGGGCGGCCGCGACCGCGTCGTCGACGTCGGCGGCGTCCGACGACGCCACCGACGTGATCACCCCGCCGGTGGCAGGGGCGAGCACCTCGTCGGTCGCGCCGGAGGCGGCCGGGCGGAAGTCGCCGTGGATGAAGTTGCCGGTGGGCGGGAGCGCGGTCTCCATGTCGCCATCATGGCCGACCGGCGCGCCCTCCGTTCCGTGGTGCTAGCGCGCGCGTCCTCCCGCGGTCCCGCACCACGACACCGGGATGTCGGGTCAGTCGTCGAGGGCGGCGATGGCCACGGAGATGGCGATGGCGCGGCGGGCGTTGTCGACGTGCAGGTTCTCGATCTGCTTGCCGTCGACGGTGATCACGCCCTTGCCCTGCGCGAGGCCCTCCTCGAACGCCGCGATCACGCGGTGCGAGAACTCGACCTCGTCCGCCGACGGCGAGTACGCCTCGTTGCACGGCTCGACCTGCGTCGGGTGGATGACCGTCTTGCCGTCGAAGCCGAACACCGCGCCCTGGCGGCACTCGTCGTCGAACCCGTCGGGGTCGCGGACGTCGTTGTAGACGCCGTCGAGGATCGCCTTGCCGGCGACGCGGGCCGCGTTGACGCAGCGACCGAGCCCCCAGAGGAGCGGCGCGCGGCCGGGCACGAGCGCGGCGCGCAGCTCCTTCGCGAGGTCGTTCGTCCCCATCACGAGCACGGCGAGGCGCTCGGAGCTCGTGGCGATCTCGACGGCGTTCTCGACCGCGGTCGGCGTCTCGAGCATCGCCCAGAGGGTCGTGTGGTCGGGGATGCCGGCGCCCTCGACGATCTCCTCGATGCGTGCGACGTCCGCGGCCGAGTTCACCTTCGGCACCACGATCCCGGCCGGCCCGGCCTGCGCCGCGGAGCGCAGGTCGTCGACCGCCCACTCGGTGTCCAGGCCGTTGACGCGGATCGTCAGCTCACGACGGCCGTAGTCGCCCGACGCCACCGCGGCGGCGACCTTCTCGCGCGCCACGGCCTTCATGTCGGGGGCCACCGAGTCCTCGGTGTCGAAGATGATCGCGTCCGTCGGCAGCGACTTGGCCTTCTCGAGCGCCTTGTCGTTGGCACCGGGCATGTAGAGCGCTGTCCGGCGCGGGCGGAAGTCGTCGGTCATGGGGAACTCCTGCGGTCATGACCCGTCCCGGGGGGGCCCGGGGGTCGGGGGGGCGCCCCGCGGGCGGCCCG
>JAEVZA010000016.1 GCA_023392475.1 Actinomycetes bacterium | reverse complement strand
AGGCCGCCTACCGCGCGCGCGAGCACCCCGGCGCCTGACCTCGCCCCGCCGTCCTCCTCATCGTTCTGTGATGCGAGAGCGCGGGATTTCCCGCGGTCTCGCATCACAGAACGATGGTCCGGGGGTGGCAGGGGTGGGCGTGGGGTGGGCTCCGGTGCCCCGTCCTAGAGTGCGGCCATGCCTGAACCGCTGCAGATCGCGCCCGCCACCGGCCGCCTGGGGATCCTGACCCCGGGCATGGGCGCCGTCGCCTCCACGGCCTACGCCGGCGTCCTCGCCGCCCGCCAGGGCCTCGCCGCACCGATCGGCTCGCTCACCCAGATGGCCCACATCCGCCTCGGCCGCCGCGACGAGGGCCGCAACCCGCTCATCAAGGACCTCGTGCCGCTCGCCGGCCTGGACGACGTCGTCTTCGGCGGCTGGGACCCGATCTCGCCCAACGCGCTCGAGGCGGCCCGCACCGCCGGCGTGCTCGACGAGTCGGACCTCGGCCCGCTCTCCGGCGAGCTCGAGGGCATCAACGCCATGCCCGCCGTGTTCGACCAGCGCTGGGTCAAGCGCCTCGACGGCGTGCGGGTGAAGTCGGGCAGCTCGAAGTGGGACCTCGCCCAGCAGGTGATCGAGGACATCGAGCGGTTCCGCACCGAGGAGCGCTGCGACCGGCTGGTGATGGTGTGGTGCGGCTCCACCGAGGCGTACCAGGAGCCGTCCGCCGTGCACGAGACGCTGGCCAGCTTCGAGGCCGGCCTCAAGGCCGACGACGACAACATCTCCCCGAGCCAGATCTACGTGTACGCGGCGCTCGCGTCGGGCGTGCCGTTCGCGAACGGCGCGCCGAACCTCAGCACCGACCTGCCGTGCATGGAGGAGCTGGCGCTCGCGAACGGCGTGCCGATCACGGGCAAGGACTTCAAGACCGGTCAGACGCTGATGAAGACGATCCTGGCGCCGGGGTTCAAGGCCCGGATGCTCGGCATGCGGGGCTGGTACTCCACGAACATCCTCGGCAACCGCGACGGCGAGGTCCTCGACGACCCCGAGAACTTCAAGACCAAGGAGGTCTCGAAGCTCGGCGTGCTCGACACGATCCTGCAGCCCGACGTGTACCCGGAGCTCTACGGGAACATCGACCACGTCGTGCGGATCAACTACTACCCGCCCCGCGGTGACAACAAGGAGGGCTGGGACGCCATCGACATCTACGGGTGGATGGGGTACCCGATGCAGATCAAGGTCGACTTCCTCTGCCGCGACTCGATCCTCGCCGCGCCGATCGTCCTGGACCTCGCCCTCTTCCTGGACCTCGCCCAGCGCGCCGGCCAGTCGGGCGTGCAGGAGTGGCTGAGCTTCTACTGGAAGTCGCCGCAGCCGGCGGGGGGCGTGCCGCCCGAGCACGACATCTTCATCCAGCAGACGAAGCTGAAGAACACCCTGCGCGAGTGGATGGGCGAGGCCGCCGTCACGCACTCCGAGGCCGGCTGAGCCCGAGCGCGCGCCGTGTCTCCGAGGCCGCCGGGCCTCCGGCGGCTCGGCTCAGAACGGTGGCGACGGCGGGGTCGGGAGGTCGTCCTCGACCGGGATGCCGAACGCGGTGACCATCGAGCCCATCACGCCGTACAGCCCGCACAGCACGACGAGCTCCACCGCGCCGCGCGTGCCGAAGGCGGCGACGAGCTCGTCGTAGAGCCCGTCGTCGAGGCGCCGGTCCTCGACGACCGCGTCGACGGCGCGCAGCGCGGCCGAGCGGTCCGGCCGCAGCCCGTCGGGCACGTCACCGGCGGCCAGCGCGTCGATCGTGGCGGCGTCGATGCCGGCGAGGTCGGCCGGGCGCAGGTGGTGCGCCCACTCGTAGCCGTAGCCCTTCCGCGCGGCGAAGCGCAGGATGCAGAGCTCGCGCACGTCGTCGGGCAGCACGCCCCCGAACCGCAGGTGCTCGCCGAGCGCGCCGACGCGCACGGCGGTCGACGGGTCGTTGAACATCAGGGCGTAGACCTGCCCGAGCCGTGCCGCGCCCTCGGCGTGGGACCGCACGACCGCCATCCGGTCGTACTCGGCGCGCTCCTCGCCGCCGAGCCCGTCCGTCGGGTCGGGCAGCAGGGGGCCGGGTCGTCCCGGGCCGCGGCCGTCGTCGGGTGGTGCGCCCATCAGTGGTCGTCCTCCCAGTGCGCCACCGCGTCGCGCCACGGGGCCACGGGCGTGGGGTACGTCTTGTCGATCACCAGGTCGAGCAGGTACGGCCCGTCGGCGTCGAGCGCCCGCCCCATCGCCGCGGCGATGCCGTCGGGGTGCTCGACCCGCTCGCCCTCCGCGCCGACCGACCGGGCGAAGCCCACCCAGTCCATGCCCGGGATGTCGGTGAGCGCCGCCGGCCCGTCGCCGATGGCGTGCGCCCGGTACCAGATGTTCCCGTAGGCCCGGTTGTCCATCACCGCGACGACCATCGGGACCCGCTCCCGCGCCGCGGTGTGGAGCTCCATGCCGTGCATGAGCATGCAGCCGTCGCCGGTCGCCACGAGGAGCGGGCGCTCCGGCCGGGCGAGCTTCGCCCCGATGCCGAGCGGGACGGCGCCGCCCATGGGCGCGAGGTTGGTGAGCGACAGGTGGGTGCCGGCCTTGCGGACCGTCCAGTACTCGGCGAACCAGGCCCGGTGCGCGCCGGAGTCGACGCACAGCACGCCGTCGTCGGGGAGCGCGGCCCGCAGCTCCGTGACGACGCGCGCCGGGTGCATGGGCGACGCGTCGCTGGTCGTGTCCTCCTCGGCGTACCGGCGGGGGAGGGCACGGATCCGCTCGACGAAGCCGAGCCGGTCGTCGCGCCCGGCGAGCAGCGCGTCGGCCACCGGCCCGGACAGGTCGGTCTGGCGGGCCAGGGCGGCGGCGGGCTCGGCCACGACCGGCACGTCGGCGGGCCAGGTGCGCCCGATGTCGGTCGGGTCCGCGGCCACGTGGACCAGCGCCCGCGACGGCAGCATCGCGGTGTCCCACTGCAGCGTGTCCCGCTGCGACAGGCCGGTCCCGACGACGAGCAGCACCTCGACCTCGTCGGAGAGGATCGCCTCGGTCGCCCACCGCGACCCGCCGTACCCGAAGACGCCGAGGGCGAGCGGGTGGTCCTCGGAGATCACGCCCTTCCCGCCGAGCGTCGTGGCGACCGGGAGGGCGAACCGCTCGCAGCAGCGGCGGAGCTGCTCGCGGCCGTCCCGCCCGCGCACGCCCTCGCCGGCGAGGACGACCACGTTGCGGGCGGGCGACTGACCGTCGAGCGCCTGCAGGGCGGCGGCGAGGGCCTCCTCGTCCACGTGGCGCGGCCGCACCAGGTGGTCGGGGAGCGGGTCCCACCCGTCGCCGACCTCGGCCTGCTGCACATCGACCGGGACCGAGAGGTGCACCGGCACGTGGTCGACGAGCGCCGTGGTCATCACCTGGCGGAGGTGGTGGCGCAGCAGCGCGGGGGACTCGACCGACAGCGAGGCGCCGGTGAGCGGCCGGATGGCGTCGAGGTCGTCGAGCGCGGCGCCGGACGCGTCCTGGAACCCGCCGAGCCCCTCCCACGACGTCGCCACCTCGCCGCTCACCGCCAGCACCGACGACCGGTCGGCCCGGGCGGCGGCGAGCGCCGTCGCCATGTTCAGCACGCCCGGACCGCCGATGCCGAAGCACACGCCGAGCCGCCCCGAGGCCCGCGCGTAGCCGTCGGCCATGTACGCGGCGCCGCCCTCGAACGCGGCCACGACCGTGCGCAGCCCGTCGGTGCCGGTCATCGGCGCCATGAAGGGGTCGTCGAGCCCACCGGGCACCATGAAGCAGTGGTCCGTGCCCTGGGCCCGGACCGCGGCCAGGACGTGCTCGCTGCCCAACATCGGTTCGCTCCTCGGGCTCGGATCCGCACGCCGCGTCGGCGCGCCGCTCCAGGCTAGGGACCCGGTCCCGATCTCCCTCGGACCGGTGCCGGCCCGGCCGGTAGCGTCGTGCGTCGTGACCATCCCCGCCGTGCAGGACACCGCGCAGCTCCGGGCGGACAGCGCCCGGATCACCGAGCTCATCGGGACCGACCTCGACGCGGCCGTGCCCGCCTGCCCCGGGTGGGACGTGCGCGACCTCGCCGTGCACCTCGGCGGCGTGCACCGGTGGGCGCGCGAGTGCATCGAGACCGGCGCGCCGCCGCAGCGCGAGCGGTCGACGGATCCGCTGCCCGATCCGCCGCCCGAGGAGGCCGACGGCCTCGCCCGCTGGTTCGGCGACGGCGCCATCGCCCTCGCCAACACGATCGACGCCGCGGACCCCGACGCGGCGACGTGGATGCCGTTCCCGGTCGAGCACCGCACGGTGTCGGTGTGGACCCGCCGCCAGACCCACGAGACCTCGCTGCACCGCTGGGACGCGGAGTCCGCCGTCGCCGCGCCCCGACCGATCGACCCCGCGCTCGCGTCCGACGGCATCGACGAGTACTTTTCGCTCGTGCTGCCTCGGCTCGTCGACCGCGACGGGCTCGAGCTGCCGTCGTCGAGCCTCCACGTGCACTGCACGGACACCGAGGGCGAGTGGACGGTCGAGGTGCTCGACGGCGCGCTCGCCGTGGACCGGGCCCACCGCAAGGGCGACGCCGCGCTCCGCGGGTCGGCGGAGCACCTGCTGCTGCGGCTCTGGGGCCGGCCGGTGCCCGACGGCGCGGTCGACGTGGTGGGCGACGAGGCCGCGGCGGGCGCCTGGCTGTCGCTCGGCGGCACCTGACGCGTCGCGCCGCACGTCCCCTCCTCGACCCCAGCGTCCCGTTCTGTGCTGCGAGCGCGCGGGAATTCCCGCGCTCTCGCAGCACGGAGCGGCGAGGATCAGTCGAAGGTGGCCACCACGAGGATGCGCTTGAACGCGTAGTAGTACGGCCGGCGGTCGCCGAGGTGCTCGAGCAGCCGCGTGCGGTAGCGCTCGACGAACCGCTCGTACGCGTCGTCGTCGAGCACGCGCCGCACCCGGGTCAGCGCGGTGCCGGAGGTCCACTCGACGACCTCCGCGGTCGATGCCAGCGCCATCCCGTAGACCTGCAGGCGCACCAGCGGGTCGGCGGCGCCGAGGTCGAACAGGACCTCCGCGTACCGGGCCGGATCGAGCACGTGGTGCAGCGGATCGGCGGGCGGATCGGGGACGAGCTCGGCGAACGGCGGCTCGGCCAGCACCTCGTCGATCGTGGTGTGCGACGGGTGGTCGGGGTTGGCGGGGACCTGCACCGCCAGCTGGCCCCCGGGTCGCAGGGACCGCCGCCAGCGGGCCAGCACGTCCTCGTGGTCGGGCACCCAGTGCAGCGAGGCGCTCGCGATCACCACGTCCCAGGCGTCGGGCTCCTCGAAGGTCGCGAGGTCGCCCCGGCGGAAGGCGAGCTCCACGCCCGGGGCCCGCACCTCGTCGGTCCGGCCGAGCATCGAGGGCGACGCGTCGAGCCCGACGGCCGCGGTGGCACCCAGCGCCACGGCGGCGTCGGCGGTGAGCTCCCCGGTCCCGCACCCCAGGTCCACGAGGCGACCCCCCGGGATCGGCCGCAGGTGGCGGACGAGGTCGTCGAACGGGCGCCGTCGCTCCGCACGGAACCGGTGGTAGCGGTCGGGGTCCCAGCGGTCGGCGGTGGTCGCGTCGTCGTTCACAACTTGTATTGAACTTGTCTGCTCGAATGACGGCAACCCGACCGCGGCGCTGCGACAGACTTGCACCCATGTCCGCCGTCGCCACCGGGCCCGACCGCGCCGCCCGACCCGAGGTCGACCTGCTCGATCCGGCGTTCCACCAGGGCGACGCGCACCCCGCCTACTCGTGGATGCGGGCGAACGAGCCGCTGTACCGGGACGATCGCAACGGGCTGTGGGCGGTCAGCCGGCACGCCGACGTGCTCGAGGTCGAGCGCAACTCGGCGGTGTTCTCCTCGGCCCGCGGCTACCGGTCGTGGTGGGCGCCGGAGGAGAACAGCATCATCGCCCAGGACGATCCCGGCCACGTCGCGCAGCGGCGCCTCGTCTCCGCCCGGTTCACCCCGCGGGCGGTGCGGGTCCAGGACGACTGGGTGCGGGCGACCGTGGGCGACCTCCTCGACGGCATCGAGGCGGGCGGTCCCGACGTCGAGGTCGTGGACGCGCTCGCCGCCCAGCTGCCGTGCCGGCTGACGTCGCGGCTGCTCGGCATCGACGAGTCGCACTGGACCGACGTGAAGCGGTGGTCGGAGCGGCTGATGCGCATCGACGCGGCGCCCGTCGACCAGGTCGCGGCGACGGAGCTGTTCGAGGCGATCGGGGAGTTCGCGCGGCTCTTCGGTGCGGTGTTCGCCGAGCGCCGAGCCTGCCCCGCCGACGACCTGTCGACCGTCTGGGCGACGACCGACCTCCACGGCGAGGGCGGCTACGGCCCGAACCGGATGATCCACGAGCTCGGCCTCTTCATCGCGGGAGGCGCCGAGACGACCCGGACCGTGATCTCGCACGGCCTGCGCGCGCTGGCGGACCACCCCGACCAGTGGGACGCGATCGCCGCGGATCCGCAGCTCGCCGTCACCGCGGTCGAGGAGCTCATCCGCTGGGTCACGCCCCTCAACAACTTCTTCCGCACCGCCGTGGAGGACGCCGCGATCGGCGGCCGGCCCGTCGCTGCAGGCGACCGGGTGATGCTGCTGTACCCGTCCGCGAACCGCGACGAGCGGGTGTTCGAGGACCCGTTCCGGTTCGACGTGACCCGCAGCCCCAATCCGCACGTCGCGTTCGGCCACGGCACGCACTTCTGCATCGGGGCCAACCTCGCCCGGTTCGAGCTGCAGCACCTGCTCCGCGAGCTCACCCGTCGCTTCGAGGTGCCGGAGGTGGTCACGGAGCCCGACGTCGAGCCCAACGTCTTCGCCCGCGCGGTCCGCTCGTTCCGGGTCCGGATGGTGCCGAGGGCCGCCGTCCACGCGTGATCGTCGACCGCCCCGCACCGGCCCGCACGACGGGGGAGGTTGCCCAGCCCGCTGGCACCAGCGGCGAGGAGCGACCGAGCAGAATGGCCCGGATGACCACGACGGTGCGACGCGGCGCGCCCCCGAAGCTCGGCTACCGCCCGTCGCTCGACGGTCTCCGCGCCATCGCCGTCGGCGCCGTCGTGCTCTACCACGCCGACATCAGCTGGATGCCCGGCGGCTTCCTCGGCGTCGAGGTCTTCTTCGTGGTGAGCGGCTTCCTCATCACCGCGCTGCTGATCGACGAGCGCCACCACTCGGGCGCGGTCTCGCTGCGCAACTTCTGGACCCGCCGCGCCCGGCGGCTGCTGCCCGCGCTCTACCTGCTGCTCGCCGTCGTCTCCGTGGCGTCGCTGCTCGTCTACCGCGACGCCGCCGGTCGCATGGGCGGCGACGTCATCGCCGCGCTGCTCTACGTCAGCAACTGGTGGCAGATCTACCTGAACGAGTCCTACTTCGCGCAGGCCGGGCGCCCGCCGCTCCTCCAGCACCTCTGGTCGCTGGCGATCGAGGAGCAGTTCTACCTGGTGTTCCCGCCCCTGTTCGGGCTGGCCATGGTGCGGTTCGGTCGCAGGGTCACGCAGTGGGGCCTGCTGGTCCTCGCGCTCATGTCCGCGGGGTGGATGGCGATCCAGTTCAAGGAGTTCACCGACCCCTCGCGCATCTACTACTCCACCTTCACCCGCGCATCGGGCCTCCTGATGGGCGCGCTGCTCGCGGTGGTCTGGGCGCCGTGGCGGACCCGCGGTCGCCCGGCCCGCCAGGCCGGCGCGGTGCTCAACGGCGTCGGCGTGCTCGGGCTCGTGGTCATCGCGTGGTTCTTCACCCGCGTGAACGCCTACGACGCGTTCGTCTACCGGGGCGGGATGTTCCTGCTCGACGTCGTCTGCGTGGTCGTCATCGCGGTCCTGGTGCACCCGGCCACGAACCTCGGCGTGGTGCTCGGATCGAAGCCGCTCGTCTGGCTCGGCCAGCGCTCGTACGCCATCTACCTGTGGCACTGGCCGATCTTCATGGTCACCCGACCCGAGCTGGACGTGCCGCTCACCGGCCTCCCGCTCTTCGTGCTGCGCATCGGCCTCACGCTCGGGGCGGCGGAGGTGTCGTACCGCTACGTGGAGCAGCCGCTGCGGCAGGGCGCGCTCGGCCGCTGGTGGTCGACGGTCAGGGAGTCGACCGGCGAGCGCCGCCTGCAGTACGTGCGGCAGGGGATGATCGTCGGTGGCACCAGCCTGGCGCTCGTCGCCCTCATCGCCTTCGGTCTCCAGGCGGCGGCGAGCAGCCCCGACCGCGAGAAGATCGCCCTCGAGGCCGCCGCCGTGTCCGACACCTCGGGCGCGGCGCCCGCGACCTCCAGCACGACGGTGCCCACGACGATCACCACGCTCCCGGCCGCGCCGGGCGGGTCGGTGCTCCCGACGACCGTGCCGGCCACGACGGCGACGACGCTGCCGCCCGTCAACCAGACCGCCACCAACGCGCTGGCGATCGGCGACTCGGTCATGCTCGGCGCGTCGGGCGCGCTGCACACGGCGATGCCCGGCATCACCGTCGACGCGAAGGTCGGGCGCCAGTTCGACAAGGTGATGGGGCTCGTGCAGTGGTACGTGTCGAAGGGCAAGGTGCCCGGCCCGCTCATCATCCACGCCGGCACCAACGGCACCTTCGACGACGGCGACCTCGACCGCATCTTCGAGCTCGCCGGGAACCGGCGGGTCCTCCTCGTGAACGCCAAGGTCGAGCGGCCGTGGCAGGACCTCGTGAACCAGCGCATGGAGGCGGCGGCCGAGCGGCACGCCAACGCCGTGCTCGTCGACTGGCACTCGCTCGCCGAGGACCACCCCGAGTGGTTCGCACCCGACGGCACGCACCTCCGCCCGGCGGGAGCGCGTGCCTACGCGGAGCTGATCCGCAAGAACCTCTGACCGCCGCTCGGCTCCCGCCAGCGCCGGTTCTGTGATGCGAGAGCGCGGGAAAACCCGCG
>JAEVZA010000430.1 GCA_023392475.1 Actinomycetes bacterium | reverse complement strand
CCCCGCCCGTGGGTCCTCCGCCGCCCGTGCCGCCCTCGACCTGGGGCGCGCCGACACCCCCGCCTCCGGGCGGCCCGCCCGGCCCGGGTGCTGCCCCGCGCGCCCACCGGCGGTGGCCGTGGGTGCTGGCGCTCGTGGTCGGGGTGCTCGTGGTGGGCGCGGGCGCCGCGCTCGCCGTCTCCCGGTCCGGCGGCGACGGGCCCGACCACCCCGACGCGTGGGACCCGAAGGTCGCGCCGCTCGCCAAGTTCGTCGAGGAGACGCGCGGCCGCGACTTCGACCACCCCGTCTACGTCCGCTTCCTCAGTCCGGCGGAGTACCGCAAGCGGGTCACCGACGACGGCGGCGACGAGCCGACGAAGCAGGACCGCGAGGACGCGGACCGCTCGGTGGCGGCCGACCGTGCGCTCGGGCTCGTGCAGGGCGACCTCGACCCGTTCGAGACCTCCGACGACATCGGCAGCGACGGGACCGCGGCGTTCTACGACCCGGCGACCGACGCGGTCTACGTGAACGGCGAGGACCTCGACGTGTCCGGCCGCGTGACGGTGGTGCACGAACTGACGCACGCCCTGCAGTCGCAGATCGTCGCGGCCGACGCGACGGGCGACGACGAGGGCGGCCCCCCGGACGACACGATCGACGCCGGGCTCGCGTACCAGTCGCTCGTGGAGGGCGACGCGACGTCGGTCGAGGACGCGTACGTCGCGCAGCTCTCCGACCAGGACTTCGACGCGTACGACAGCGACAGCAGCGCCGCCGCGGATGACTCGCAGGCCGCGCTCGACCAGGACCAGGTCCCCGGCGCCTACCAGGCCGCGTTCGCCCTGCCCTACGCGCTCGGCCAGCCCTGGGTCGACGCGGTCATCGGCCGCGACGGTCCGGAGGCGATCGCCAAGGCGCTGGTCCGGCCGCCGGCGACCACGGCCTCGCTCGTGGACCTCGAGCGACCGGCCGACGACGACCCGGCGCACCTCACGGCGCCGACGCCGGCCGCCGGCGCGAAGGTGCTCGACACCGACCGCTGGGGCCCCGCCTCCTGGCTCGTCCCGCTCGCCGAGTACACGGACGGGAAGACGGCCTTCGAGGCCGTGCGCAGCTGGCAGGGCGACAGCGTGGTCACGAGCCGCGCCGGCGGCGGACCGGTGTGCGTGGACGCCGTCGTGCGGCTGGCCGACGGTCCGGCGGCCGAGCGCTTCGCGAACGCGTCGCGGCGGTGGTTCGCCGCGCTCCCGCCGCAGGCCGGTGCGACGGTCGCGGCGACCGGCGACGACGTGGCGCTGCACTCGTGCGATCCCGGTCCGACCGCCACGATCAAGACGACCGGTAAGGCGATGGACGAGCTCTCCTACGTCGTCGCCCGCAACCAGGGCATCGCCGAGCTGCTCGCCGAGGGCATCGACAGCACCGAGGACGCCGCCTGCGTCATCGACCGGTTGCTCGACACGTTCGGCGCCGACCGCCTGACGAACGACGAGGACCTCGCCGGCTCCGACGAGCTGATGAACGAGGCGAAGGACGCGGCGACTGCCTGCGGCGTCGGCGGCTGACGCGGCGTGGACGCACCGCGCCCGCCGGCGACCGCGGTCGGTCGGTGAGCGCGGTCAGTCGGTCAGCGCGGCGACGATGCGCTCGAGCAGGAACCCGAGGTACTCGTAGGCCTGGTACGTCGCGGCGTTCCCCTCGTCGACCGACGGGGGCACGTCGTCGTCGGTGACCTCGAGCATCGTGCCGAGCACCAGGCGCACGTCGTTGATCGACCGCATCCACGCCGACAGCTGCTCCTCGTCGAGCGTGGTGGCGTCGACCGTGTCCCGGACGACCTCGAGCGCGGCGAGCCGATGCTCGATCAGCTCGGGCCCGGCGAGCGCGGCGTAGCCCTCGTTGCGGGCCTCGTCGTCGCCGTAGGGCGGCGGGAACAGCCGCGACAGCGCCGGGCTGTCGGTCGTGATGAGCTCGCGCAGCTGGTCCACCAGCGTGCGCAGCACGTCGCGCTCGGGAGCGGCGAGATCGACGGCGAAGGTGCCGTCGGGGCGGCGGTGGATCGGTCCGCGGAACATCGACACGCTGCGCCCCGCCCGCTCAGTCCTGCTGCATCGTGGCCCAGAGGCCGTGCTCGTGGAGCCGGAACACGTCGCGCTCGGCCTCCGTCCGCGTCCCGCTCGACACCACGGCCTTGCCCTCGTGGTGGACCTGGAGCATGAGGTGGGTGGCCTCCTCCTTGGAGTAGCCGAACAGCTTCTGCAGCACGAAGGTGACGTAGCTCATGAGGTTGATCGGGTCGTTCCAGACCAGGACCACCCACGGCGTGTCCAGGTCGACCTCGTCGTCGACCTCGGGCCGCACGACGTCGATCGGGGCGGGGGTGGACACCGGCCCAACCTACGCGGCCGACCCGACAGCGTCAGGAGCGGCACCGGTCGGCGCGGCGTCGTCCGTGCCCGCCGGCGCCGACAACCCCAGGTGGAACCACACCGTGAACGACAGGACGGCGGTCGCCCCCGCGATGTGCAGCGCCACGAGCCACGGCGGGATGCCGAGCTCGTACTGCGTGTAGCCGATCGCCCCCTGCGCGACGACGACGAGCAGCAGCCGCGAGCCGCGCCGGATCACGGCGGCCGGTGCGTGCGAGCGCGCGAGGCGGACCATCAGCACCACGAGGACGATGAGGAACGCCCACATGTTGAGGCTGTGCACGCGGACCACGTCGGGCAGGAACCACGGGAAGCGGTGCGCCTCGACGTCGCCGGCGTGCGGGCCGGTCCCGGTCACCGCCGGCCCGGTCAGCATGAGCACGGACGCGGCGACGACCGCGACGCGCGAGAGCGCGAGGTCCGTCCGGCCGACGAGCGGCCGGCGCGGCCCCGGCGCCTGGCCGGCGCGCCAGAGCAGCACGACGGCGTCGGTCACGAGCAGCATCGAGAGCACGAAGTGCCCGCCCACCGCGATCGGGTTGAGGTCGACCAGCACCGTGATCCCGCCCAGCACGATCTGGCCGACGACGCCGGCGACCAGCCCGGAGGAGAGCCACACGAGGTCCCGGCGGTAGGGGCGGCGGCGGAGCGAGCCGAGGACGGCGGCCACGACGGCGATCGACACCAGGCCGGTGAACAGCCGGTTGACCTGCTCGATCGTCTGGTTCGGGTTGCCGAACCGGATCAGCGCGTCGTTGCTGCAGTTGGGCCAGTCGGCGCAGCCGAGGCCCGAACCGGACAGCCGGACGGCGGCACCCGTCACGACGATCGTGCACAGCAGGCCCAGCGCGACGGCCACGACCACCCGGTACGTCGACGCCGTCAGGGTGAACCGCTCGGTGGGGGGCGCGGCGGGCATCGACGGGCAGGGTAGGGCAGCTCGGAGGGTCCGGAGAAGGCGCGGGCCCGGGCTGGCGATGCGGGTTCGGGCGGTCGTACCGTGGCGATCGTCATGGTCGCCCCGGCGCTCTCACCCCCGCACTCGATCGGCGCCAAGGTCGGTGCGTACGTCGCCCTCACCAAGCCGCGGATCATCGAGCTGCTGCTGGTGACGACGGTCCCGACGATGGTCGTCGCGGAGGGCGGCGTGCCCCCGCTCTGGCTCATGGTGGCCACGGTGGTCGGCGGCACGCTGGCCGCCGGCGGCGCCAACGCCATCAACATGTACGTCGACCGGGACATCGACGCCCTGATGGAGCGGACCCAGGACCGCCCTCTCGTCACGGGGGCCGTCACCCCACGGGCCGCCCTGGTCTTCGCCGTGTCGATCGAGGTCCTCGCCTTCGTCTGGCTGTGGTCGGTCGTCAACCTGCTGTCGGCCGTCCTCGCCGTCTCGGCCTGCCTCTTCTACGTGTTCGTGTACACGCTGTGGCTGAAGCGCAGCTCGAGCAGCAACATCGTCATCGGCGGGGCCGCCGGCGCCGTGCCCGTGCTGATCGGCTGGTCCTCGGTCACGGGCCGCCTCTCCTGGTCCGCCGTGGTGCTGTTCGGCGTCATCTTCTTCTGGACGCCGCCCCACTTCTGGGCCCTCGCCATCAAGTACAAGGACGACTACGCCCGGGCCGACGTGCCGATGCTGCCGTCCGTGGCGAGCTACCGGGACACCACGAACCGCATGCTCGTCTACACCGTCGTGGTGTGGGCGCTGACCCTGGTGTTCGGCTGGACCGCCGGCCTCGGCCCGCTCTACTGGGTCTCGGCACTGGTGCTCGGCGGTGCGTTCACGGCGATGTCGGCGGAGGTCCGCCGCACGGAGTCGCCCGCCCGGGCCATCCGGCTGTTCACGTTCTCGATCACCTACATCACGCTGCTGTTCGGGGTGATGGCGGCCGACGTGATCATCCGGAACGGCTGGTGAGCGGCATGCAGGATCGCCCGCAGCAGCGGGCGATTCCGGCGACGGGGAGCACCGCCTAGCGCTTTTCTACGTCCACCGGTGGGCGCGGTAGTGTCCGCGGCACCGGACCCCCGTGGGGTCCGGTCGGCGATCGAGGGCAGGGCCGTCAGGCCCGAGGGCAACAGGGCCGCAGGGCCCGAGGCAGCACGGGTACGGAGCAGAGGGCAGAACCACGCATGGCACTCACGGAGACCAGACCCGAGGCGTCCGGGACCCCCGCCGCCGCCGACGAGCGCCCCGCCCCGGGTCCGCTCGAGCGGCTCATCGGTTCCGGTGACCACACCGCGATCGGCCGGCTCTTCATCGGTGGCTCCCTCCTCCTCACCGCCGTCACCCTGATCACGCTCGCCCTGGTCGGCATCGACCAGGCGACGGACAACGGGTTCCTCGGCAGCCGCACCGGGATGCTGGGCTCCAGCTCCCTGGTCGCGCTCCTGCTGCTCGGCGGCGTGCCGCTCCTGCTCGGGGTCGCCATCTCGGTCGTGCCGTTCCAGCTCGGCTCGCCGTCGATCTCCTTCCCCCGCGCCGCTGCGCTCTCGCTCTGGACCTGGCTCGTGTCGGCGGTGATCTTCATCGTCAGCGTCGCGATCGACGGCGGCGTCGGCGGCGGCGACACCGACGCCGCCCGGCTGGGCAACCTCGCGATGGGGGCGATGATGGTGGCCCTCGGCCTCGGCGCCGTGTGCGTGGCCACCACGGTCATGGCCCACCGCCCGCCGGGCATGCGGCTCGCCTTCGCCCCGATGCTCTCGTGGTCGGCGCTGGTCTGGAGCTCGCTCCTGATCGTCACCTTCGGCTCGGCCGTCGCCCACGTGGTGCTCGGCCAGGTCACGCACTCCGACGCCGCCGGCCTCGCCCAGAACTTCACGCAGGGCCTGGCGTGGCTGCTCCGGGGCCCCAGCATCTACGTCTTCGCCATCCCGGTGCTCGGCATCGCAGCCGACGCGGTCTCGACGTCCGCCGGTCGCCGGATGGCCCAGTACGGGTTGGTCCAGGGCCTCATCGGCACCTACGCCGTGCTCTCGTTCGGCGCCTGGGCCCAGCTGCCCCGCTCGGTGAACACGGTGCTCTGGACGCTGTTCGCGCTGGCCATCGCCGTCCCGGTGCTCGGCCTGCTCGGCGCCTTCGCCGACCTGCTGCGGCGGGGCTCGGTGAAGGTCTCGCCGGCCACCGTCCTCGGGCTCCTCTCGCTCCTGCTCCTGCTCGGCGCCGTCCTCGGCGGGCTCCTGCAGGCGCTCGACCTGGCCGGCACCGGCACGGTCTTCGGCTTCGACGCCGCCGCCCTCGGGGCCAGCCAGACCTACTTCGTGGTGGCGGCGGTCGTCGCCGGCGGGCTCGCCGGCGTGTTCCACTGGTCGCCGCTCGTGTGGGGCGGCCCGGTGCCGAAGGGCCCGGGCAACGGCACGGTCGCCCTGGTGTTCCTGGGCGGCGCGCTGCTGGCCACCGCCTCGCTGGTGCAGGCCATCGTCCAGCTCGACGGCAAGACCACGGCCTCGCAGCTCTGGGGCGCGCTGATCGCCGTCGGCGCCGTGCTGTTCGCGCTCGGGGCGCTCAGCGGGCTGGCCGCCTCGATGGGCGCCGCACGCGACGCCGCCGACGGTCCCGTCGAGGACGACGTCGACGGCCTCACGCTCGAGTGGGCCTTCCCTCGACCGGCGGTCGGCGGGGTCGAGCTCGAGGACCTGGCCCGGGTCACCTCGCCCTACCCGCTGCTCGACGCCCGTGAGGGCACCGACGAGGAGAACAGCTGATGGCCGACGCCACCGCCGCCCTCCCGGCCGCCACCCAGCCCCGTCGCCGGGAGCTGCTGTTCGGCACCGCCTTCGCCACCGCCGGCGTGGTCATGGTGATGGCCACGCTGATCGGCTACTACCTCGCCGCACGCGGCGCGGCCGGCCCGCTGCACTGGTTCGCCAACAACAACATCCCGCTGGCGCAGCCGAACATGCAGGCCGTCACGCTGGCCATCTCGGTCGTGACCATGCAGTGGGCGGTGTACTCGATCGCCCGCGACGACCGGCCGCACACCTTCCTCGCGCTCGGCGTCACGCTGCTCCTCGGCGCCGCCTTCCTGAACCAGACCACCTTCCTCTACAGCCAGGCCGCGGTCACGCTGGCCCAGCCCGAGGGCCCGCTCTTCTACGCGGTGACCGGTGGTCACGTGGCGATGGTGATCGCCGGGATGATCTTCCTCGTGCTGATGGGCTTCCGGGCCCTCGGCGGGCAGTTCTCGAGTCGGCAGCCCGACGGCATCGCCGCCGCGGCCGTGTTCTGGTACGCCACCGTGGCCGTGTACGCGGTCGTGTGGGTCGGCGTCTACATCATGAAGTGAGCTGACGGATGATCACACGGGCATCGAAGTTCTTCTACGGCGCGGCGCTCCTCGCCTTCCTGGCCGCCGTCCTCTACGGGTTCCTGACCGGGGCCTCCGACCACTCGGGCGCGCTCGCCGTGTTCTCGAAGGGCGACGTCGTCAACTCGATCGTCGGCCCGCTCACCTTCGGCTGGAAGGGCTGGGTCGGCGACCACGTGGGCTACAGCGTGCTGATGGGCTTCGCCGGCGTGATGGCCGCCCTCGGCGGGTTCTCCACGGCGTTCCGGGACGGCAACGCCGAGGCCATCGCCCAGGTCGAGCACGTCACCGGCAACCCGCCCGTCACCGTGCCGATCGGGCTCAGCTACTGGCCGCTCGTCGCCGCCTTCGGGGTCGGCGTCACGATCGTCGGCCTCGCCGTGGACCCGGTGTTCTTCGTGGTCGGCCTCGTCGTGCTGGCCATCGCCACCGTCTCCTGGACGGTCCGCGCCTGGGCCGAGCGGGCCACGGGCGACCAGACGGCGAACCGCGAGCTTCGCCACACGCTGATGGACCCGCTCGAGGTGCCGGTGCTCGCCGTGCTGACCGCGGCGATCATCATCCTGTGCGTGTCGCGCCTCCTGCTGGCCATCCCGCAGAGCGTGGCGGTGTACGTGATCATCGGCGTCGCCATCGTGGTCTTCGGCCTCGCCTTCCTCCTCGCGAGCCGGCCGGAGCTCAAGCGCTCGGTGGTCGTCGCGGTCCTCCTGATCGGTGGCCTGGTGGTCATCGGGGCGGGCATCGCGGGCGGCGTCGCGGGCGAGCAGACGCACGAGGAGTCGGGCCTCGGCGCCACGCGCTCGGCGGTCGTGGTCGATTCGGCATCGGTCTCGGGCCCGGTGGATACTTGGTCCGCCGCCCCGGCGACCGGTCACTGAGAGGGTGGGTATGCGGAACAAGCGGAACGCGACCATCGCGGCGGTCATCTCGACCATCGTCCTCGTGGTCGGTCTGTGGCTCATCGTCCGGAACATGGGCGACCCCGGCGACCACCCGCTCAACACCCTCGCCCCGCGTGGCCGCCAGGCCTGGGACATCTTCGACCTCGTCAAGCCGGTGTTCATCGTGGCCGGCATCGTGTTCATCCTCGTCGAGGTCGCCATCATCTGGATGGCCGTGCGCTTCAAGCGGCGCAAGGACGACGTCGACGGCGTCGACGAGCCGTCCCAGACCCACGGCAACACGCCGCTCGAGATCGGCTGGACGGTCGTCCCGGCGCTGATCCTCGCGATCCTCGCCGTGTTCAACGTGCAGACGCTGCTGAAGCTCGACGACTCCTCGAAGAACGCCATCGAGGTGAACGTCGTCGGCCAGCAGTGGTGGTGGGAGTTCCGCTACGACACGGACAAGGACGGCAAGCCCGACATCATCACCGCCTCGCAGATGGTGATCCCCGTCGGCCGCGACGTCGTCCTCAAGATCCAGTCGAACGACGTCATCCACTCGTTCTGGATCCCCGCGATCAACGGCAAGAAGGACGCGGTGCCGGGCCGGACCCACGAGCTCGTCTTCACGGCCGACAAGGCCGGCATCTACCAGGGCCAGTGCACGGAGTACTGCGGCCTCTCGCACGGCGTCATGCGCATGCAGGTGAAGGCGCTCCCGCCCGCCGAGTACCAGCAGTGGCTGAAGCGCATGACCACGAAGCCCGAGGAGCCGGACACCGCGAAGGCCCGCTCCGGCCAGGAGATCTTCGTGGGCCAGTGCGCGCGCTGCCACCAGGTCAACGGCCTGCGGCCCGACTCGAAGTCGCCCTACACCTACGACGACGTCCCCAACCCCGACTACGGCAAGTCGGTGAACACGTCGCTCTCGTCGGGCAACGCCCCGAACCTCACGCACCTGATGATGCGCCAGACGTTCGCCGGCGGCCTCCTCAACCTGTACCTCGGCAAGGGCTCAGACGAGGTGAGCGCGGTGCCCAGCGGCGTGCCGAACACGAACAACCTGAAGGACTGGCTGCGCGACCCCGAGGCCATCAAGCCCATGGACCCCGACAACAACCAGGGCATGCCGAACCTCCAGCTCACCGAGGACCAGATCGACCAGCTCGTCGCCTACCTGATCACCCTCAAGTGATCACCCGCAGCACGGACGTCCGGACCGGAGAAGGATCACCCGCATGGCACTGACGGAAGAGCGCCGACCGCTCGAGCTCACCGCTGGTGAGGCCACCGTGACCTCGCCGATGGGCGTGTTCGCCCGCCCGACCTCGACACACGGCTGGAAGTCGTGGGTCACCACGGTCGACCACAAGAAGATCGGCATCATGTACGGCGCCGCGTCGTTCTTCTTCCTGCTCGTGGGCGGGTTCGAGGCGCTCCTGATCCGCAGCCAGCTGGCCATCCCGAACAGCAAGCTGCTCTCCGCGGACCTGTACAACCAGGTCTTCACGATGCACGGCGTCACGATGGTGTTCCTCGTCGTCATGCCGATGGCGGCCGCGTTCGCGAACTACCTGCTGCCGCTGCAGATCGGCGCACGTGACGTCGCCTTCCCGAGGATGAACGCGCTGTCCCTCTGGGTCTGGCTGGGCGGCGCCATCTTCTTCAACACGTCCTGGCTGCTCGGCGGCGGCGCCAACGGCGGCTGGTTCAACTACGCACCGAACTCGGGCGTGGTGTTCTCGCCCAGCCACGGCATCGACTTCTACGCCGTCGGCCTCATCATCATGGGCATCGGCTCGACGGTGTCGGCGATCAACCTGACGGTCACCGTGCTCAACATGCGGGCGCCCGGCATGAGCCTCATGAAGATGCCGGTCTTCACCTGGATGACCTTCGTGGTCCAGGTCCTGCTCGTGTTCGCGCTGCCGGTCATCACCGTGGCGCTGTTCCTGCTGATGTTCGACCGGCTCTTCGGCGCCACGTTCTTCGACGCCGCCAAGGGCGGTGATCCGTTCCTCTGGGAGAACCTGTTCTGGATCTTCGGGCACCCGGAGGTCTACATCATGATCTTGCCCAGCTTCGGGATCGCCTCCGAGGTGATCCCGGTGTTCTCCCGCAAGCCCATCTTCGGCTACCCCTTCATGGTCGGCTCGGGCATCGCCATCGGCTTCATGGGCTGGGGCGTGTGGGCGCACCACATGTTCGCCTCGGGCATCGGCACGCTGTCGGTGCTGGCCTTCTCCCTCGCCACGATGTTCATCGCCGTGCCGACGGGCGTGAAGATCCTGAACTGGATGGCCACCATGTACGGCGGCCGGCTGCGGTTCACCACCGCCATGCTCTTCTCCGTGGGCCTGGTCGCCATGTTCACCATCGGCGGCCTGTCCGGCGTGAGCCACGCGTTCGCCCCGGCCGACACCCAGCAGACGGACACCTACTACATCGTCGCCCACTTCCACTACGTGCTGTTCGGCGGCGCGCTGCTCGGGCTGTTCTCCGGCATGTACTTCTGGTGGCCGAAGGCGTTCGGCTACTTCCTGAACGAGAAGCTCGGGAAGTGGCACTTCTGGACGATGCTGATCGGCTTCAACCTCACGTTCGGGCCGATGCACATCCTCGGGTTGCAGGGGATGATGCGGCGCACCTACACGTACACCGAGGGCCAGGGCTTCAACTTCTGGAACATGGTGGCCACGATCGGCGCCTTCACCATCGGCGTCTCGATCATCATGTTCATGGTCAACGTGGCCCGGAGCTACGCGAAGCACCGGAAGACCCCGGTCGATCCCGGCCCCGACCCGTGGGACGCCCGCTCGCTCGAGTGGATGATCCCGTCGCCCGCGCCGGAGCACAACTTCGACGAGGTGCCCGTGGTCGAGGAGCTCGACGAGTTCTGGCACCGCAAGTACGGCCACGACGAGAACGGCAAGCTCGTGCGCATCGCCCGCACCGAGGACGTCGTCCAGCAGGGCGACGCCACCGACGTGCACCTGCCGTCGCCGTCGTACTGGCCGCTCGTGATGGCCTGCGGCTTCCCGCTCATCGGGTACGGCCTGATCTTCAACTACTGGTGGGCCCTCCCGGGCGCGCTGCTCGTGATCCTCGGCATCTACGGGTGGGTCTTCGAGCCGTCGACCGACCCGAACGCCGGGCACCACGACGACGACCACGAGCCGACGTCCGACGAGCCCGACGCCGCCGAGGCCCCGACCGACGCCGAGGGCGCCGGTGAGGGCGGCTCGGAGGAGGCGGGTGCCGGCGACGGCGACCAGGAGCCCGCCACCCCCGAACCGGCGATGGCCAGCACGGAGGAGTCGACCGTTGTCTGACATCGTGCTCGAGGACGTCGAGGACCTGGAGTTCCCCGACGACACCCATGAGACCTCCACCGGCATCTCCAACCCGAAGCTGGCGATGTGGGTGTACCTGGCGTCGGACTGCCTGCTGTTCGGTGGCCTGATCTCCACCTACCTGCTCTACAAGAACCGCCCCGGCAACATCCCCGGCCTCGCCGGTTCGTCGCTGCGGGCCTCGGAGCTGTTCAACATCCCGTTCACCTCGATGACGAGCTTCATCCTGCTGATGAGCTCGCTCACGATGGTGCTGGCCGTGAACTCCATCATGGGCGGCGACGTGAAGCGGATGCGGCTCTGGCTCGTGTCCACCTCGGTGCTCGGCGGCCTCTTCCTCGCCGGGCAGGTGTACGAGTTCACCGAGTTCGTCCGCGAGGGCCTCGGCTACACGTCGAACGTCTCGGCGTCCGCCTTCTACACGCTGACCGGCTTCCACGGCGCCCACGTCGCGATCGGCATCCTGATGCTGCTGTCGCTGGTCGGCTACTCGTTCCGCAAGGAGATGCAGGCCGAGGCCGTCGAGGTGCTCGGGCTGTACTGGCACTTCGTGGACGTCGTCTGGGTCGTGATCTTCGCGATCGTCTACCTGATCCCCTGAGCTGAGGAGCACCCCGGTGAGCACCACCGTCGAAGAGGTCGACAACGACTCCCCGGCCCACCCGGGCGAGCAGCACACGCACGGTCCGTCGAACGCCACCTACTTCGCCATCTTCTGGATCCTCGTCGCCATCACGGCGCTCGAGGTCTCGACGTACTTCTGGGCGTCGTGGTTCGGCGAGGACTCCCACTACGTGGCGGTCCCCGTCCTGCTGATCATGATGTGCGTGAAGTTCGGGCTCATCGCCTCGTTCTTCATGCACCTCCGCTTCGACCGCCGCATCCTCACCCGGATCTTCTACTTCGGGCTCGGGGTGGCCCTCGCGGTGTACGTCGTCGGCATGTCGACCATGAACATCTGGACCGACAACGGCAACCCGTGGTTCAACGACCCGCCGCCGAACGCCCAGCCGACGACCACGTCGACCACGCCCTGATCCGGGGCGCTCCCCGGGTCACTCCCAGCGGAAGAGCAGGATCGCCGCCAGCGGCGCCACCACCGCCCAGGCGGTGAGCGACACCCACGCCCACGCGGGCACGGTGCCCGGTCCGAGCGAGCGGGTCAGCACCTCGGCGAGGGGCGCCGCGGGCAGGGCCTTCGACACGTCGGCGAGCCCGGCGGGCAGCTCCGAGAGGGGCACGACCATGCCGCCCGTGAGCAGCAGCACGAGGTAGAGGCCGTTCGCCACGGCGAGCGTGGCGAGCCCCGGCAGCGTGCCGGCGAGCAGCAGGCCGACGCCGCCGAACGCGGCGGTGCCGAGCAGCGCGCCGAGCACGGCGGGCGCCCAGCCCGACGCCGGCGGCGACCAGTCGAGCAGCACGGCGACCGCGATGAGCACGACCCACTGCACGACCTCGATGAGGAGCACCGTCGTGATCTTCGCTGCGACCCACCGGCCGCGGCCGAGGGGCGACGCGCCGAGCCGCTTGAGCACGCCGTAGTGGCGCTCGAACCCGGTGCCGATGCCGAGGGACACCATCGCCGTCGACATCACCGCGAGCGCGAGGACCGCGGGGGCGAGGAAGTCGATCGGGTCGTGCGTGCCGGTCGGCAGGATGTCGACCGTCGAGAAGAACACGAGGACGAGCAGGGGTATGCCGAGGCTGACGAGGAGCTGCTCGCCCTGGCGGGAGCTCAGCGCGAGCTCGGTGCGGAGCTGCGAGAGGTAGGCCCTCACGGCCGGCCCCCGCGACGGCGGCGCGCCCTCGGACCGCGTCCCGTCGGACGGCCGTCGTCGGCCTCGCCGCCGGCGGCCGGAGCGTCGTCGTGCGTCGTCAGCCGGCGGAACACGTCGTCGAGCCGCTGCCGCCCGGCGCGCAGGTCCTCGAGCGGCAGCTCGCGCTCCGCCAGCCAGGCGGTCACCGCAGCCACGTTCGCGGGGCTCGGCGCGACGGCGGCGCGGTACTCGCCGGGCGTCACCTCCACGACCTCGCCGCCCAGGTGCTCGCCGAGCGACGCCACGTCGAGCCCGGCCGGTGCGCCGAAGAGGACGTGGTCGCCGTCGCTCGGACGGACGAGGTCCCGCGGCGCGCCCGACGCCACGACCGTGCCCCGATCGATGATCACGACGTGGTCGGAGGACCGCTCCGCCTCGTCGAGGTCGTGCGTCGTCAGCACGACGCAGGTGCCCTCGTCGCGCAGCTCGCGCACGAGCGACCGGACGGTCTCACGACCCTCGAGGTCGATGCCGGCCGTCGGCTCGTCCAGGAACACGACATCGGGGCGCCCGATCACGGCGAGGGCCAGCGACAGCCGCCGCTGCTCGCCGCCGGAGAGGCGGCGGTACGCGGTCGTGGCGCGGTGCGGGAGCCCGACCCGGGCGAGCAGCTCGTCGACGCCCCTCGGTCGGTCGAAGAAGCCGGCGTACTGGCGCAGCAGCTCGACCGGTCGGATGGCGGTGGGGATGCCGCCCTCCTGGAGCATGACGCCGACCCGGGCGACGAGGCGGCGGTGGTCCCGCGCCGGGTCCATGCCGAGCACGCGGGTCGTGCCCCCCGCCGCGGGCCGGTACCCCTCGAGGTGCTCGATCGTGGACGTCTTGCCGGCGCCGTTCGGGCCGAGGACCGTCGTGACCTCGCCGTGGCGGGCCGAGAACGACACGCCGTCGACCGCGACCGTCTCGCCGTAGCGGACGACCAGGCCCTCCACCTCCACCGCCGTGCCGGTCGGGGCGGGCGGTCCTCCGGTTCCGGGCACGTCGGGTGACGCTACCGCCCGGCCACGAGCGGGGGCACGTCGGCGGGCGCCGTCGCGAGCCAGCGCGCGCCGGCGAGCCGCAGCTCGTCCTCGCCGCCGTAGCCCCAGCACGCGCCGATGCAGGGGATGCCGTGCGCGGCGGCGCCCGTGACGTCGTGGTGGCGGTCGCCGACCAGGACGCACGACCCCCGGTCGGGGTCGCCGAGGCCCTCGAGCGCCCGCCCCACGACCGCGGCCTTCGTGGTCGACGTCCCGTCCATCGACGCGGTCGCGATCACCTCGAACCGGTCGGCCACGCCGTAGTGGTCGAGCATCATCCTCGCCGGGACCTCGCTCTTCGAGGTGGCCGTGGCGAGTCGGTGCCCGTCGTCGAGGAGCCGGTCGAGCATCGGCAGGACGCCGTCGTAGAGCGTCGCCTCGAGGACCCCGAGCCGGTGGTAGCGCTCGCGGTAGGCCCGCACGCCGTCGTCGAGCTCGTGCTCCGGGACGCCCAGCTCGGCGAGCATCGTCCGCAGCGGCGGCCCGATCGCGTCGACCAGCACCTCGGGCGGCGGCACGGCGCGACCGAGCTCGTGGAGCGTGTGCTCCATGCTGCGGACGATCCCGGGCTCGGAGTCCCAGACCGTGCCGTCCAGGTCGACGAGGACGATCACCGGCGCAGCCTGCCACGATCGGCACGCCGGCCCTGATGGCCGGCAGACGGTCCGGGACCCGGACCGGGACGGCGAACCGCCGGTCCTCCCCGTCCGGGTCCGTCCAGCGACGGTCGTCCGTGCCGGGGCGCGGCGCTCAGGCGGAACCCTGGTAGAGCATGCCCCCGGTGGCGGCGGGCGACCCGCCGGCGGGCTCGTTGGTGACGCCCCAGACGTCGGTCGGTCCGGCGGGCGCGTCGACCACCTCGTCGACCCGGCCGGAGGAGGTCGGGTCGAACACCCCCGCCGACGTCGCGGTCGAGCCGTGCACGGACCAGAGCTGGTAGGTCCGCCCCGGCCCGGGGTCCGGCACGTCGGCGCCGACCACGACCGCCCGACCCTGATCGGTCGAGTACACGACCCGCAGGGTGCCGGGGGACGTGCCGCCGAGCCGCACGGTCACGGCGTCGGGGGCACCGAGCACCTCCGCGAGCTCGCCGCCGCCCGATCCCGTGCCGCCGCTGCGCCAGGCGTACAGGCCGCCCGCGATCGCCACGATGACGATGGCCGCCGCGGCCGCGAGGACCGGCCGGACCCACCGGCGGTCGGCCGGCGAGGTGGAGGTCCGGGGCGGCAGCTGGCGGGTCTGGGACACCTCGGCGAGCACGCGGGCCTTGAGGTCGTCGGGCAGGGGCGTCGGGGTGGTCGCGCCGAGGTGGGCGGCGGTCTCGCGGAACTCGCCGACCTCCGTGCGGCAGGCGTCGCAGTCGGGGTAGTGGGCCTCGAAGCGGCGGCGCTCCTCGGGATCGAGGGCGTCGAGCGCGTAGGCGGCCGCCAGGGCGTGGACGTCGTCGGTCACGTGGTCACCTCCAGCTCGTCGCGCAGTCGGATCAACCCGTCGCGGATCCTGGTCTTGATCGTGCCCTCCGGCACGTCGAGCACGGCCGCGACCTCCCGGTAGGTGTAGCCGGACCAGTAGGCCAGCTCGATGGACTCGCGCTGCGGTGAGGTCAGCTTGTCGAGCGCCCGCACGACGCGCTCGCGCTCGACGCGGTCCTCGACGATCTCGGCCACCTCGTCGAGGACCGGGGCGGGGGCGGACGCGACGGCGTCACGGCGGTCCCGGTCCCGGGCCGCCTGCGTGGCACGGACCCGGTCGACCGCACGCCGGTGGGCCACGGTCGCCGCCCAGGCCCGCACGGTGCCGCGCCCGGGGTCGAAGCGCGGCGCGAGCCGCCACAGCTCCACGAGGACCTCCTGCGTGACCTCCTCGGCGAGCGACGGGTCCCGCACGACGCGGAGCACGACGGCGTGCACGCGGGGCGCCACGAGGTCGTACAGGTCGGCGAACGCCGCCTCGTCGCCGCGTGCGACCCGCGACACCAGCACGGCGGCGTCGTCGGTCGGCTCCGTCCGCCCGACCACGGCACGCAGGCGGCGGACGGGGTGCACCTCGTCCATCGTCGCACGCCCGTCGGGCACCGGTCGATCCGCCACGACCCACGTTCGGAGCCGACGCCCGTCCGGATGGGTGGCGATCGCGACGCCCACCCCCGGCCCGTCGGGCCCGGCCGCGCGACGGGCCGAGCGCGGCGCACGGCCGCCGTCCCATCCACGCCGCCCCGCGCTCCGAACCCGCGGCATGTCGAGGACCCTGCGAGGCGTGGCGAGCGGTGTCGTGGCCGCGGTGGTCGCGCTGGGCGTCGCCGAGCTCGTGTCCGCCGCGTCGTCCGCGTTCCGGTCCCCGGTGATCGACGTCGGGAACCGCGTCATCGACCTCGTCCCGCCGTCGCTCAAGGACCTCGCCATCCGCTGGTTCGGCACGAACGACAAGACCGCCCTCCTCGTCGGGATCGGCGCCCTGCTCCTGGTGTACGCGGCGCTCGTGGGCGTGGTCGCGGTGCGCGGCCACCTCGCCCTCGGCGTCGTCGGGATCGGGGTGTTCGGGCTGGTGGGTGCGTGGGCCGCCGTCACGGCGCGGGACGGGCGGGGCCCGGTGGCCGCGCTCCCGAGCCTGGTCGGCGCCGCGGCCGGCGCGGGCGCGCTGGTGC
>JAEVZA010000429.1 GCA_023392475.1 Actinomycetes bacterium | reverse complement strand
GGTTCGGACCGCCGCCCGGGTTCACCGGCGGCGGCACGACGGGCCTGCCGAACGGGGCCACCGGGTTCCCCGGCTCGACCGGCACCGCCAACGGGACCACCGGCACCGCCAACGGCGTGACCGGCACCGCCAACGGGGCGACCGGCACCGCCAACGGCACGACCGGCGGCCCGTCGTTCGGCGGGGGCGGGATGGGGGGCATGGGCGGGTTGCTGAACTCGTCCACGCCGTCCGCCGAGCTCGTCCAGGTCCTCACCGCCGACGCCTCGGACTACGACTGGGTCGTCGCGACGGTCGGCGCCATGAACGGCGCCGGCTACCAGCTCGCCACCGGCGAGCCGGTGCTGGCCGTCGGCGGCTTCAACGGGAGCGATCCGGCGCCGACGCTCGCCCAGTTCCAGCAGTGGGTGGCCGAGGGCCGCATCCACTACTTCGTGGGCGGTAGCGGGCTCGGTGGCCCGAGCTCGTCGGGCGGCTCGGACGTCGGGTCGCAGATCCGGAGCTGGGTCACGTCGAACTTCACCTCCACCACGGTCGGCGGGGTCACCCTGTACGACCTGACGTCGCCGGTGTCGGGCTGACCGCACCGGCCGGCAGGTCCCTCCACCGGACGCGGGGCAACCCGGTGGAGGGACCACCCCCCGTGCGGGGATGATCGGGCCATGCCCGACGACTACCTCCACGGCCACGTCGAACCCGTGCTGCGGTCCCACCGCTGGCGCACGGCCGAGAACTCGGCCGCCCACCTGCTCCCGCGGCTCCGCCCGGGCGACCGCCTCCTCGACGTGGGCTGCGGGCCCGGCACCATCTCGGTCGACCTCGCCGACCGCCTCCCCGACGGCGAGGTGGTCGGCGTCGACGCGTCGGCCGACGTGGTCGCCGAGGCCGCGGCGACGGCGGGGGAGCGGGGCAACGTCTCGTTCCGGGTGGCCGACGTGTACGACCTGCCCGACGACGACGGCACCTACGACGTGGTCCACGCCCACCAGGTGCTCCAGCACCTGACCGACCCGGTCGCCGCGCTCCGGGAGATGGTGCGGGTGACCCGGCCCGGCGGCGTGGTCGCGGTGCGGGACAGCGACTACGGCGCGTTCACGTGGTCGCCGGCCGGTCCGGGGATGGACCGCTGGCTGGACCGATACCGGCAGGTGGCCCGGGGCCTGGGGGCCGAGCCCGACGCCGGTCGGCGGCTGCTCGGCTGGTGCCGCGAGGCCGCAGGCCCGTCGGCGGCGGTCGAGGCGGGGGCGTCGACGTGGTGCTTCGCCGCTCCCGAGGACCGTGCGTGGTGGTCGGGGCTGTGGACGGACCGGATCGCGTCCGACCCGCTCCACGGGCGGTTCCTGGGGATCGGCGCCGACGAGGACGAGCTCCGGGACATGGTCGCCGCCTGGCGGGGCTGGGCCGACGATCCGGCCGGGTGGTTCGCCGTGCTGCACGGCGAGGTCCTCCTCACGGTCGGCTGAGGCGACCCGGGCGGGCTCCCCGGGCGAGGAGCCCGGTGGGGAGCCTGGCCGTCCCGTCCGTCCGGTTGGGAGTGAGGGCCTACACTCCGGTCATGTCCGACCGGGGCCTCACCCATCTCGACCCGCTCGGCCGTGCTCGCATGGTCGACGTCACGCCCAAGGAGCCGACGCACCGGCGGGCCATCGCCCGGGGCCGGGTCAACATGAGCACGGAGACGACCTCGCTGGTGGCCCGCGGGGCGATCAACAAGGGCGACGTGCTGTCCGTGGCCCGGGTGGCGGGGATCCAGGCCGCGAAGCGGGCCTCGGACCTCATCCCGCTGTGCCACCCGGTGCTCGTGGGTGCGGTGCTCGTGAACTTCCGGATCGAGGACACGTTCATCGAGGTGGAGGCGCAGGTCGAGACCGTGGACCGCACGGGCGTCGAGATGGAGGCGCTCACCGCGGCGAACGTGGCGTGCCTGACCATCTACGACATGTGCAAGTCCGTCGACCGCTCGATGGTGATCACCGACGTGGCGCTGTGGGAGAAGACCGGCGGGCGGTCCGGTGTGTACCGCCGCGACGGCGACCTCCTCGCCGACCTCGACGACATCTGAGCGTCGGGCGAGGGCCGGTCATCGCCGGCGCCCATCCGGGGCCCGTCCCGATCGGATGTGACGATCGACCGCGCGCGACCCGGTCACCCGGTGGCGAGCGGGGAACGCCCGTGGGAACGGCGGATGTCGGTCGGATGTCGGTGACATGGCGCGCCGCCCGTCGTAGGGTTACACCGTTGTGGTTCGTCAAGGACTTGTAACACAAGTCGCGGAACCGTTAGGTTCTCAGCCGCACCCCGCCGTGGGTGCGGACGAAGGAACCCGGGCCGCCGAAAGGATCTCGCGCCGCACATGAGTGTCTCCACGCTGGTTCTCCTCGGGCTCGCCGTCGTCTGGGCGATCGTGCTGCTGCCCGAGGGCCTCAAGAAGCTGTCCGTCGCCCGCAACGGCGACAGCATCCGGTCCTTCAACCACCAGCTCTCCTCGCTGCAGCGCTCCGGCGGCCGCCACCAGACCGGTCGGCCCGCCGCCGGCTCGAACGTGATCGACATGCGCACCCGCGGCGAGCGGCCCGAGGCCGCCGCCCGTCCCGTGTCGCCGGCCGTGCGCCGGCGCCGCCAGGAGGTCCTGACGGTCCTCGGCGCCGCGGCGGTGCTCACGCTGCTCTGCAGCGTCGCCTTCGGCGGCCCGTTCCTGCTGCTGTTCCTCCTGAGCGCCGGCCTGCTCGTCACCTACGTCGTGCTGCTGCACCAGGTGACCAACGCCCCGGCCGCGGCCCGCACGCAGGACGGCTACGCCGTCGGCCGTGCCCCCCGGCAGCTCGGTGAGCTCGGCGGCATCCGCGTCACCCCGGTGAGCGCCCGCCGCATCGCCAACTGACGAGCTGTCCATGCCCGGGTCGCCCGCCGCGATCCGCCTCGCCGCGACGGTCGGCGAGGTCCGCCGCACGCTGGAGGCCGCGAACGCCGCCCGCGAGGCCGCGCTCCCCGGCTGCCGCACGGTGATCCAGCTCAGCGGCTCCGCCATCAAGTGCGTGCACCGGCTCCAGCCGGCCGAGGCGCTCGAGCTGGCCGACCGGGCCGAGTCCACGCTCCGGGCGGTGCAGGACGCGCTCGACGGCCACCCCGCGATCGAGCACGCCGGCTTCCTCCACGACGCGGAGAAGGAGTACGTCGAGGCGCGCACCGTCATCGCGCTCGTGGGTGGCGACGAGATCCTGTCGGCGGAGGACCTCGGCGTCGCCGGACCGGCGTACCTGCGGGGCCTCGCCGAGGCAGCGAGCGAGCTCCGTCGCCACCTGCTCGACCGGTTGCGCGACGGCGAGCTGGCGCGAGGCGAGGAGCTCCTCGGCCTGATGGACGACGTGTACGAGGCGCTCGGCACGGTCGACTTCCCCGACGCGGTGACGGGCGGCCTCCGCCGCACGCTCGACGCGCTCCGGGCGGTGCTGGAGCGGAGCCGCGGCGACCTCACGACCACCGTGCTGCAGACCCGGCTGCAACACGCCCTCGAATCGGCGGCGCACGCCGCGGGCGACCGCGACGATGCGGGGCCCACCTGACGGACCGCTACACTGCGATCTCCCGAACGGGGGTGTAGCTCAGCTGGCTAGAGCGCTTCGGTCGCATCGAAGAGGTCGTGGGTTCGACTCCCATCACCTCCACCCGTGAACGGGGACGACCCCGGTCGACGCACGTCGGCCGGGGTCGTGCCGTCCTCGGGGGTCGTGCCGTCCTGCGGCCCTGACGGGGACGGGGCGACCGCCGCGGTCAGCTCGCCGGCACGTCGACGCCCGCCTCGCGCAACCGCTCGGTGACGCCGTCGGGCACGGTCACCGTCCAACCGGCGTCGCGCAGCTGGGCGCGCGTCACGGCGATGGTGCCGGCCTCGATGCCGCCGGCCCGCACCCGCACGACCCAGCGGTCGCCCTGGTCGAGCACGTCATCGACCTGGGTGGTCGTCCCGGCGAGGGCGATCGGCAGGGGCGACCAGGCGCCGCTCCCGTCCCCGACGTCGAGGACGAGGTGGTACGGCGTCGGGTTGCGCACGCTGAGGCGGTCCACGCGGGACGGCGGCGCGGTGAGGCCGACGACGAGCACGATCGCCGCGACGGCGGCGATGACGACGAGGACGGGTTCCCGGCTGAACAGGCGCAGCGGGCGATCGCGCTGCACGGGAGGGTGGGTGCGCACGGGCACCCCCTTTCGTGGTCGACGCGGCGGTCCCCGCGCGCCGACGACCCGTCGGGGGCGGTCAGCCGATGAGGGCGGGGACCGGGCGCGCGACCGGTGGCGCGCGGAACCGCACGCCGCGCGACCGGACGTCGGGGCGGCGGCGCTCCGGGGGCGCCGTGGCGCGGTCGGTCACGGCGACGGCCGCCAGCACGAGCGCGATGGCGACGCAGAGTGCCATGGTCCGCCAGACGTCGACGGGGTTGGTGACGTCCCGGTCGTCGACCGAGGCGCGGACCGGCAGGACGGCGCGCGGCGCGTCGACCGAGGCCGACTCGGCGACGGACGCGGGTCCGGGCGCGTGGGGGGCCGGCTCCGCGGACGCCGCGCCGCC
>JAEVZA010000419.1 GCA_023392475.1 Actinomycetes bacterium | reverse complement strand
TGGGGGCCCGGGGCGCGCCGGCGCTCGACGAGCGGGCGCGCCGGGAGATCGCGGCACGGCTCCGTGCGCTCGACGACGAGGAGGCGGACGCCGAGGCTGCGAACGACCCCGACCGTGCGGCGGTGGCCCGGGAACAGCGACAGGTCCTGGCGGAGGAGGTCGCCCGCGACCTGGGCCTCGGGGGGCGGAGCCGGCGGGTCGACGACCCGATCGAGCGGGCCCGCAAGACGGTGTCCACCAGGATCCGCCGGACCATCGCCGCCATCGGGCGCATCCACCCGGAGCTCGGTCGGCACCTCGAGCGATCCGTCGACACGGGCACCTGGTGCGCGTACCGGCCCGCCGAGCCGGTCACCTGGACGACCTGAGACGAGCGACGCGCGTCGCGTCGCGACGCGCGTCGTCGCGCCATCCCAGGTGAGGGCGGCGTCCAGCAGGGACGTCGATCGACCAGGAGGTCCGGAGCATGGAGATCGACGAGGCGCGCCTCGATGAGTTCATCGGGCGGTTCGCAGGCGACTTCGGCGCGGCGCTGCACGCCACGACGGTCGTCGTCGGCGACAAGTTGGGCCTGTACCGGGCGCTCGCCGACCTCGGTCCGTCGGACGCGCCCTCGCTCGCGGCGTCCACCGGCTGCGACACCCGCCTGGTGCAGGAGTGGCTCGACGCGCAGTACGCGGCGGGCTACTGCCACCACAGCTCGGACACCGGCACGTACTGGCTGAGCCCGGAGCAGGCCGCGGTGCTCGCGGACCCGGGCAGCCCGGCGTTCCTCGTCGGCGCCATGACGATCGCGTCCTCGACGGCGAAGGACGAGGAGAAGGTCCGCGAGGCGTTCCGCACCGGACGGGGCCTCGGCTGGCACGAGCACCACCACGACCTCTTCCACGGCACCGAGCGCCTGTTCAAGCCCGGGTACGTCGCCAACCTCGTCTCCTCCTGGATCCCCGCGCTGCACGAGGTGGAGGGCAAGCTGCGATCGGGTGCGGCGGTCGCCGACCTCGGGTGCGGCCACGGCTCGTCGACGATCCTCCTGGCCGAGACCTACCCGAGCAGCACCGTCACCGGGTTCGACTACCACGCGGCGTCGATCGAGACGGCGAGGAAGCGGGCGGCGGAGGCCGGCGTCGGCGACCGCATCGGGTTCGAGGTCGCGTCCGCCCAGGACTTCCCGGCCCGGGGCTACGACCTCGTGTGCATCTTCGACGCGCTGCACGACATGGGCGATCCGGTGGGCGCCGCCCGCCACATCCGGGCGTCGCTCGACGACGACGGGACGTGGCTGCTCGTGGAGCCCATGGCCGGCGAGGTGCTCGAGGACAACGCGAACCCGGTCGGGCGGATCTTCTACGCCGCGTCCACCGCCATCTGCACACCGGCGGCGCAGGCGCAGGAGGGCGGGTGCGCCCTCGGGGCCCAGGTCCCCGAGGCCACGCTCCACGACATCGTCGCGGAGGCCGGCTTCGGCCGCTTCCGCCGTGCTGCGGAGACGCCGTTCAACCGCGTGTACGAGGTCCGGCCGTGAGCCCGACCGCTCGGAACCGTCCCACCCCATCGAAGGAGCAGTGACATGCAGGGATACGAGAGCAACGACTTCTCAGCGCCCGACGAGGTCCGACGACCGGACCGGGCGACCATCGAGATCGCGAAGGTCGGCGGCGGCGAGATCGGCCGCTTCACCTTCCAGCCGGGTTGGCGCTGGTCCGAGTGCATCCGCCCCGTCGTCGGCGGGGACAGCTGCCAGGTCGAGCACGTCGGGTACGTGGTCTCGGGCACGCTCGGGGTCCGGCACGAGGACGGCACGACGGGGGAGATCCCGGCCGGCTCGGTGTACCGGATCCTCCCCGGCCACGACGGATGGGTCGTGGGCGACGAGCCCGCGGTCGTCGTCGAGTTCCAGGGCGCCGCGGCCTACGCCGCGAGCTGAGCCGTCCTCTCGCTCCGTGTTGCGATCCGCGACCTCGAGGTCGCGGATCGCAGTACGGAGCTCCGGACGGCGGGGCTCCGGCGTCAGCGGTACTCGGGGTTCGGGAAGTCGAAGCGGGCGCCCGCGTCCCAGGCGGCCCGCTGGTTGCCGTAGGCGGGGATGCCGCCGGCGTCCTTGAGCGCCCGGGCTGCGTGCAGGAGGTTCCACGTCATGAACGTGGTGTTCCGCTGCGTGAACTCGTTGTCGATCCCGACGCGCGTCCCGTCGGGGAGGACGTCGCCGTAGCTCGGGCCCGGCCCGGCCTCGCCGATCCAGCCGGCATCGGCCTGCGGCGGGATGGTGTAGCCGATGTGCTGGAGGCTGTAGAGGACGTCCATCGCGCAGTGCTTGATGCCGTCCTCGTTGCCGGTGATCAGGCAGCCGCCGACGCGCCCGTAGTAGATCCACTGGCCGGCGTCGTTCAGGTCGCCGGAGCTCGAGTAGAGGCGTTCGATCACCTTCTTCGTCTCGCTGCTGTTGTCGCCGAGCCAGATCGGCCCGGCGATCACGAGGATGTCCGCAGCGAGCACGCGCTCGTAGATCTCGGGCCACTCGTCGACGTCCCAGCCGTGCTCCCGCATGTCGGGGTACACGCCGGTGGCGATGTCGTGGTCGACCGTGCGCACGACCTCGGTCGTCACGCCCTGGGCATCCATGATCGCCCGCGACGCGTCGACGAGCAGCTGGGTGTGGCTCTCGCCGGGGGACCGCGTCAGCGTGCCGTTGATGTACATGGCCCGCAGGTCCGAGTAGTCGGCGGGTGGTCCGGTGGTCTGGGCGTCGGTGTCCGTCATGTGGCTCCTCCGATGTGTTCGTCGACGGCGTGTCGGCCGGCGACCGTCAGGCGATCCCGACGTCGGCGACGTCCATCGCGGCTCGATGCCCGGACCGTAGCGAACGACCGCGCCCGGCGAGTGAGCGTCGGGGCCCCCGACCGGGGACGCCGCGACCCCGCCCGTACCCTGGCCCGATGCGGCTGGTCCTCGTCCGCCACGGCGATGCGCACGCCGGGTTCCACGGCGTGATCGCCGGTCCGACCGGCTGCGTCGGGCTCACCGACCGCGGTCGCGAGCAGGCGGCCGCCCTCCGGGACCACCTCGCCCGCACCGGGGCCGTCCACGCCGACGTCCTGATGGCGAGCACCATCCCGCGTGCGATCGAGACCGCGCAGATCATCGCTCCTGCGCTGGGCTTCGAGGAGTTCGCCCGCGACTGCGACCTGTGCGAGGTCCACACCGGCGAGGCGGACGGGCTGCTGTGGTCCGGCTACGCCGGCCGGTACGGCGAGCTGGACATGGAGGCCGAGCCCGATCGCGAGTTCGCGCCCGGCGGCGACAGCTGGAACTCGTTCCACGAGCGGGTGCACGCCACGGTCGAGCGCCTGGCGCGCGAGCACGAGGGCCGCACGGTCGTGGCCGTGTGCCACGCGGGGGTCATCCAGGCGTCGGTGCGCACGCTGCTCGGCATCCCGCACCCGGGGACCGGCGCGCACATCCAGCCGACGAACACCGGGCTCACCACGTGGGAGCACGATCCGGTCGCGGGTCGCTGGACACTCCACACCTTCAACGACGCATCCCACCTCCTGGAGCCGACGGGACCCGGATCCGGATTGAGCCCGGTCATGGACCGGAGCCGCGGCGGTGAGGTGTGACCGGTGGCCGATGACGAGTTCACCGTCGACGGGCTGCGTGCCGCGGCCGAGCGGGGCGATCTGGCGCGGTGGGTCGAGGCGTTCCTGGCGAGCGACGGGAGCGACAACGCGCCGCTCGCCGCGGGCCTCGTCCGGGCCAACGCAGCGTGGGAGGGGCCGGTCCGCCTCCCGCTGGACTCGCTCAACCGCCTGGCCGGTCCGGAGGGCGCCCCGGTGCTGGTGGAGGTCGACGACGACGAGTGGGACGCCCGGGTCGACGACATGGCCGACAAGGTCCGGAGCGGGTGGGACCCGCCGCCGCTGGTCGTGACCTACCGGGATGGCCAACTGGTCCTCGAGGACGGCAACCACCGCGTGGAGGCGCTGCGACGCGCCGGTGCTTCGGCGGGTTGGGCCGTCGTCGGGTTCGAGGACGACGCCGCTCGGGCCGAGTTCCGGTCGGCGACGCCGCCCTGACCGCAGCGGCACCCCGCTCGACCTCGACGGGATCCGGTCCCGCGAATTCGGGCTCGCACGGAATGATCGACGCCGGTCGAACGTTCGACACCGTTCGATGAGCATCGAACGAGACACCATCGGGGAGCGCAGCGGGCCTCCCGTCGAGACATCCCTCGGGCGGGAAGCGGACCGCCAGCAGGGCCCGACGGCGAAGGACTACGAGCGTCGATGGTGGACCCTCGGCGTGCTGTGCATCAGCCTCGTCATGATCGTGATGGCCAACGCCAGCCTGAACGTGGCGCTGCCGACGCTGGCCGAGGACCTGCGCACCGGGGCGAGCGGGCTGCAGTGGATCGTCGACGCCTACTCCCTCGTGTTCGCCGGCCTGCTGCTGACGGCCGGATCGCTCGGTGACCGCTACGGGCGGCGCCTCGCCCTCAACGGCGGGCTGGTCGTCTTCGGCCTCGCGTCGCTCGGTGCGGCGCTGTCCGACTCGGCCGGCGCGGTGATCGCCTCCCGCGCGGTCATGGGCGCCGGTGCGGCGTTCGTGATGCCGGCGACGCTGTCGATCCTCGCCCACGTGTTCCCGCCGGCGGAGCGGCCGCGGGCCATCGCCATCTGGGCCGGCTTCGCCGGCGTCGGCGTCGCCATGGGTGGCGTGGTGAGCGGCGCGCTGCTCGAGGCGTTCACGTGGCACTCGATCTTCCTGATCAACGTGGTCGTCGTGGTGGTCGCGCTCGTCGCCGGCGCCTTCCTCATCCCCGGGTCCCGGGAGAAGATCCACGCACCGCTCGACCCCCTCGGCGCGCTGCTGTCGATCGCCGGTCTGGCCTCGCTCGTGTACGCGATCATCGAGGCGCCGGAGCACGGCTGGAGCTCGACCCAGACCCTCGTCACGTTCGCCGTCGCGATCGTCATCCTCCTCGGGTTCGTGTGGTGGGAGCTGCACGCGAAGGAGCCGATGCTGGACCTCGGCTACTTCCGCAACCCGCGCTTCACCGCGGCGACCACGGCGATCTCGCTCGTGTTCTTCGCGATGTTCGGGTCGTACTTCCTCTTCACGCAGTACCTGCAGTTCGTGCACGGCTACGACGCCCTCTCGGCCGGCGTGCGCATCCTGCCCTGGGCGCTCGCGTACCTCCTGTCGGCCACGCAGTCGGCGAAGCTCGTGGAGCGCTTCGGGCAGCGGTGGGTCGTCTCGTCGGGCCTGACGATCGCGGGCGTCGGCATCGCGCTCCTCGCCCTCACGAGCAGCGTCATGGCCAGCTACTGGTGGTTCGCCCTCGCCGTCGTCGTGCAGGCGCTCGGCATGGGGATCACCACCGCGCCGTCGACCGGCGCCATCATGCGGTCGCTGCCGCTGCACAAGGCCGGGGTCGGCTCGGCGGTGAACGACACGACCCGGGAGCTCGGCGGCGCCCTGGGCGTGGCCGTGCTCGGCAGCCTCGTGGCGTCGCAGTTCCGCTCGACGATGCAGGGCGCGGTGAGCGGCCTGCCGGCACGGGCGACGAACTCGCTCGCCGACGCGCTGCAGGCGGCGAGCTCCGCGGGCGGCGAGCGGGCGCGCGAGATCGCGCTCGCGGCGAGGACGTCGTTCGTCGACGCCTTCACGTCCACCCTGTGGGTGGCAGCGGTCGTCGTCGTGGTCGCGTCGGTCCTGGTGGCGTGGCTGCTGCGGGCCAAGGCGACCGAGAAGGCCGACGCCATGGTGGCGGCCGAGGAGGCGCAGGCCGCGGGCCTCGCGGTCGACGGGGCGGTCTGATGGACTGCCTCGACGAGCTGGGCCACCCGGCGGTCGACGAGCTCCAGCTCGTCGAGGTGCTCCAGGCGCTCGGCGATCCGGTCCGCCTCCGGATCGTGCGCTACCTCGCCGAGGCGGAGGGGCGCGTCGCGTGCCACGAGATCCCGCTGCCGGTGAGCAAGAGCACGGCCTCGCACCACCGCAAGGTGCTGCGGGAGGCGGGGATCGTGCGCGTCGACGTCGAGGGGACGCGGAAGTTCCCGACGCTGCGGCGCGAGGACCTCGAGGCCCGGTTCCCGGGCCTGCTCGACAGCGTGCTGCGGGCGGATCAGCCGGCCGTCGTCTGAGGCCTACCCGCCCCGGGGGCGGAATCTCGTTGGTACACCTGTACCGTCCAGTGCAGGGCTGACTCCCTCTCAGGGGCCGTCCGGGGTTCCGTCTCCGTCACGTCGACGTCGAGCGACGGGCCCCGGACGACTCAGGGGTCAGCAGGGCTCCGCCATCCCGAAGACGGCCGTGATCGCGTCCGCGGCCTCCGGCGGCGCCGTGACCTCGAGCGCCACGCCGCGGTCGTCGACCGTGAGCGCGAACGCGAAGAACGGGCAGCACGAGTGCTCGGCCCGTGCGAGGCGGAGGACGTCATCGACGGGAGCGTCGGCACCGAGCACCAGGCGGACGCCGCCGTCGATCGCCTCGCGCCGGAGGGTGTGCGTGGTGGCGCGCCGCCACTCCTCGAGGCGGGTCGCCGCGGCCGAGCTCCCGAGCGAACACGCGACCGGTGGGCCGGCATCGGGGTGGGGTCTGAGCTCGACGGCGACGCGGGGGAGCGGGTCCTCCGGCACGGCGCAGCCGCAGTCGTCGTCGCACGGACCGTCGACCGGTTCGTCGGCGAGGCGGTCGGCGGCGACCTGGAGGTCCGCGGTGAACGCCTCGAGCTCCGCGATCCGGTCCCGCGCGTCGAGCGCCTTGTCCTCGACGAGGGAGCGCAGCCGGTGCTGCACGGGCTCGCAGCGGTCCTCCTCCCACGCCCCGACCAGGTCCCGGATCTCGTCCAGCGTGCAACCGAGCCGCTTCGCCCGGGCGACGAACCGGAGCCGCGCCACGTCCCGCCGGCCGTACGTCCGGTAGCCCGCGGCGGTGCGCTCCGGAGCGGGCAGCAGGCCGATCTCCTCGTAGTAGCGGAGGGTCGGGCCGCTGAAGCCGGTCCTCGCCGCGAGGTCCGAGATCCGCAGCCGGTCGTCGGTGGGTGTCGCCATGTCGGGACCGTACGCCTTCGAGTCGGCTGGAAGGTCAAGGGGAGATCGGTGCCGAGCGGGGTAGGGGGCGGGCGTGGTCATCGACGACCTCCTCGCCGCGGTCGAGCACGACGAGCGGCTGGACCCCTTCGCCGCCGCGCTCGGGCGCTCGGCCGTGGCCCTCGCCGGGTCCCCCGTGGGACCGGTGTTGCAGGGCCGGTGGCTCGGCCACAGCCTGCACCCGCTGATGACGGACATCCCGATCGGGTGCTGGACCTGCGCAGCGATGCTCGACGTGGTGGGCGGTCGGGGCGCGCGAGCCGCGTCGACGCGCCTCGTCGGCCTCGGGACGCTCTCGGCGCTGCCGACCGCGGTGACCGGGCTGGCCTCGTTCGCGACCGTGGACGAGGCGGACGACGCGTCGCGCCGCGTGGCCGCCCTGCACGTCGCGTGCAACCTCGCGGCGATCGGCACGTACTCGATCTCGTGGCACGACCGTCGCCGGGGCCGCCGCGTCCGCGGGCTCGGTTGGAGCGTCGTGGGGGCGGTGGTCGCCACGGTCGCGGGGCACCTCGGCGGCCACCTCGCGTTCGTCCGGGGCGTCGGGCACGGTTCTGCCACGGGCGGACGACGGTAGGTAGAGCCCGGACGCGAGGCGCGGTGCCTCGCGGGAACCGGGGGTCGAGATGGGCTTCGTCCTGTGGGTGATCGCGGTGATCCTGGTCATCGCCGGGATCGTGCAGCTGTTCCAGGGGCAGATCCTGCTCGGGATCGTCCTGATCGTGCTCGGGTGCGCCGTGGGTCCCGGCGGCTGGTCGATCTTCCGGACCCGGAGCACTACTTAGGTGGCGCGACGCCGGCTGCTCGTCGCCGGAGCGACGGGCTACGTCGGCGGTCGGCTCGTCCCCGAGCTCCTGTCCGCGGGCCACGAGGTCCGCTGCGTCGTCCGCGAGCCGGCGAAGCTCGACGACGCGTGGTGGCAGGACGACGTCGAGGTCCTGCGGGGCGACGTGACCGACGCCGCGTCGATGGCGGCCGCCATGCAGGGCATCGACACCGCGTACTACCTCGTCCACTCGATGGGGACCACGAGCTCCTTCGAGGAGGTGGACCAGGTCGCCGCCCGGTGCGTCGCCGATGCAGCGGCGCGCTCCGGCGTCGGGCGCATCGTCTACCTGGGTGGCCTCGGTCGGGACGACGACCCGCACCTGTCCCGCCACCTCGGCAGCCGGCACGAGGTGGGACGGCTCCTCGCCGGCGCCGGCACCTCCGTGACCGAGCTCCGCGCCGCGGTCGTCATCGGGTCGGGCTCCGCCAGCTTCGAGATGCTGCGGTACCTCGTCGAGGTGCTGCCCGTGATGGTCGCGCCCCGGTGGGTCGACAGCCGCTGCCAGCCCATCGCCGTCCGGGACGTGCTCGTCGCGCTCGTCGCCGCGGCGTCGGACGACGCGCCCGGGCACCACGTGGTCGAGATCGGTGGGCCGGACGTGCTGACCTACCGCGAGATGATGCAGGTGTACGCCGAGGTCGCCGGCCTGCCGCGCCGGTGGATCCTCCCGGTGCCGCTCCTCAGTCCGCGGCTCTCGTCGCTCTGGATCAGCCTCGTCACCCCGCTGCCGGCGAACCTGGCACGGCCGCTCGTGGACAGCCTCGTCATGGACGTCGTCGTGACCCGACCGGTGGCCCCCGGGTTCCCGCCCCCCGACGCGGGCATCCCGTTCCGGACGGCGGTCCGCACCGCGCTGCAGCGCTCGACCGACCTGCTGGTCGCCACCCGCTGGTCCGACGCGTCGCTGCCCGGGCGGTCGGCCGCCGACCCGATGCCGACCGACGCGGACTGGTCCGGAGGCTCGGTGGTCGTGGACGAGCAGTCGGTGCGGACGATGGCGGACCCCGACGCGCTGTTCCGGGCGGTGACCGGCGTGGGCGGCGACCGCGGGTGGTACGTGGCGCCGGCGCTGTGGGCGCTCCGGGGCTGGGCGGACCGGCTCGTGGGCGGTGTCGGCATGCGCCGTGGCCGACGGCACCCCGATGACCTGTTCGTCGGCGACGCACTCGACTTCTGGCGCGTCGAGGCGGTCGAGCCGGGCCGCCTGCTCCGGCTGCGGGCCGAGATGCGGCTGCCGGGCGAGGCGTGGCTCGAGTGGCGGATCGAGGAGGACGGCACGGCCCACCGCCTCGTGCAGCGGGCCATCTTCGTGCCCAGGGGGCTCTGGGGTCGGGCCTACTGGTACGCGATGCTGCCCTTCCACGCCGCGATCTTCGGTCGGCTCGCCGCCCGGCTCGCCCGTGCCGCCGAACCGGACGCCGACGGCGCCGACGTCCGCCCCCGGCCGGCCGGACGGTCCCGCACGCGTCGAGGTCGGTTCCGGGGTGAGATCGCCGGGTTCGGCACGTCCTCCGGGCACCGCGTCGTCGTCGGCCGCTGGTGGTCGTCGCCGTTCGGGGCGTTCACCGACGTCATGGTCGAGTCGCCGTCCGGCGTCCGCACGCTGCTCGCGCCGAGCCGGGAGGTCGCCGACCTCGTCGCCGCGACGTACGTGTTCGACGAGGTGCGGGTCGTGGACGTGCGGTCCTCGCGATCCTCCGGCGCGCTCGGGTGCGAGGCCGCCGACCTGCGCGTCCGCATCGACGTCGGTCGTCGCACGGCGTTGGGTCGGCTGCTGCGCGCCGTGCCGACCCGCCTGGCGGAGTCGCCGGTCTGGTGCGGCGCGATCGACCCGGTCGCCCGGGTGCTCCTGCGCGGCGTCCGCACGACGGGGACCGCCGGCGGCGGCCGGCGGGAGTGGTACGGGGCGACCGACCAGCACGAGCTCGCCGCCGTCTCGGCGTCCTGGGCGGGACGTGACCTGGGCCCGCTCCGGGACGTGTGGCCTCCCGTGCGGTTCGGGTTCAGCTCCACGCCGCGGCGGCCGAGCATCGTCCGCACGACGACGACCATCGACGGCCTCGGCGTGTGACTCGCCGCCACGGACCGTCGCCCGTGGCGGCGATCACCGTGCCGGTGGGGCCGACCGTCGTGGTCGGACCGCGGGTGTGGTGCCACGTGCGTCGCTGAGCGCCGCGCCGCCGACGAGCTCGAGGGTGCGACGGAGGTGCTGCTCCTGGAGCCGCACGCACCGGTCGATCTCACCGCCGACAGCGGCATCCCGCAGCTCCCGGTGCTCGGCCTTCGGGTGCCGACGGACCGGCCCGCCGACGGACGTGACCTGGAACAACCGGGAGGCGTCGGCGAGCTGGTTCGTGAACCGCAGCAGCCACGCCGACGGGCAGCGGTCGAGCAGCGACGCGTGGAACGCGGCGTGCGCCTCGATGCCCTCCTCGAGCGTCGTGGCCCGCCGGAAGACGTCGAACGAGGCGGTGATCTCGCGCCGGTGCTCGTCGTCGGACGCCTCGAGGGACCGCCGCAGGGCGACCGGCTCCAGGAGGAGGCGGAGCTCGTAGAGCTCGGTGGCCTCCTGCGGCGACGGTGCCGCGACTCGGGCGCCCCGCTGCGGCGAGATCGCCACGAGCCCGTCGGCGGCGAGGCGCTGGAACGCCTCGCGGAGCGGCGTCGCGCTGACGTCCCACCGCTCGGCCAGCTCGTTGGCACGGAGCCGCTCGCCGGGCGCGAGCTCGCCCTGGAGGATCGCGTCGCGCAGCCGCTCCTGCACCCACTCCGATCGGGTTGCCGGCGCCGACGGCTGCATGGGCGGGATGCTACCGGTTGCCCGCCGAACCTATGAAATATAGATTCGGCGGAAGTGGCGGCCCGGCCGTCCCGATCGAACGGATGCGCATGCGGATCGCCCGGTACGAGCACGAGGGGCAGGAGGCCGTCGGGGCCGTGGTGGGCGACGAGGTGGTCCCGCTCGCCGGCGCCACGTCCGTCCTCGACGCGCCGCCGGACCTCCCGACCGGGTCGCGGCTCGACCTGCGGGACGTCCGGCTGCTCGCCCCCGTCGCCCGTCCCCCGAAGTTCCTGGCCGCCGGGCTGAACTTCGTGGACCACCTCGAGGAGACGGGCCTGCCCCGTCCGGCGACCCCGGTGTTCTTCAACAAGCAGACGACGTGCATCGTGGGGCCGGGCGACGGCGTGCACCGGCCCCGCGCCTCGGAGATGCTCGACTTCGAGGGCGAGCTGGGTGTCGTGATCGGTCGACGGTGCCGGCACGTGCCGGCGGCCGCGGCGACCGACGTGATCGCCGGCTACGTGGTCGTCAACGACGTGACCGTGCGCGACTGGCAGCTCGCGTCGCCGACGATGACGCTGGGCAAGTCGTTCGACACGCACGGCCCGATCGGCCCGTGGCTGACCACCACCGACGAGGTCCCGGATCCCCACGACCTCCGCATCCGAACGTGGTTGAACGACGAGCTCGTGCAGGACGGGACGACGGCGTCGATGATCTTCGACATCCCGACGCAGATCGAGCACCTCTCGACCGCCTTCACGCTCGAGCCGGGGGACATCGTCGCCACGGGCACGCCCGCCGGCGTCGGGGTCGTCCGGCAACCGCCGCTGTGGATGCGGCCCGGTGACGTCGTCCGGGTCGAGATCGACGGTCTGGGGTCGCTCGAGAACCCGATCGTCGAGGAGCCGGCCGACACGCGGCTCCTCTGACGGGCCGGGACGACGGACAGGGGAGGACACATGGGCACCTACGCCGACCGCTACGGACCCCACGCACCCGAGGCGACCTACGTGGACCACGGCCACGAGGAGCGCCGCTTCGACACCGGCGAGGTGGAGCTCAACCACGTCACCGTCGGTGATCCGTCGAAGCCGGCGCTGCTGCTGGTCCCCGGTCAGACCGAGTCGTGGTGGGGCTACGCGGACGCGCTCCCGCTCCTCGCCGATCACTTCCAGGCCTTCGCCGTGGACCTGCGCGGCCAAGGACGCTCGAGCCGCGCGCCGGGCCGCTACACGCTCGACCTCATCGGTGGTGACCTCGTCCGCTTCATCGACGGCGTGATCGGTCGGCCGACGGTCGTCGCCGGCCTGTCGTCCGGGGGCGTCGCCGCCACCTGGCTCTCCGCCTACGCCCGGCCGGGCCAGGTCGTCGGTGCGTGCTACGAGGATCCGCCGCTGTTCTCGTCGCAGCTCGAGCCCGCCGTCGGGCAGGGGCTCCGCCAGGCGATCGGACCGATCTTCGCCCTCATGGCGAAGTACCTCGGACCGCAGTGGTCCATCGGCGACTGGGACGGCATGCTCGCCGCCGTTCCGAGGGAGCTGCCGGACTGGATGGGCCTCCTCGCCGGCGCGTTCGGGATGGCGCCCGGCGACGAGCCGCCGCAGGCGCTGCGCGAGTACGACCCCGAGTGGGGCCACGCGTTCTGGACGGGTGCGTTCTACGGCGCCTGCGACCACGACCGGATGCTGCGATCGGTGCGGGTCCCGGTCCTGCACACGCACCACTTCCGAACGGTCCACGAGCCGACCGGCGCGCTGCTCGGCGCCGCGTCGGACCTGCAGGCCGCCCGGGTCGGTGAGCTCGTCAGGGGAGCCGGGCAGCCGTTCGAGTACCGGAGCTTCCCGGAGATGCCGCACTCGATGCACGGGGCGGATCCGGCGCGGTACGTCGAGACCCTCGTCGAGTGGGTCGGCACGCTGCCCGAGCCGGCGACCCCGTGACCTCGACCACCGTCACGCTCACGGGGACCGGGGTGCCGCACCCGTCGCCCGGTCGTGCCGGGCCCGGGGTGCTCGTGCGGCACGGCGAGGTGGCGCTCCAGTTCGACGCCGGGCGCGCGACGGTGCTGCGGCTGGCCGAGGCGGGCGTGCTCGCCCACGAGCTCGACGCCGTCCTCGTCACCCACGTGCACAGCGACCACGTGGTCGATCTCGCCGATCTCGTGATGACCCGCTGGGTCCAGGGAACGTTGCACCCCGCCGGCCCGTTGCCGATCGTGGCCGCCGAGGGCGTGGCGACCCGGTTCGCCCACAGCATGCTCGAGCCGTACTCGGACGACGTCGCGGTCCGGATCGAGCACGTGCAGGACCGGCCGCCCGAGCTCGACGTCCGGCCCTTCACGCCGACCGGGACCCCCGTCGAGGTGTGGCGGAGCGCCGACGGCGCGGTGGTGGTCGAGTCGGTCGCCGTCCACCACGAGCCGGTCCCAGAGGCGGTCGCTTACCGCGTCACCACACCGGCCGGGGTGGTCGTGATCTCCGGGGACACCCGGGTGTGCGACGAGGTCGAGGACCTCGCCGCCGGCTGCGACGTCCTCGTGCACGAGGCGTGCCGGGTGTCGGCGATGGCGCCGCTCACCGCGGGGACGCCGTTCGAGCGCATCTTCGACTACCACGCGGACACGGTGGCGCTCGGCGCGATGGCGTCGGCGGCCGACGTCGGCCACCTCGTGCTCACGCACCTCATCCCGCCGCCCACGGACGACTCGGAGGCGCGGACGTTCGCGGACGACGTCCGCAGCGGCGGGTTCGCGGGTCGGCTCACGGTCGGGCACGACCTGCTGACCGTGGAGGTCCCGCACCCGGACGGAGCGACGGCGTGACCGGGACCGGCAAGCTCGACGTCCACGCGCACTACCTGCCCGAGTCGTACCGGCAGGCGCTCGTGGACGCGGGCCACGAGCACCCCGACGGCATGCCGGCGATCCCGGCCTGGTCCGCGGCGGAGCACGTGGCGCAGATGGACCGACTGGGGATCGCCGCCGCACTCCTCTCGGTGTCCACACCGGGCGTCCACCTGGACGGCGGCCCGCCGCCTCGCGACCTCGCTCGCTCGGTCAACGAGGCGGGACGGCGCGCGGTGCTCGACCACCCGGGCCGCTTCGGCCTGCTCGGCTCGCTCCCGCTGGACGACGTCGACGACGCGATCGCGGAGATCCGCCACTGCGTGGACGAGCTGCGGGTCGACGGCTTCGTGCTGCTCACCAACGTCGACGGCACCTACCTCGGCGATCCGCGGTGGGAGCCGGTGTTCGACGAGCTGGACCGGCAGGGCGCCAGCGTCCTGGTGCACCCGACCTCGCCCGCGTGCTGGGAGCGCACCTCGCTGGGCCGCCCACGACCGATGCTCGAGTTCCTGTTCGACACCACACGGGCCATCGTGGACCTGGTGCTGAACGGCACGATCGCCCGTCACCCGGAGCTCCGCCTCGTCGTCCCGCACGTCGGCGCCGCGCTGCCGGTGGTGGCCGACCGCGTGGCCGGCTTCGCGCTGGCCCTCGGGGTCGATCCGTCGGTCGACGTGCTGCGCGACCTGGCGGGGCTCCACTACGACCTGTCCGGCACGCCGATCCCGCGCCAGCTCGACGCGCTGCTCGCCCTCACGACGATCGAGCACGTCCACTACGGCAGCGACGTGCCGTTCACGCCCGAGTTCGTCGCCGACATCGCCCGCGGGCAGCTCGACGCGGCCGGGGATCCGCCCGGTTCGCTCCTCGAGGTGCTCCGGGCGAACACCGAGCGGCTGTTCCCGCACCTCGCCGCCACCTGACCGTCCCGCAGGGAGGACCACCATGGATCACCAGATCGAGCTCGGGTACCTCGTCCTCGAGCTGCCCGACCCCGCCTCCGTCACCGCGGTGCTGGAGGACGTCATCGGCCTCGTGCCGGGCGAACCCGCCGACGGCGCGCCCACCTGGCGCGACGACGACCGTGCGCAGCGCGTCGTCGTGGAGCGCGGACCGGCGAACGACGCGGTCGCCGTCGGGCTGGAGGCCGTCGACGAGTCGGCCCACGACGCGACGCTCGAGCGGTTGCGGGTGATCGGTGCCGAGCTGCGGGACGGCACCGCGGACGACCTGCGCCGGCGGCGCGTGGAGCGGCTCGTCCGCACGGACGCTCCCTGGGGCGGCGACGTCGAGGTCGTGCTCGGCCTCGCCGGCGGGTCCACGCCGTTCTCGTCCCCGCTCGTGCCCGGCGGGTTCCTCACGGAGGGCGTCGGCTTCGGGCACGTCGTGATCGCCACCACGGCGTTCGACGAGTCCGTGCGGTTCGTCACGGAGGGCCTCGGGTTCGTCCGGTCCGACTGGATCGAGCTCGAGCTCGCCCCGGGGATCGAGCTCGAGGTCCACTTCTTCCACTGCAACGCGCGCCACCACACCGTCGCCCTCGCGAAGGCGCCGTTCGAGCTGCCGCAACGCCTGCACCACGTGATGTTCGAGGCGAGGTCGCGTGACGACGTCGGCCGTGCCTTCGACCGGGCCTGGGCGACCGACCTGCCCATCCCCAACGGCCTCGGCCGGCACGACAACGACGGGATGTTCAGCTTCTACCTGGAGACCCCCGCCGGCTTCCAGATCGAGTTCGGGCACGGGGCGCGGGTGGTCGACGACGGGTGGGACGGCGACCGCCGGTACGAACGCATCAGTGCCTGGGGCCACCAGCCGCTCCGGCAGCCATGACGTCCGGCGACGGATCCGACGCACCCACCGGGGCGGACGCCGACGTGGCGATCGTCGGCGCCGGTCCGTCCGGTCTCGTGCTCGCGGTGCTGCTCGCGCAGCTCGGTCGGTCGGTGGTCGTGCTCGAGCAGTGGCCCGAGCCCTACCGCCTGCCGCGCGCCGTGCACTTCGACGACGAGGTCGGGCGCATCCTGCAGTCCTGCGGGATCGGTGACGAGCTCCGAGCGCTCTCGGAGGCCGCCGAGGTGTACGAGTGGCGCAACGCCATCGGCACCACGCTCCTCCGGTTCGGCCGGATCGGCACCGGCCCGTCGGGGTGGCCGTTCTCGTCCATGTTCTGCCAGCCGGACCTCGAGGCGCTGATCACCGACCGGGCGGCGGCGCTGCCCGGCATCGACCTCCGCCGCGGCGTCACCGTGTCGTCGCTCGATCAGCGCACGGACCGGGTCGTGGTCGGGTGCGACGGGGGCGATCGCGTCACCGCCCGCTACGTCGTCGGCTGCGACGGCGCGAACTCGACCGTTCGCAGCCTGCTGGGGATCGGCGTCGAGGACCGCGGGTTCTTCCACGACTGGCTGATCGTCGACGTGATCCTCGCCGAGCCCCGGGTGTTCGATCCGGTGAACCTCCAGATCTGCGACCCGGCGCGACCGACGACCGCGGTCTCAGGCGGCCCCGGCCGTCGGCGGTGGGAGTTCATGCGCCTGCCCGACGAGCCGCTCGAGCGGCTGGGTGACGAGCGCACCGCCTGGGAGCTCCTCGAGCCGTGGGACGTGGACCCGGGCAACGCGCGCATCGAGCGCCACGCGGTCTACACGTTCCAGGCGCGCGTCGCCGAGCGCTGGCAGCGCGGCGACGTCCTCCTCGCGGGCGACGCCGCGCACCTCATGCCGCCGTTCGCCGGCCAGGGCATGTGCTCGGGGATCCGCGACGTCGCGAACCTCGCCTGGAAGCTCGACCTGGTCCTGGACGGGCGCGCCGGACCCGAGCTGCTCGGCACCTACGAGGAGGAGCGGAAGCCCGGTGCGGAGGCCGCCATCGACCTGTCGATCGAGCTCGGCAAGGTCATCTGCGTCCCGGACCCCGACGAGGCGGCAGCGCGCGACGAGGCGATGGCCGCCGCGGTCACGGGTGACGTGTCCGAGGTGCCGGGCCACCCCGGCCTCGGGTCGGGGATCGTCGACGAGGGGTCGCCCCTGGCCGGCGAGCGGTTCCCGCAGGGCCGGGACGGCGGGCGGTGGTTCGACGACGTCCACGGCGTGGGGTGGCGGCTCGTGACCGTGGATCCCGCCGCCGGCGGCCTCGACGCCGACCTCTTGCGGTGGTTCACGACGATCGGCGGATCGGTCGTGCGCATCGACGGCGCCGCGCCCGAGCTCGTGCGGTGGTTCGACGCCCACGACGCGGCCTGGGCGCTCGAACGACCCGACTTCCACCTCTACGGCACCGCGACCGACCTGACCGGCGCGACCGCGCAGCTGCAGCGGCTGGCCACCGACCTCGGGTCGCCGGGCGCGGCGGCGTCAGGCGCGCCTCAGCGGGCCTGAGGCTCCGACGGCCCGACCGACGCCAGGTCCTCGACCAACCGGGCGACGCGGTCCCGGAGCTCGTCCCGGATGGGGCGGACGGCCTCGATGTCGAGGCCCGCTGGGTCGGGGACCGGCCAGTCCTCGTAGCGGGTCCCCGGCACGTAGGGGCAGGTGTCGCCGCAGCCCATCGTCACGACCACGTCGGCGGAGCGGAGCTGCGCGTCGGTCCAGCGGCTGGGCGCCTCGGCGGTGATGTCGATGCCGACCTCGGCCATCGCGGCGGCAGCGACCGGGTTGATGGCCTCGGCGGGCTCGCTGCCGCCGCTGTAGGCGGTGGCACGGCCGGCGGCGAGGTGGCCGAACCAGCCGAGCGCCATCTGGGAGCGCCCGGCGTTGTGGATGCAGAGGAAGAGGACGGACGGCATCTCGGCGGTCATGTGGCGCTCCGGGGGTGGAGGTAGCGATCGAGGGCGACGGCGGCCCCGGCGCCGACGACCTGCGCGCCGATGAAGGCCGGCGCCGATGCCGGCGCGATGCCGGCGAACGTGTCGGTCGCGGTGCGGGCGATGGTGACGGCGGGGTTGGCGAAGCTCGTCGACGAGGTGAACCAGTACGCGGCGGCGATGTACGCGCCCACGGCGTACGCGACGGCCTCGGCGCGAGGCGAGCGGACGACGCCGAGGATGACGGTGAGCAGGCCGAAGGTCGCCGCGACCTCGGCGAGGAACGTGGGACCGGAGATCCGGTCGTGGGTCGACCACGTGACCGCCGCGACGTCGAACATGAGGTTGGCGACCACGGCGCCGGTCAGGCCGCCCGCGACCTGGGCCAGGATCTCGGGCCCCGCGTGGCGGGGACGGAGATCGCCGTCCAGCACCGCGACGGCGGTGACGAGCGGGTTGAAGCGCGCACCGGAGACGTGGCCGAAGGTGAGGATGAGCGCGACGAGCCCGGCCCCGGTGGCTGCGGCGTTCTCCAGCAGTCTCAGGCCGGTGTCGGTCGACATCCGCTGCGCCGCGATGCCGGACCCGATGACGATCGCGACGAGCATGGCGGTGCCGGTGAACTCGGCGACGAGCCGCCTCCCGAGCGACGCCTCCGGGACGCCGAGCTCGAGCTCCGTGCCGATCGCTGCGTGAGCCACCTCAGCAGCAGCGGGACTCGGACTCGGGCGCCGAGCCGCAGCACATCGCGTCCGCGCTCGGTTCGACCTCCCGCAGCTGCCCAGCGGGCATCTCGGCATCGGCGAGCACGGTGTAGATCTCCCACGGCTCGCCGTCGGGGCCGTCGGTCCAGACCTTGTCCTGCACCGCGAAGCAGCACGACACCTCGTCCTCGACGGCGGTGCCGAGGCCCTGGCCGGCCAGGCGTGCGGTGGCGGCCGTGACGTCGTCGGTGGAGGCGACCTCGACCCCGAGGTGGTTCAGGGTGCCGGCCTGGCCCGCGCCCTCGATGAGCACGAGCTTCAACGGCGGGTCGTCGACCGCGAAGTTGGCGTAGCCGTCGCGCACCTTCGCCGGCGAGGTCGCGAACAGCTTCGAGTAGAAGTCGATCGCGTCGTCGAGGTTCGAGACGTTGAGGGCGAGCTGGACCCGTGACATGGCGGAGCCTCCTCCGTACACTGATCGACAGGCGTCGATGCATCGAGGATCATCGATGCATCGACGGATGTCAACACCCTCGGAGGAGCGATGGCCAGCGGTCGCAAGCGCGTCGCCACGATCGAGCCGGACGCGGCGTGCTGCCCGTCGGTCCTCGCGGAGCCGCTGTCGGACGACGACGCCGAGCGCCTGGCCCGCCGCTTCGCCGCGCTCGCGGACCCGGTCCGCCTCCGGCTGCTGAGCCTGATCGCCTCGACCGACGAGGTGTGCTCGTGCGACCTGCTCGAGCCGCTGGGACGATCCCAACCGACCGTCAGCCACCACACGAAGCTCCTCGCCGAGGCGGGGTTGATCGCGGGCGAGAAGCGAGGCCGCTGGGTCTGGTGGCGCGTGGTGCCCGACGCCGTCGGGGAGCTCCGGGACTCGATCCGCCCGGGCGGCTGACGCCCGTCCGGATCAGCCCGCTGCGGGCTGGAACAGCTCCACCACGTTCCCCGACGGGTCCTCGACGAGGATCTGGGAGCCGCCGGGTCCCACCACGACCTCGTTGCGGAACGTCACGCCCGCCGCCCGGAGCGACTCGACCTCGCGCTCGATGTCCTCGACGATCAGGTGGATCCGGTTCCACCCGCCCGGACCCGGCTGCGCGCCGTCGGGCATCGCTCGCCCCGCTGAGCTCGTCGGTCCGCTGAGCAGCAGCCGGAGGTTCCCGCGCCGCACGTCCGCGAAGGCGGGCGCGAACGCGTTCAGGACCTCGAAGCCGAGGTGGCTCGTGTAGAACCGCAACGACTCGTCGACGTCGTCGACCATGTAGCGCACGCTGACCATCTCGTCGTCCATGTGCTCCTCCGGCTGTCGCGTCAGTCGTGGGTGTGGCGGTGGTGGCTGTCGGGCACGTGCGGGTGGGCGTGCACGAGCGCCGCGTGGACGTGCTCGTGCCGGTGCCGACCCGACCGGCCGACCACGACCTGCAGGTCGGCGGGGTGCGCGTGGGCGTGGTGGCCGTCGTCGTGGTCGTGCCAGTGCTCGTGCAGCAGCGGCTCGTGCCGGTGCGGGTGGTCGTGGTCCTCGCGCAGGAGGGTCGCCACGCCGGCGGCCATCAGCGCGCCGGCGACCACGCCGGCCCAGCCGAGGGGCTCGCCGAGCAGGACGCCCACGACGGCGCCGACGAACGGCGCGGTCGCGAACAGCACGGCCTCGCGCCCGGCACCGAGGTGCCGGAGCGCCACGAGGTCCCAGCTGATCGACGCGCCGTAGCCGATGGCGCCGACGAGGAGCAGGCCCGGGAGCGACGGCGCACCGCCACCGCCGAGGAGCGATCCGACCACCAGCATCGGCACGGCAGCGGTGAGGGCCTTGGCCCCGGAGATCACGAACGTGTCGTGGAGGGCGAGGCGGCGCGAGAGGTTGTTGTCGACGCCCCAGCACAGGCAGGCGCCGGCCACGCAGGCGATCCCGATCGGGTCGACCGCGCCGGACGGGGCCCCGACGAGCGCCACGCCGCCGGCGACGACGAGGGCGAGCGCGCGCCATCCTCGGGCGCCGACGTGCTCGCGGAACAGGGCGGCGCCGACCACGACGGTCGCGACCGCCTCGAGGTTGAGCAGCAGCGACGCCACCGACGACGACGACCGCTCCAACCCCGTGACGAGGAGGACCGGCCCGGCGATGCCGCCGAGCAGGGTGAGGGCGAGCAGCGTCCAGCGATCGCGGCCGACGGGGAGGCGTGCGGTGCCTCGGGCCAGGCGTGCGATCGCCGGAGGGACGAGGACGACGGCGGCGCCCGCGTACAGCACGCCGGCGACCAGCACGGGCGAGGCACCGCTGGCGAGCGTCGCCGTCAGCGGTGCGGACGCGCCGAAGGTGACCGCGGCCGCGAGGCCGGCCAGCCGCCCGACGGCGGCACCGTCACCGGGGTGCTCCATCCCTCCAGCGTCCCGCTCGGGTCGGCCACTCGGCAAGGCGTCGGTGATCCGGCCCGGGTCGGAGGCCGCGATCAGGCGCCGTCGATGGCCGCACCGTCGACGTCCATGTCCGTCCGGAGCTTCGCCACCGCGCCGCGGATCACCCGGGACACGTACGACTGCGAGATGTCGAGCTGCGTGGCGATCTCGTGCTGCGGCAGCTCCTCGACGAAGTGGAGGTGCAGGACGCGGCGCTCGCGGTCGTCGAGCACGGTGGCCGCGAGACCGAGGTCGTGGCGGTCCTCGACGTCGGCGTAGCGACCGTCCCAGCTCGCCAGCTCGGGGCGCACCGACACGTTGTCGTCGGGGTCCCGCGGCGGCTCGAGCGAGGCGCCGTGCCGGGCGCCGCCCGCCTCCATCGCCTCGAGCACCTCGTCGACCGTGAGGTCGGTGCGTGCCGCGACCTCCGCCGTCGTCGCGCTCCGGCCGAGCTGCTGGGCCAGCTCCTCCCGCGCCCGGCACACGTGGAGGTAGTGCTCCTGGCGGCTGCGTGGTGGGCGCACGTTCCACGACCGGTCGCGCAGGTGCCGCTTCAGCTCGCCGTCGATGGTGCGGGTCGCGAAGGTCCGGAACGAGGCGCCGGAGTCGGGCCGGTAGCGGTCGGCCGCGCGGACCATGGCGAGGAGCGCGACCTGCTCGAGGTCCTCGGCCATCCCCGGGTTGCGGCGGGCGTACCGGCGGACGGCGGATCGGGCGAGGCGGAGGTGGGCCTCGACGACCTCGTTGCGGGCTCGCCGGTCACCGCTCGTGCGGTACCGGGCGAGCAGCTCCTCCGTGCGCTCCGGCGGCATGCCGTCGCGGCGGTCATGCAGCTCGAGCACGGGCGGACCTCCTGGTCGACGTTGGGGCGTGGGCCCCTCGGCGAGCAGCAGGGTGCAGGGCGGTCCGGCCGAGGACTCCGGGTCCGTGGCGGATCCCGACGATGCCCGCGGGATCACGGCGGGCCATCGGCCGCCACCCTACGAGCGGTCGTCGGTCCCCGACAACGCGGGCTCCTCGCCGGGGGGATCGAGCACATCGGCGACGCGCCGGAGGCCCGTCGCCGTGACGTGCGCGACCACCGATCCGGTCGACCGGCCGATCCGCACCGCGGCGGCCGCGACCCGGCCGGCGTGGTCGCGGGCGTCGACGGCGCCCTCGATCGAGATGACCTCGTGCTCGTCGTGCTCGTGCTCGTGCTCGTGCGCGGCGCGGACGGCGCGGTCGTGGGATCGGGCGACGAAGTCCAACGGGTCCGGCTGGTCCTGCTCGACCTCCGGGTGGTGGCCGGGGCGGTTGTCCTCGGGCACCGAGTCGGGCGGCGCGTCGTCGGTGGAGCCGCCTCGGTGGCCACCGCCGGCCGCCGGCTCCCGCTCGAGCGCCGGGTTCAGACCGCTGCGCCGGAGCTCGTTGCTCTCGGAACGTGCCATCGTTCGCCTCCGTGGGGTCGTCGCGTCAACACCGGGTAGCGACCCTGCCCGTACCCCGCTCACCCGGCCTCGACCCCTCTGGACACCTGGGTCACCTCGCTCCGGCACGAGGCCCGAGCCCGTGGGCGTCCGGGGTCAGGTCGACGTCCGCCTCGTCATCTGGACGACCGGCGGCACGGTGCCGGAGCCGCTCCCGGGTCGCCTGCAGCACGTGGCGCCGATCGGGCGGTGCCACGGCCAGCAGGTCGTCGATCGCCGCCGCGACGCGGCGCTCGACCTGCGGCGAGCCCGATCCGGCGAGGATGATCTCCTCGAACGCGAGGTGGACGTACGCGTCCCAGTCCATGACGGGCATCTCGAGCCGCACCACCCCGGTGTCGTCCCGGAACGCTCCGTCCGGCAGCTCCCTGGTGGCGATCTGGCGCAGGGCGTCGTGCAGCCGGTCGATCGCCTGCACCGCGGTGGTCGGGTCCTGGAACGGCGACTCCGAGACGGAGCGCTCCGCGATGTCGACGAGCATGCGGAAGCCGTAGGCGACGTCCTGGTCCAGCGTGCGTTCGAGGCCGAGCCGCACGGTCCGCCGCAGCTCCCCGCGGTCGATCGGTCCACCGTCGACCTCCATGAGGAGGCTGCCCGACGGCACGAACTGCCCGAGGCCGGGCCGCATCCGGACGCAGGCTCCGCCGTCGGTGGCCAGCTCGACGATCCGATCGACGTCCACGGTGCACACGACGCCGGACCGCTCGGCCAGGACGCAGCGCGGGTGGTCGTGGGCCTGCGGGACGAGGTGCTCGGGGTACGTCGTGTCCAGGAGCTGCCGCACGTCGGTCCCGACGAGCTCGATCAGCGCCGACACGCGGAGCGATCGCCCGGTGTGGTCCACGTACAGGACCAGGACCGCGATGCTGACCAGCACGAGCAGGTAGCTCACGACGATGGCCAGCCCGGGCACGGTGCCGCCACTCGTGTCGATCTCCCGCAGCGTGAGCATCGCGTGGACGAACGTCGCGACGAAGAGGCCGATGGCGAACTGGCTCGGTCGGTCCTGGAGGATCGTCTGCACGATGCGGGGCGAGAACTGCCCCATCGCCAGCTGCACGACGACCATCGTGATGGTGAGCACCAGCGCGGCGAGCGAGACCATGGAGGCGGCGATCGTCGACAGGATCTGGAGCGCCGCGTCCGGCCCGCCCGTCAGGGAGGTGGGCACGAGCCGGTCGTCGAACCACCGGTCGATCCAGATCGTCGTGGTGGAGAGGACGAGCCCGGCGGCGACGCACACGACCGGCACGAACCACAGCCGGGAGGTGACGGGGGTCGGGGAACGTCGTCGCACGCGCCGCCCCCTACCCGGGTCGGTCGTCGCCGATCAGCGCACCGGGCGCCGGCGGGTGATCCGGTCGCGCATCGCTCGGACCGCACCGGTCGTTACAGCGCGGGCGGGGGATTCACGACCACCTGTCGCGGTGGTTTCCCAGCTGATCGCTTCGGGTACCTCATGCTTCACACACGACGAGGAGGTCAGGAGTCATGACGATCGGAGCTGCGTTGTTGGTCATCGTGGTGGGCGTGGTCATCGCCCTCTTCGCCAGCCCGACCATCGGTTGGATCGTGGCGGCGGTGGGTCTCGTGGGCCTGATCGTCGCGGCGGTCGCCGGTACCGGCAGGAGCGCCCGCATCTGACCGACGGAACTTGCTCCACGGGCCCCCGGACAGTGACGTCCGGGGGCCCGTGGCGCGTCCGGGCACGAGGGTTCGTGGCGACGGACGTCCGCGGCCCGGAGCTCCACGCCGCCGGGGACGTGCCCGGCGCGCGCAACCTGCCCCACCGCCGCATCGCCGAGCGGAACCTGGGGCCGTCCGGCGACGACGTGCTCTTCGTCCTCTACTGCGGGGGGCCGCAGTGCAAGGGCGGCCGGCGGTCTGCGTTCAGCGCTCCTCGACCAGCGGCATGACGGCCCGCGCCGCGTCCTGCGCCGCCGGGCTGGCGAGGTCGAGCACCCGATCGAGGGAGCGGGCGAACGCACGCTCGTCGGGGGTCATCCGCCCGATCTGCTCCACCGTGTCGGCCGCCCACAGCGTGGCGACGTCCGCGGTGCGCCGCCGGTCCAGCTCGAGCGTGCCGCCGTCCCTGCGCTCCACGACGGTCGTGGGACCGGACGGGTCCATCGTGTCCCGACGGATCGTGCACCACAGCCAGGCGATCTCCTCGGCGTCGTCGCCGATGACGCCCCGGACCTCGTCACGCTCCGCCGGGTGGTCGACCGGGAAGTACTCGGTGCCGTAGGCCGAGTGGAACAGCCCGGCATCGCAGAGCGCCGGGCGCTCGCCCCACTCGACGAGCACCCGCCGCGTCCCGAGGAGGTGGGACATGAACGGCACGTGCGAGTCGTGCGTCAGGTCGCCGAACCCGAGTCGCTTCAGCAGCGCCAGGCGTGGACCGGTCGGGGGCTCGACGTCGTCCCGGGACATGCGGCCACCCTAGGCACTGGCATGCCGACGGGGGGAGTGGTCGGGCCCGCGCCGCC
>JAEVZA010000352.1 GCA_023392475.1 Actinomycetes bacterium | reverse complement strand
CTGCCGGGGCCGGGTCCGTACCGCCGAACCGGCTCGCCCTCAGTCGACGGTGATGTCGTTCATGCGGGCGAGGGTGCGGAGCATGACCTCGTCCGCACCTCCCCCGATGGACCACAACCGGGTGTCGCGGAAGAAGCGGGCCGGCCAGTTCTCCTCGACGTAGCCCATGCCCCCGTGGAACTGCACGGCGACGTCGGCCATGCGCCGGGCGAGTCGGGCCGTCTTCAGCTTGGCGACCGTGGCCTGGCGGGTGATGTCCTCCCCGTCCAGGTAGGCCGCGACCGCCGCCCAGTTGTGGTGGCGGGCCATGTCGAGGTCGGCGGCGATGTCGGCCAGCTCGTACTGCAGCGCCTGGTTGGCCAGCAGCGGGGCGCCGAAGGCCTGGCGCTCCTTCAGGTACGCGATCGTCCGCTCGAGGGCGAGCTCCGTGGCGCCGACCATCTGGTAGGCGGCGATCATCCGCTCGTTCTGGAACTGCGCCATCTGCTGCTGGAAGCCGCGGCCGGGCTCGCCGATGGTGTTGGTGACCGGGACCCGCACGTCGGTGAAGGTGAGCTCCGCCGTGTCGGAGGCCCGCATCCCGAGCTTGTCCAGCTTGCGGCTCACCGCGAAGCCCGGCGTGCCGGTCTCGACGACGATCTGCGACATGCCCTGGTAGCCGCCCTCGTCGGAGGTGCGGCAGAGCAGGCAGAGCCAGTCGGACTGGGTGCCGCTCGTGATCCACATCTTGGCGCCGTTGATGACCCACTCGTCGCCGTCGCGCACGGCCCGGGTGCGGATGCCGGCGACGTCGGAGCCGGCGTCGGGCTCGGACACCGCGATGGAGGTCACGAGCTCCCCGCTGATGGCGCCGCGGAGGTAGCGCTCCTTCAGCTCGGGGCTGCCGAAGCGGTGCAGCGCCGGGGTGGCCATGTCGGTCTGCACCGACACCGCCATCGACACGCCGAGGGAGGCGCACCGGCCGAGCTCCTCGCCGAGGATCATCGTGAAGACGTGGTCCGCTCCCCCGCCCCCGTAGGCCGGGTCGTACTCGAGGCCGAGGAGGCCGAGCTCGCCGAAGCGGCGGAAGAGGTCGTGCGCCGGGAAGTCCCCCGAGCGCTCCCAGTCGTCCGCGTAGGGGTCGATCTCCTTCTGGACCAGCTCGCGCACGGTCTGGCGGAACAGGTGGTGTTCCTCGGTGAATCGGAGCACAGCTTCTCCACGGGCCGGAGGTTCGCCGCAGAGCGTACCCGGCCGCGGGAGCCGCTCCCGCAGCGCCTCAGCCCGCGACGGCGCTGCCGGTGCGCGCGGTCCCGACGCGGGGACGGACCCCCGTGGTGAGCATCGGGATGTCGACGGGCCGCTCGACGTCGGCCACGTGGAGGATGCGCCCCACCCGGCGGTGGACCGCGTCGCCGATGGTCTGCTCGAGCGCGGCGCCCGAGAGGTGGACGGCGTCGAGGACGTCCTCGACCCCCACCTCGAGGAGCGCGAGGGCGAAGTCGCGGGTGCCGTCGGCCACGACCACGAGCGGCACCTCGCCCAGGCGCCGGGCGATCTGCTCGGCGGAGGCGATGGCGCCGTCGCGCTCCGGGAGGAGCGCCACCATCGCGACGGGGTGCACGCGCGGATCGGCAGGCCACCGGAGCGGCGAGCGGAGGAGCGCGTCGGGACCGGCCACGGCCGTCTCGATGCAGGACGACGTCCGCAGGTGTCGTCGGAGCCGCGCGGCGTCCCCGCCGCCGCGCTGCAGGACGAGGACCGGCATCCGGTCCTCGATCGGTGACGGCCCGCCGCCGTTGGGTCGATGCTGGGCTTCCACGTCCTCCCATCGGCCCCCGCGCTCCCCGTGTGAGTGGTTTCCCGAGCCACCCGTGGGAGCGCGGGCCGCCGGGGGCTCCGTTGGGCTTGAATGTCGCTGGGCCTCGCCTCCGGTGCGGCCCGCGCCGCCGGAAGGAGACCCCGGATGGAGTGCGGTTGACGGCCAGGATCGTGCTGTGCGCCGTGGGCTGGGCGCTGGGCTGGTGGGCCTTCGGACGCGCGCGGCGCGTGGCGGACCTCCCGCCGGCGATCGAGGGCGGCATCGGCCGCCGCATCACGGTGGTCGTCCCGGCCCGGGACGAGGAGCTGAGCCTGGGGGGTCTGCTCGGCGACCTCGAGCGCGACCCGCCGCCCGACACCGAGGTGCTCGTCGTCGACGACCACTCCTCGGACGCCACCGCCGCCGTCGCCGCGGCCCACGAGGGCGTGACCGTGCTCCACGCGGCCGACCTGCCGTCGGGCTGGACCGGCAAGTGCTGGGCCTGCCACACCGGTGCCGACCGCAGCGCCGGCGGCATCCTCGTCTTCGCGGACGCCGACGTCCGGCTCGCGCCGGGCGCGCTCGAGCGGGTGGTCGAGGAGCAGGCCCGGACGGGCGGGCTCCTGTCCGTGCAGCCGTGGCACGTCGTGGAGCGCCCGTACGAGCAGCTGTCCGCGCTGTTCAACGTGATCGCCGTCATGGGCAGCGGCGCCGGCGACCGCGCCGAGGTCCAGAGCGCGTTCGGGCCCCTGCTCGTGACCTCGGTGGACGACTACCGCACCGTGGGCGGGCACGCCTCGGTGTGCGACCAGGTCGTGGAGGACATGGCGCTCGCACGCCGCTACCACGACGCGGGGCTCGGCTCCCACGTGCTGCTCGGCGCCGACGGCGTCCGCTTCCGCATGTACCCGGGCGGGATGCGATCGCTCGTCCAGGGCTGGACGAAGAGCTTCGCGACCGGGGCGGGCGCCACGCGCGGCCGGCGCTTCCTCGCGGTGTTCCTCTGGATCGCCGCGCTGGGCACGGCGGCCCTCGCGCTCGAGGACGGCCTGCGGGGCGCCACGCCCCTGCTCGTCGGGGTGGTCCTGTACGCGGCGATGGCGCTGCAGCTCGCGGCGATGTTCCGACAGGTCGGCCGCTTCGGTCCGGTGTCCGCGCTGCTGTACCCGGTCCACCTCCTGGTGTTCCTCCTCGTCTTCGCGCGCTCCGCCTGGCTCACGTACGTGCGGCGCGCCGTCCGCTGGCGCGGCCGGGTCATCCACGTGGGTGCCGACGACCGGTGACCGCGATCGACCTGCCGCTGGAACCACGGGCGGCGGTCGTCGCGTCGTGCGTCGCCTGGACGGCCATCGGCGTCGGCACGGGCTACCTCGTGCAGCGCATCCCCCTGGACCGGCTCGACCACGACTCGTGGCTCACCCGCCCGCGCCGGTTCGAGGACGAGGGGCGCTTCTACCAGCGACGGTTCCGCATCGGGCGGTGGAAGGACCGGATGCCCGAGGGCGGCGCCCTGTTCCGGGGTGGCACGTCGAAGCGCCACCTCGGCGGCGCGTCCGACCAGGCCCTCGTGCGGTTCGCCGCCGAGACGCGCCGGGCCGAGCTCGTGCACTGGATGAACGCGGCGTCGGGGCCGGTGTTCCTGCTGTGGTGCCCGTGGCCGCTCGGCCTGGTGATGATCGGGTTCGGGTGGGTCGCGCACCTCCCGTTCATCTGCATCCAGCGCAGCAACCGGGCGCGGGTGGGGCGCGTGCTGGACGCGCGCCGCCGCGCTGTCAGACTGGCGGGGTGAGCGCACCGAGCACCGCCGCGCCGGCGGCCCGCACGTCCGACGTCCGCCCACCCGGCCGGCCCGAGCTCGGCCGGGTCGACATCGTCGAGGTCTCCCCCCGCGACGGGCTCCAGTCCGATCCCACGCTGCTGGACACGCCGACGAAGGTCGAGCTGATCGCCCGGGCCGTGCGGGCCGGGCTGCGGCGGATCGAGACGGTGAGCTTCGTCAACCCGGAGCGGGTGCCGCAGATGGCCGACGCGGAGGCCGTGATGGCCGCGCTGCACGCGGATGCCGGCCTCGCGGCGCTCGAGCCCAGCTACATCGGCCTCGTGCTCAACCGGCGCGGGCTGGACCGCGCGGTCGCCACCGGCGTCCACGAGGTGAACGCCGTGGCCGTGTGCACCGACACGTTCGCCGTGAAGAACCAGGGGAAGGACACGGCGGGGCTCCTCGACGAGGTGGACGCCATCTGCGCCGACGCCCGCGCCGCAGGCCTCCCCGTCTCGGTCACGCTGGCCGCGTCGTTCGGCTGCCCGTACGAGGGCGAGGTGCCCGTCGAGCGCCTGGCCGCCGTGCTCGGTCGCGTCGTCGCCGCCGGACCCGACGAGGTGGCGCTCGCCGACTCGATCGGCGTGGCGACGCCCGTCGACGTCCGCGAGCGCGTCGCGCTCGCGACGTCGCTCGTGGAGGGCACCGGGACGACGCTGCGCTGCCACTTCCACAACACGCGCAACACCGGCCTCGCCAACGCGGCGGCCGCCGTCGAGGCGGGCGTCCGGGTGCTCGACTCGTCGCTCGGCGGGATCGGCGGCTGCCCCTTCGCCCCGAACGCCACCGGCAACATCCCGACCGAGGACCTCGCCTACCTGCTCGAGCGCATGGGCTGGGGCACGGGCGTGGACCTCGACGCCGCCGTGGCGATCGTGCCGTGGCTGGAGGAGGCCGTCGCGCACCCCGTGCCCGGCTACCTCGCGAAGGCCGGGATCTTCCCGGCCAGCAGCCTCGGCGCCCAGCGCTGAGCGACCGAGGCACCGCCGGGCCCCGAACGACGCGAAATCCTGTGCAGGTGGAACGTTGGACGTTCCACCTGCACAGGATTTCGTGTCGTTCGCGGGTCGTGCGCGACGGTCAGCCGCGGTGCATGCCGGTCACGACCGGCAGCGAGATGTCGATCCCGTTCAGGTCGACCTGGCCGCCGAGCCGCGGCGTGGCGTAGGCCACGGTCGTCGGCACCAGCTGGAGCTGGAGCGTGGAGCCCGGCGCCGGCGAGTACGACACCCACTCGAGCGGCACCTCGACCGTGTGCTCGGCACCGTCCAGCTGGAGCGGCACCGGGGTGATCTGGTTGCCGAGCACGAGGCCGGTGGCGGGGTCGACGAGCTGGGCGAAGATCCGCGTCGGACGGTCGCCGGCGGGCGTCTCGCCCTGGTAGGTGACCTTCAGCTTCGGTGCACCGACCACGAGGTGCGGGCCGGCCGGCACGTGGATGTCGACGTCGACGGCGTTGACCGCGGGCGCCGGCGTGACGCCGAGCGCGAGGTCGCCCACGATGTCGCCGGCGGCCGCCGGCTTCCTCGCGGGGCCGGCGCCACCCATGGAGCTGAGCAGCAGGCGGCCCTCACCGGTGGCCGTGAGCGGGTGCGCGGACGGCGCGGGCACGTCGTCGGCGGTCCACCGGACGCCGTCCTGGTCGATCGTGTCGAAGCGCGGGCCGAGCTCCACCGAGTCGTCGCGCTGGACGTAGCGGCGGAGCCAGGCGAGCGCGGCGACGCTCATCCGACCGGGGTCGCCCGCCTTCGTGAGGCACGCGCCGTGGCCTCCGCAGAACCAGAGCATGGACACCGGGACGTGGTTGCGCTGCAGGATCCGGTAGTTGGTGACGGCCTCGTCGAGCGTGAAGAGGGTGTCGACCGTCCCTTGGACGATCAGCGTCGGCACCGCCACCTTGCCCACGAGCTCGTCACCCGGGCCCCGCGACAGGAACCAGTCTCGCTGCGCGTCGGTGATCGTGCCGGACTCGAGCCCGTGCTCGTACGAGTCGGTGACCATCGGGTCGACGGAGGCCGAGGTCGACACCTGGCTGAGGATGCCGGCCCAGCCCGACTTCACGATCTCCGACTTGTAGAGGCTGGTCCCGAGCGAGTGCCACGCGATGACGGGGACGATGGCGTCGACACGGCAGTCGATCGCCGCGGTCACGAACTGGATCCCGCCGCCGTACGAGCTCCCGACCATGCCCATGCGCGGGTCCGAGGTGCCGTCGAGCTGCACCCCCGGCTGCGTGGCGACCCAGTCGATCAGGCGCTGGACGTCACGGCCCTCCGCGCCCTGGAAGTCGACCTGCGCCGTGCCGGCCGAGCGGCCGAACCCACGCGGGTCCCAGGTGAGCACGTTGAAGCCCGCCTCGTTGAGCGACTTGATCGACACCGAGCCGAAGAGGCCGGGCGCGCTCGGGTCACTGTCGCCCGCGAGCCCCCAACCGGGGCCCATGAGGACCGTCGGCCTGGGGTCCTGCGCCGTGGCCGCCGGGAGCGGGAACCAGTGCACCCGGATGCGGGTGCCGTCGAACGAGGTCAGGTCGCGGTCGCTGGTGGAGCCCTTCACGGCCGCGGCGGGGACGGGCGTCGACGCGTCGGCGGGCGGCGCGCAGCGCGCCGGCGCCGACGTGCTGGACGACGACGGCGCGGCGGTCGTGGCGGTGGAGCCCGACGCCTGCCCGCCGTCGTCGGAGCAGGACGCGGCGACCAGGGCGCCGGCGAGCAGCACCGCGG
>JAEVZA010000349.1 GCA_023392475.1 Actinomycetes bacterium | reverse complement strand
CCGACGGCCCGTGCACCGCGACGTGCACCCAGCGCGGCGGCGCCGACGCGGCGCCGAAGCACCCGCAGGGCGGCAGGTCGCGCCGGCGCGCCACCGCGACGACGACCGCGAACGCCAGGTACGCGAGGGCGACGCCGGCGGCGAACCAGGGTCCGCCGACGACGAGGCCGCCGAGGCCGAGGAGCACCTCGACCACGCCGACCGCACGGGCGGCGGCCGCGCCGCCCGGCAGGCCGAGCGCACCGAGGGTGGCGCCGGTGTCGGACGGGTCGGAGGCCTTGGACACGCCGGCGACGACGAGGACCAGGCACGTCACCCAGAAGAGGGCATCCAGCGCTGACACGGCCACAGGGTACCGACCCCGCGAGGGCCCGGTCCGCGCCCGCCCCACCCCCCGGCGCGGCCCCCACCTCGTTCTGTTGAGCGCACGGAGCGTCCAGCGCTCCGTGCGCTCAACAGAACGGGACGGGACTGGGTGATCGTTCCTGGTCCGGGCGCTCCAGTCGGATGGTTCCTGGACCGCTGTCAACGGACCGGTACCGTCGCCCGTTGAAGGAGAGTGTGGTGCCTCACCCGGAGCGAGACGATGAGTTCCGTCGCTTCTACGAGCGGATGGACGAGCGCGCGCTGCGCACGGCCCGCCGACTCGTGGGCTCCCGGGCCGTGGCCGAGGACATCGCCGCCGAGGCGCTGGCCCGTGCCTACGCGAGGTGGCGCACGGTCCGATCGCACCCCAACCCCGACGCCTGGCTGCTCCGGGTCGTGGGGAACCTGGCGATCGACCACGTGCGACGGTCCGGCCGCGACGCCGGCACCGCGCCCGACGAGCGCGTCTCGGGCGACCGGCCCGACGACGACGCCGTGCTCCGCGTGGACCTGGCACGCGCGGTGCACCGGCTCTCCGGACGCCAGCAGGAGGTGGTCGTGATGCGCTACCTGATCGACCTGAGCGAGGACGAGGTCGCGACCTCCCTCGGCATGTCCACCGGGTCCGTGAAGACCCACCTGTCCCGCGCCACGCACCGGCTGCGGGGCGAGCTCACGGTGCTCGACGACGTCTCGGAAGGGACGCCGTCGTGAGCCGCCGCCCACCTTCGTTCCCGCCTCCCACGGACGCCGCGGCCCGCTACGACGCGGTGGTCCGGCGCGGCCACGTGCTGCGCCGGCGCCAACGTCTGGCTCGAGGGGCGGTCGCGAGCGGAGCCGCCCTGGCGCTGGTGCTGGTCGTCGTGCTGGCCGCCGGCGCCATGGGCGGCTCCGACGGCGGCGGGACCCGCCGGCAGGACGTCGTGACCGGGCCCGTCGTCACGGACACCACGCCGACGACGATCGATCCGGACAAGCTCCTCGTGACGGCCACGGCCGTCGGCGACGGCGCCGTCGAGGTCCACGTCACGGATCCGACGATGCCCATCGCCGATGGGACGCAGATGTGCGTGAACGTCCGGGTCGATCCCGACCGCTCGAAGGACCCGATCCCCAAGCTCGACGGTCGGGCCTGCTGGACCCTCGGACCGGACGCCGCCACGACGGCGTCCGAGCTCGTGCCGCTCGATGGCGCCTACGTCGGGTGCGCCGCGACCGCCACCAAGTCCGACACCGTGCCGCCCACCGAGGGAGTCGCGACCCACGAGCACGACTTCCGGTTCACGCTCCCCGCCGGCGTCGCCCCGGGCACGTACGTCGTGACGGCCACGGGCGTCTCGGGCGTCGGCGACGGCTGCGATCCGGTCGGCCAGCCGGGCGAGATCGAGAAGTCGGACAACGCGACCACCAAGCTGACGGTCGGCTAGCTAGGGACGAGGTGTGCGGCCCCGTCGGGCCAGCACCTCGTCGTAGAGCGCCTCCCACTGGCGCACGCCGGCGTCGGCGTCGAAGCGCTCCAACCCGACGACCCGCGCCCGCTCCCCCATCGCCCGGAGCGTGGCCGGGTCGTCGTGGAGCTCGCGCACGGCGTCGGCCATCGCGGGGACGTCCTCGACCGGCACGATGCGGCCGGTCACGCCGTCGTCGACGGCCTCGCGGATGCTGCCGACCTCGGTGGCCACGACGGGCACGCCCGCCTGCATCGCCTCCATCACCGACACGGGGAACGCCTCGAGCCGCGACGGGAGGACGTAGACGTCGAACGTCGGCAGCAGGTCGCGGGCGCGGTCGTCCCAGCCACGCAGCTCGACGCGGTCGCCGACGCCGAGCTCGTCGACCAGCGCCTCGAGGTCGCCGCGGGCCGAGCCGTCGCCGATCACGACCAGGCGGTAGCCGGGCCCGAGCCGGTCGACGACCCGGATGGCGAGGTCGATGCCCTTCACCGGGTCGTGCCGGGAGAGCATGCCGAGCACGAAGTCGTCGGTGGTGCGGGGCGGCGGGTCGAGCTCAACGATCGGCACGCCCGAGTGGATCACCCGCATCGAACCGGCCGGCAACCCGCCCAGCCCCTCGATGATGCGGGCGGCGCCGTGCCCGACCGCCACGTGCGCGTCGGCCCGGGACGAGGTGACACGCTTGAGGCGGTTCGACAGCGCCGACCACGTGCCCAGCGGCGCGTGCTCGAGGACCACGACGGGCAGCCCGGGGATCGTCAGCGCCGCGGCGAGCGCCCACTGGCAGGACGACATCGTCGACAGGTTGAAGTGGACGAGATCGGGATCGAGCCGCTGGAACGCGCGGCGGTGCTGGAGCATCGCCCGCACGTCGCTCTTGTCCCGGATCGCGGGCAGGACCGCGTAGCGGCTGCCGGGGCGACGGCTCGCCAGCCAGCGGACGACGTCCTCGTCGGTGCCCACGACGGTGACCCGGATGTCGGGCCGGTACCGCTCGATGAACATGCCCATGCTCGACTCGGCGCCGCCCCGCTCGGCGGCGTCGGTGTAGACGGCCAGGTGCACGGCCGCCGAGTGTGCCACACACCGCCCACCCCGCCGTTCCGTGCTGCGAGCGCGCGGGAGATCACGCGTCTCGCAGCACAGCACGGGAGACGAGCCGGTCCCGTCAGGTCGGGGGCGGCGCGTGGAGCGGCCAGGGGCGCTCGATCTCCAGCAGCCGGGCGAACCGCAGGGGCACCTCGTCGTGGTGGCGGCGCCCGATCACCTGCAGGCCCACGGGCAGGCCGTCGGCCGTGAGGCCGGCGGGCACCGACACGGCCGGGTTCCAGCAGAGGTTCGCCAGCATCGTGAACGGCACGCTCATGGCCGGGTTGACCTCCACGCCGGCGATCTCGGCCGGCGGCGGTCCCTCGGCCGCGAAGGCCGGCACCGCGGTCGTCGGCGTCATCAGCACGTCGACCTCGGAGAACAGCGTGGCCATGTCCTCCTGGAGCCGGAGGCGCCGTCGGTACCCCTTGGCGAGGGTGCGGAGGGGCCGGTCGTGCGTGGCCTCGAGCGAGCGACGCACGTACGGCGTCATGTCCTCGGCGCGAGCGGGCCAGTGCTCGCCCTCGTCGATGTTCAACCACAGCGACATGGCCCCGGCCGACAGCCAGGTCGCCACCGGATCGGTGAGGTGCACGTCGACGTCGACCAGGTCGACGCCCGCGGCGCGGGCCGCGTCGTGCGCCGCCGCGCGGGCGAGCTCCTCGACCTCCGGATCGACCGGCGCGAACCCGAGGTCGGAGGACCAGCCGACGCGCAAGCCCGAGACGTCGAGCGACTCGATGGCCGCTTCGTAGCGGAGCTCGGGCGCGGGCAGGGAGAGCCGGTCGGTGTCGTGGGGGCCGGCCGTCACGTCGAGGTGGCGGGCGCTGTCCGCCACGGTCGTCGTGAGCGCGCCGTAGCAGGCGGTCTCCGAGGGGTCCTCGTCGGGGTGGGGGATGCGCCCGTGGCTCGGCTTCAGGCCGACGAGGCCCGTGAAGCCCGCCGGGATGCGCGTCGAGCCACCGCCGTCGGACGCGGTCCCGAACGGCACGATGCCCGCCGCCACCGCCGCCGCGGTCCCGCCGCTGGAGCCGCCCGGCGTGCGGGTCGGGTCCCACGGGTTGCGCGTGGTGCCCCACGCGAGCGTGTGCGTGTACTGCAGCGTGCCGAACTCGGGCGCCGCGGTCTTGCCGATCGGGATCGCGCCCGCGGCCCGGAGCCGCGCCACGTGCTCGGAGTCGGCGGCGGCGGGCGGCCCGCCCCGGTAGAGCACGGAGCCGTGGCTCGTCGGCATGCCCTCGCAGTCCTCGAGGTCCTTCACCCCGAACGGCACGCCGGCGAGCGGACCGAGCAGGTCGCCCTCGCCGGCCGCCACGGCCGCGTCGACCGCCTCGGCCGCGCGGCGGGCGCCGTCGCGGTCGACGTGCACGAACGCGTTGAGCTCGTCGTTGCGCGCGTCGATCCGCCCGAGGCAGTCCTCGACGAGCTCGAGCGAGGAGAGCCGGCCCTCGCGCACGGCCTCGGCCGCGTCGACGATCCCCGGCATCGGTGCTCCGTCCAACCCGCTCACGACGTCACCTCCCGCTCCCCGGCGTCGGCCGGTTCCCCCACCTCGTGACCCTGCCACGGCCGGTTGCCGTAGCGGTCGAGGTGCACGACCTCGCCGACGGGCCGGCGCGTCGTCGGCCCGTAGCGACCGCGTGGCCAACCGAGCGGCACCATGCACACCGGCTGCACGCCGACCGGGAGGCCGAGCGCCCGGCGCGCCATCGTGACGCTCCACATCGGCAGCGTGATCAGCGACGCGCCGAGGCCCATCGACCGCGCCGCGAGCAGCAGGTTCTGCACGCTCGGGAAGATGGAGCCGTAGTGGCTCGACTGGACGAGCGCCGGGTACGGCACGAACCGCATCGGCCCCTCGAGGCAGGCGACCACCAGCACGGGGATCTCGGTGAAGTGCTCGACCTGCCACGACACGGCGTCGAGGACCTTCAGCATGGCGGCGTCGCCACGGACCGCCCGGCGGCCGATCCCGCCGTACAGCCGCCACGCCTGCTGGTAGCGGCGTGCGAAGTCGGCCTTGATCGCCTGGTCGCGCACCACGACGAACTGCCAGTTCTGCCCGTTCGAGCCGGTCGGCGCCTTGAGCGCGAGCTCGATGCAGCGCAGGACGACGTCGTCGTCGACGGGGTCGGGCAGCACGCGGCGGACCGCCCGCTGCGTCTCCATCGCGTCCTCGAGGGGCATGCGGAGGCGGTCGCGCACCGCGGCGTACGACCGGTCGCCGTCGGGCCCCCGCTCGTTGGTGGTCCCGGATCCGTCGCTCACCGTCGGCCCCCTCGATCGTTTCGTGGCTGCCCGATCGTAGGAGGCCCCGCCGCCCACCGTTCCGTGATGCGAGAGCGCGGGATTTCCCGCGGTCTCGCAGCACAGAACGGGGGGAGGGAGGGCGACGGCCACCGTGCCAAGCTGGTGCGGCCGTGGCCGACCCCGATCCCCTCCCCCCGGACCCGGCGCCGACGCCGCCCGCGGCGCTCCCCGTCTGGAACCTCGCACTGGCGCAGCTGGGCCGCTGGGCCGACGAGCTCGACCACGTCCGCACGGTCCCCCTCGACCCGCCCGGGCCCGACGGTCCCGGCACACCCGCGTCGGTGTGGGCG